>JAKSMD010000074.1 GCA_024400815.1 Bacteroidales bacterium | reverse complement strand
AAAGTGTCTGAACATTTTATCCAAAATAGCAAACTGCTCACGACGTATTATCGCTGTCAACGCAAACATCTGTTGTCGTTGGTCCATTGGGGACTGCGTTTGCATAAATCGCTATTGAGAAAGTTGATTTTGAAACATTATAATATGCGGGCTCTGGATCTGTATAAGTTGTATCTCCTTTGCGAAAAGACGCGCTGATTTTTTAGAAACTGAACATGGTTTGCAATTTGATTTCTGTTTTATGCGGCCGCTGTATCTCAGTCAGTCCGCTGCTGATAGTCGTTCTGTCGATGTAATAGGTCTGCGCCAACCGTAACCAAGCACTGAGCCATTTGTGCTTGTAACGGAAGACAATATATCCTCGAATGCCCTTGTAATAATAAGAACCTATTGTAAAGGCATAATACAAGTCGTCTTCGTAAGCATACAATCGTTCGTCGTATCTGTCTGTGTCAAAATAGGCAATCCGTAAGTGCAGGACTATATCTGGTTTGGATATTTGAATGGCCGCATCTTGATACAATAAGAGTCCTTGATAATGTGCCTTTTGCATTGGATAGTGATTTAATTGCCAATTGATTTCCGTCTTTAAAGTTAAGAATGGATAGGGATGATTGATCCATTGCAAACGACATTTGTGCCGATGGTGTTCTTGCAAGATCTTATAATAGGAACAGTTACTTTGGTTTTCGGGTTTGCTGCGCCAACGATATTGTAACGTCAATTGGCTGTTCCGATTGATTCCATATTGCAATTGTCCTCCAAACTCCATAATGGGAATGGGAGCATCGGTTCGATAACTCAAACCATGCAGATGGTCGTAGTCGAAATAGAAAAGCAACTGTAATTTGCGGTTGAGGATGTGGCTGCTGGACAAGTATATTCCACTTTCGCCGCAATTTTGAGAGTTGTTTCCGAATGGACTGCCTAAGGGTGAACGAAAATCACGATCGTAATGCCTTAGTACGATAGCTAATTTGCTGGTTGGGGTTGGATTGAACAATAGGGTTTGGATGCATCCGATTTTGCCGCTTGCTGTGACCGCCATTTCTCCAAAGAGCAGAAATTGTTTGATGATGGCTTGGTAGTCAACAGAAAAGTTGAATTCTGTAGGAAGAAAAGAACTCCGCCATCGTTCGGATACGGACGATAGGGCAGTGTCAGATACACTGAATCCGATAGCGCGCAGGCCAATTTTGAATACGGCATTTCGGTATGAAAAATCAAGCCCGGTGGCGTTTTGCGTGCTTCCAAAATGACGCCCCACAAAGTAACTTCCTTGGCATTGGGCATTCCCTATCGTGAGGGCCGCACCTCGTAGAAAGTCTCCCTCGTTAGTAGGCGCAATAGCCCGAATGCCTGTGCTGAATCGTCGGATACTGCCAGGGTCGCCACCTTTGCCAGAAAGTAGCGATGAACCTAAGATGAGCCCTTGCCCAAAATTGAGGCGATAATCTCCAATAACTGCCGCTTGCACAAGTCCCATCTTTTTGATACTGATAGAACCTGCATAAAAATCAAATCCATATCGTTGCTCGCCTTTGAAAAATTGTTCGCCCGCATCTTTTTCGCCCGAAATTTTGATGAAAAGTTTGTCTTGCGTCTCAAAATTGAAACGAAAACAAGTGTGTGCTGGAGAACCCGCATAGTGGTTGTTTCGTGTTGTGTCGTATCCCGCCTGATGTTCTATTATCTGACCGTATCTGATAAATAGATTGGATTGACACAAATAAAAAAAATCTTTGAAGAATTCCTGCTTGGTGGGAACGGGTGCTACGCAAACCATCTTTGCTATGCGCTCTCTGTCAGCAACGCTAAATCCGTCAATGGCCTCCAATTCGTAAATGCTGGCGAGTTGACCGTAGTTTTCAATGTACAATTGCAATTGATAATATTGGTAGTCGCTAAAATGCAATTTGCGAACGGCAACTTCATAACTCAGGGCGTTTAAGTTGGGTGTTGTGTCGTTGGTTATTTCGGATAACTCTTCTAATACATCTTCCGATAGGATGATTTCTTCATTTTGATCAAGGATGTTTTCTAATGCATCAATAACCTGTTCAGTTGGAATGAGACTGTCCACCTGACCAATGGATAATATCGGAATGATGATCCCTACAAGAAAAAAAGGTATTTTGTGTTTCATGTTGCTAATTTTTCACAAGATAAAATGAATGTCGCATCCGGGCGAAATGCTGATGCGATAAAACCAGGCCGTTTGTACGCTAAAAAGAAATTTGCGGCAAGGTACATGAATGCCCACTCCCACATGCGTGCTGGTGCAATCGAGGTTTAGAAATAGATTTTTGATAGGATGATAATCCAACTTTGCGCCTATATCTAACTCGCCAGGAATCGTTTTGTATACATGGATATGGGCGCAAAGTTTGTCGCCTGACTGGTAGCAGAAATCCAGCTTGAATTGCATGGGGATGAGACACTCTCCGACAATCTCGTATTTCATGCGGATGGGATTGTAAACCGTAATGGCCAACGAACTTTTTGCGGATATTTGATAAAATGCTGAAATGTCAATAGTGCAAGAATGCCGCGAAGGATAGTGCGTGGCGTGGTTCATTAAATAAAATCCACGGAGTGCAATGGATATCCTGTCGCCAAATTGCCGGCCATACCCAATGGCTACGGGTAGGTCTCCATAATGAGAAAATCCATAGTGCGATGCCGTGAGCATTACTGCGTTTGCATTTTTGATGATGTTGCAGCGAACTTCTTTGTACATCATCTCTTGCATGCAGAAATCGTTTCGGAAAGTACCGCTGAAGTTGGTTGATGTTAACATGACTGCTGCTGCGGGATGATTCCGACTCTGTTCTAACAACTGGAAGTCGGTGAGCCCTATTTGCGCTTGGATGGGATTTCGCATCCAAAACAGAGCAAAGACAGTCAGACTTATTATACAGTATCCCCTTTTGTTTAGTTGGTTCTTCACGATTCCTCTCATGCTTTTGTGTTTTTTTGGTTATAGTATGATAACGAATACTGTTTTGTTTTATTGTAAAATATTAACAAAAAAATAACTTTAACATAATTTTGTTAAAATTATGCGAGAGGTATAAAAGAAACTATATGCAAAACCCGATTTATTTTTTTTATGATTTGGGCGGCCCGGCACCGTCCACGCACCTTTTCCACGCTGTGCCGTCGCGCTTTTCACCCTAACTTGCTCCCACCCACCATGCACTCATTATTCATTATCCTACGCACGCAAGTAAATGGGTTCCAATCGCTGCCGCGGTCCTCTATGGCATAGACCGTAGGGCTTATTCGATTCTGATTTTCCGAGGTTCGTTTCTCCGATAGGCGGTGACAGCAAGGGGTGAGCTTCGGCGCAATCATAAAAAAAGCCGTTGCGGTAAGCAACGGCTTTATAATATATAATGGTAGGATTTTCAAGATTAGCCTTTGAGTGCTTCAGCACCGCTGACGATCTCGATGAGTTCGTTGGTGATGGAAGATTGGCGGGCGTTGTTGTACTTGAGTTTGAGATCGCGGAGGATTTCCGTGGCGTTGTCAGTAGCTTTGGTCATGGAAATCATGCGGGCACCATGTTCGGAAGCGATGGAGTCGCAAAGGGTTTTGTATAATTGCGTCTTCATAATCTTCGGAATCAGTTCTTCCAAAACTTCTTCAGGAGACGGTTCAATGATGTAGTCGTGTTTCTCCTGGGATTCGTTGCTTTGCGCATCCAAATTGGAAATCGGCAGGAAGTTCTCAACGGTTACGCGTTGGGTCGCAGCGTTGATGAATTGGTTGTAAACCACATCAACTTTGTCGATTTCGTGTTTGATGAACCCTTGGGTTAGGAATTCTCCGATTTTGGCAATCTCAGAAAAGTCTGGGTTGTCTAACAGGGATTCATTGTATTGAATCACGGGATAGACTTTGCTCAGTTGCTCGTTGCCTTTTTTGCCGATGCAAATCAATTTGACATTGCCGGACTTATGCTGTTCAGCATATTGCTCTTCCACTAAGTGGTTGACGGCTTTGACGACATTGGCATTGAATGCACCGCAAAGTCCTTTGTTGGAGGTGATGACCAACAAGACAACTTTTTCTGGGTTTCTTTTTTCGAACAGGGGCATTTCCTCCATGGATTCAGCACTGCTGGAGAGGTCTCCCAAGATTTCGTTGAGTTTTTCAGAGTAGGGGCGCAGGTATTGAATGGATGTTTGTGCACGTCTCAGTTTTGCTGCGGACACCAACTTCATAGAACTCGTGATCTTTTGGGTGGATTCGATGGAGGTGATGCGGGTTCGTATCTCTTTAAGGTTTCCCATAATTATTTCGTTACATATTTCTTAGAAACTTCGGCGCAAGCATCTTGCAATTTTTTCATTACATCATCATCGATTTTGCCTGAATTCAAGGTGTCGAGGACATCTTGGTGGTTTTCATGCATGTAGTGGATGAATTCCGTTTCGAAGTTGCGGATGTTGCTGATAGGAATGTTCTGGAGTAAGCCGCGAGAACCGCAGAAGATGATGGCAATCTGCTCTTCCACTTTATACGGTGTGTATTGCGGCTGTTTCAAAATTTCCACATTGCGGGCACCTTTGTCCAACACATATTGTGTGGCAGCGTCCACGTCGGAACCGAATTTTGCAAAGGATTCCATTTCGCGGTATTGTGCCTGGTCGAGTTTCAAAGTACCAGCGACCTTCTTCATTGATTTGATTTGAGCGTTACCACCGACGCGGGATACGGAGATGCCGACGTTGATAGCGGGACGCACACCAGCATTGAACAGGGAGGTTTCCAAGAATATTTGACCATCGGTAATGGAAATTACGTTGGTTGGAATATATGCGGAAACGTCGCCTGCTTGTGTTTCGATGATAGGAAGTGCGGTTAAGGAACCACCACCTTTAACAATCGGTTTCAAAGATTCTGGAAGGTCGTTCATTTGAGAAGCGATCTCGTTGGATTCGATGATCTTAGCTGCTCTTTCCAAAAGTCTGGAGTGCAAATAGAATACGTCGCCAGGGTATGCTTCACGTCCAGGTGGACGACGGAGCAACAGGGAGACTTCACGATAGGCGACAGCTTGTTTGGACAAGTCATCATAGATGATGAGAGCGTCGCGGCCGGTGTCGCGGAAGAACTCACCAATAGCGGCACCTGCGAAAGGAGCGTAGAACTGCATAGCTGCGGCATCGGAAGCGGTAGCGGTTACGACGATGGTGTAAGGCATTGCACCTCTTTCGGTGAGGGTCTTAACCAAAGCAGCTACAGATGAACCCTTTTGGCCAACAGCCACATAAATACAGTAAACGGGTTTGCCTTGTTCGTAAAATTCCTTTTGGTTGATGATAGTGTCGATGGCGATAGCAGTCTTACCTGTCTGGCGGTCGCCAATAATTAACTCACGCTGTCCGCGGCCGATAGGTATCATGGCGTCAACAGCTTTAAGTCCGGTTTGAAGAGGCTGTTTTACGGGTTGACGGAAGATGACGCCCGGAGCCTTGCGTTCGATAGGCATTTCGTAGAGGTCGCCTTCAATCGGACCTTTGCCATCGATAGGTTCGCCCAAAGTGTTGATGACACGACCAAGAAGGCCTTCGCCTACGCGGATGGAGGCGATACGACCCGTACGTTTGCAAATGTCGCCTTCGTTCAAGTTTTTGGAGTCACCGAGGAGAACGACACCGACGTTGTCTTCTTCCAAGTTGAGGGCGATGCCCGTAACGGATTCGCCGCCGACTTTGGTATCAAATGTTACTAATTCGCCTGATCTTACGTTGTGCAGTCCGTAAACACGAGCAATGCCGTCGCCCACGAGGAGAACGGTGCCGGTTTCTTCCATTTCGGCTTTAAGGTCGAAGTTCTGCAACTGCTGACGCAATATGGAGGTTACTTCTGAGGGTTTAATTTCTGCCATATAGTTATTTACTTAGTGTGAATAATCAGGTTAAAAATTGATTTTGTAGATGTTGTGTGCGAATTCCTGTTTGAGTTTGTTGATTTTGGAAATGATGCTGGCGTCGAAAGAGAAGTCATCCATGTTTATCATGATGCCACCGATGATTTTCGGTTGTACTACTTGCTTGATCTCAATGGTGTAGTGGGTCTGTTCTTCCAACATCTTTTTGATTTCCTCCGTCAATTCGGTGCTGAGCGGTTGGGCCGTGGTCAGCGTCGCCGTTTTGATGTGGTGGAATTCGTTATAGAATTTAAGGTATTCTTCGCAGATAGAGTCCAATGCCGGTTCGCGTTTCTTACGGATTATGACATCCAGAAAGATGAAAGTCGTCTCGCTGATGACATTTTGAAAAACCTTGGCGAAAATGGCATGCTTGTTCTTCGGCGCAATAACGGGACTGTTGAGCACCATTTGCAGTTCTGAACTCTCTTTGAGCACGGTGCGAATGGACATGAGGTCTTGGTAAACCTCTTCGATCTGACCTTTTTCGGTTGCAAAATCAAAAAGCGCTTTTGCGTATCGGTTAGCTAATTTGGGATTTTTCATCTATTACATCTAATATGAGGGCGCAAAGATACAAAAGTTTTTAGTTTAAAAGACTTCGCACCGTAATGATTTAGAATTTTCTGCTGCCTGGCTTGATGAATGGAATGCCTTGTTTGCAAAGAGGACATTCTTCAACTTCCCAACTTTGAATGTTCAGTTTGGTGGCACTGTAAATCGGGTAGGGGAAGTCGCCCGCACTTCGGTCTGCCAAGCAAGCGACGCCAATGACTTCTGCGCCTAAGGCTTTGAGAACGGCGATGGTCTCCAAAGAGGATTTGCCCGTTGTGACAACATCTTCTGTGATGAGCAGCTTTTGTCCGGGCTTCACTTCGAATCCACGTCTCAAGGTCATCTGATTATCGACACGCTCCGTGAAAATTGCTGGCACGCCCAGCTGACGGCCTAATTCGTATGCTACGATGATGCCGCCCATAGCGGGACCGACAACCATGTCGATAGGGAGGTCTTTGACTTGTTCTGCTACAACGGACAAAACGCGCTCTGCACGATCAGGGTATTGTAACAGTTTGGCACATTGACAATAACGGTCGCTGTGACGACCAGAAGATAAAAGGAAATGACCTTCTAATAAGGCTTCGGATTGTTTGAGTTCGTCTATAACCATAGTTAAATTTTTTTGAGGCGCAAATGTACATTAAATTTGTACACGATAACCTGTCGGGTACAAATAATTTTAATGTTATTTTTCTAAAAAAAATTATATCTTTGCCGCTTGAATTTTTAAAAGAAGACAATATGAAATTTATCGTATCTCGCGATGTTCTTTATCGTAATTTGAGCGCCATCAGTGGTGTGATGGGCTCCAATAGTACAATGCCTATTTTGGAGAACTTCTTGTTCACCATCGAGGGCGAAAAACTCAAATTAACTGCGTCAGACATGGATTCAACCATGACGGCTGTGGTGGATTTGGACAATGTGGAAGGCGAAGGTTCTGTGGCCGTTCCCGCCAAGTTGTTGATCGAAACCCTGAAGCTCATCCCTGAAACCCCTATCGTGTTTGCTTTTGACGAGGAAAATGCGATTTTCAAATATACGGCAGCCAATGGCGAATATGCCGCACCTTGTAAGGATGGCAAAGAGTTTCCTTCTATCGGTGTGATCGAAAATCCGAGCTCTTTTGATATTGAAGCATCCGTCCTCCAACGCGCTATCAGCAAGACTTTGTTCGCAACCGGTAATGATGAATTGAGACCGAATATGATGGGCGTTCTTTGCGAACTCTCCAATGAATGCATCTCTTTCGTCTCTACGGATGCCCATAAGCTGGTTCGCTACCGCAATACCAAGGTTAAAACGGACGATATGGCTTCCCTTATCCTCCCCAAAAAACCGCTCTCTCACCTGAAGAGCATTCTCTCGGGCGTTGAAGGCGATGTCCATGTTGAATATTCCCAAGAAAACCATCACATCTGTTTCTCATTTGACAATTTCGTTCTCTTCTCTTCTCTCAAAGAAGGTAAATATCCGAATTATGAAAATGTGATCCCGAAAGACAATCCTAATTCATTGATTGTATCTCGCGATGAATTCTTGAAATCTATTCGTCGTGTCGGTATCTATTCCAACCAATCCACTTTCCAAGTTCGCGTTTCCCTTTCCGAAGAGATGACCAATATTACTGCTGAAGATATGGACTTTTCCAATAAGGCAGCCGAAAATATTACAGGCGAATATGTTGGCGAAAAGATGGATATCGGTTTCAACTCCAAATTCTTGCGTGAAATGCTCGAAAATATGGATGGCGACCAAATCCGATTGGAAATGTCACAACCGAACCGCGCTGCTTTGATCCTTCCGGTGGAAGAGTTTGACGAAAACGAAAGCGTGCTGATGCTCATCATGCCGGTGATGCTCAACTACTAGTCGTTTGATTTTTCAAAAGGGAGAGCGAGTTGTCGCTGCCGCCTATAGCGGGAGAGGAAAGTCCGGGCAACACAGAGCACCATACTTCCTAACGGGAAGGCGTTGCTTTTGCAACGACAGATAGTGCCGCAGAAAAAATACCGCCTGCAAGGGTAAGGGTGAAAACGCGAGGTAAGAGCTCACGCCGCCTGCAGTGATGTAGGTGAGGGCAAACCTTATGGGTTGAAAGACCAAATAAACCGAGGCCTGAGGGCTGCTCGTCCGACTCGGAGGGTAGGTTGATTGAGACCTGCGGTGACGCAGGCCCTAGATAAATGGCAACATAATACAGAACCCGGCTTATAGGTCTCCCTTTTTTACATATAAGAGGAAACGTTCCTGGAACGCTTCCTCTTTTTTATTCCTGTTACCATGATGGCTGAAAAGCGTTCTCTATGTGCTTGACGCTTTCTACGCCTTGGTCTGCTATGACAGATATGATGTCGAAACGGACTTCCTTCGTGATGCCCGTTTTTTCAATGTAGATGCTCGCCGCCCGAATCAGATGGTTTTGCTTTTGCCTGGTGACAAATTCCTCGGGCTCCCCGAAAACATTGCTTTTGCGCGTCTTGACTTCTACAATAACTAAAAACTCTTCCGTGCTGGCGATAATGTCCACTTCTAAATGACCAATCCGCCAATTCTGTTCCAAAATGTTGTAGTTTTTTCCTAACAAGTACTCAACCGCGACGGCTTCCCCTTGCTGACCTTTAATTTGTTTTTCTGTTTGCATAATTATTTGTTTTGTAGTTTGTTAAATATGTCTGTTAAAATATTTTCGCTTTCAATTAACATTTGTATAACGAAAAGTAAATAAAAATATTATTTTACTATTGTAAATATTTGATAAATTATTATTTTTGCAAACAAAATATTTTAACTATGAAAGAAGATTTTTTACATTACTTATGGAAACACAGATTGTTCCGTTTTTTGGAAGTGAAAACAACCCACGGAGAATTGCTGAAAATTATTTCCCCAGGTTATCATAACCAGGATGCTGGACCCGATTTTAAGCAGGCGGTCATTCAGATTGGCAATATGAAATGGGCAGGCGATGTGGAAATTCATTTGAAAAGTTCCGATTGGTATCGTCATCAGCACCACTTGGACGAAAAGTATCGTTCTGTTATCTTACACGTGGTATATGAACATGATGGGGAAGTAGAACGGCAAAAAGGCGAGTATTTTCCGACTTTGGAAATGAAGTCGTATGTGCCGGCAGGTATGTATGAACGATATTGTGAATTGATGCGAACACCAGAGACCATCTGTTGCGAAAACTATCTTCCTAAAATGGATGCTTTGCATTTGAATGCTACCTTATCCACGATGGTGATGGAGCGACTTTTGCGAAAGCAACAGCGCATATTGGAAATGGTGGCACAATGCCAAAATGATTGGAATGAGGCTTTATACAGACAGTTGGCAATAGCGTTCGGATTCAAAACCAATGCGGTGGCTTTTGAATTGTTGGCGCACAGTTTGCCTTATAAAATTCTTCAGAAACACGCAGATGCCTTGCCTCAGGTCAATGCGTTGATTTTTGGTCAGGCCGGACTTTTGAATGAGGAACCATTGGATGATTATCAGCGACAATTGAAATACGAGTACGATTATCTTCGCTACAAGTATCAGTTAGCTCCGATTGAACTCTATCATTGGAATTTGCTTCGATTGCGTCCGTCCAATTTTCCCTGTGTCAGACTTTCGCAATTTGCTGCTATCTTGCATAAAATTCCGAATATGATGTCTTTGCTTTTGGAAGATGTGTCTGCGGAATCGCTTCGACAATTTTTTTCCGTGGAAGCAGACGCTTATTGGCATTATCATTAACGTGAGTTCGATATAAGCAACTAAAAGAGAACCAGCTGGTTATCGAAATA
>JAKSMD010000073.1 GCA_024400815.1 Bacteroidales bacterium | reverse complement strand
TTATTATTGATAATTTTACAACATACGATATGATGCAGATATTGACAATTCTTGCTGCCGTACTTATATTTTTGGTTATCATTTGGATATTGGTGGCCATTTTATTGTACGCTCGCAAAAAGATGGTGCCCGAGGGCAAAGTCGAAATTACCATCAATGGAGAAAAGAAGATTGAACATGAGCGTGGGTGTTCTCTCTTGCAGGCCCTTTCGGATGAGAAGGTGTTTGTTCCTTCTGCTTGCGGCGGTGGCGGTTCCTGTGGCACCTGTCGCGGCAAAGTGCTTACAGGCGGCGGCGACATTTTACCAACGGAATTGGCCCATATCTCTCGCAAACAAGCAGCTGAAAACTGTCGACTTTTCTGTCAGGTGAAGGTCCGTGAGAATATGGAAATTGAAATCCCCAAGGAGTTCTTTGGCATTAAGAAGTGGACTTGCAAAGTGGTCTCCAACCACAATGTTGCCACCTTCATTAAGGAATTAGTACTGCAATTGCCCGAAAATGAAACCATGGACTTCAAGTCGGGTGGTTATATCCAAATTGATATTCCGGCATGCGTAGTCAATTATGTCGATATAGATGTTGACGAACCGTTCCGTCAAGATTGGGAAAAGATGCATCTTTTTGAATTGAAGATGAAAAATCCTACAGATACGGTTAGAGCGTATTCTATGGCTAACTATCCCGCTGAGAATAACATCGTTATGTTGAATGTGCGTATCGCCACACCACCGTTTAATCGCAAAAAAGGAACCATGGAGAAAGTTAATCCCGGCGTGGCCTCTTCCTACATTTACAACTTGAAACCTGGAGATGAAGTTACCGTATCTGGTCCTTACGGCGAATTCTTTGTTCAAGAAACTCAGAATGAGATGATGTTCATCGGCGGCGGTGCTGGCATGGCTCCGATGCGTTCCCATATTTTTGACCAGTTCAAAAATCGTCACACTAACCGCAAAACGACGTTCTGGTATGGCGGTCGTTCTTTGAAGGAATTGTTCTATGTGGATGAATTTCAAAAGATTGCGAACGAAAACGAAAATTTTGAATTTCATATTGCCTTATCCGATGCCCTTCCCGAAGATCATTGGACGGGCTATACAGGCTTTATTCATCAGGTGATTTTAGAAAACTACCTTAAAGATCATCCTAATCCTGAAGATATCGAATATTATATTTGCGGTCCTCCTATGATGTTGCAGGCCGTATTGAAGATGCTCGATAATTTAGGCGTCACGCCTGACATGATTCATTATGACGACTTTGGAGGTTGATTTCATAAGCCATCCTTCTGCCATCACGAACTTGCACAATGCCGCATAGCGTAAAGCCATGTTGGCGAATGAGATTCCGCATAAAATGATTGGCTTGGTGCGTATCAATGCGAAACGACTGAACGTCTTTCTTGTTGGCTAACTTTTCAGCCGTATTCAAAATTTGTTTGGCAATGCCCTGGTGGGTATGGCGGTCGTGTACCGCTATGCGATGCACAACAACATAGGGCATGTCGGTAAGCCATTGTCCATCAATTTTATCATAGTACGGGTCGTGCTCAAATACAATGGCTGCGTAAGCGACAATTTCATCTTTAATAATAAAAACATATCCTTGTTTGTGGGCAATATCATTGAAGATGGACTCTTCATTGGGATAACCATCTTGCCATTGGTCAATGTGTTGCGCCTTCATTCGCGCTTTGGCCTGATGAATGATAGTCATGATGGCTGGTAAATCCGTTTTTCGAGCATATCTGTGTCGCATTGTCGGCGGTTTTATAAGTTGTTGATTTAGAAAAATTTGACAATATCCTTCATCCCTTCCATTTCTTCCATATTGATAAGGATGTTTTCTTTCAAAAAGTCATTAAAAGGTTTCATACTGCGATAAATATCTGCCATATTGGCAATATAATTATCATTTAACAGCAACTGATGGGGTTGTTCGCAGCAGCAGGTGTAGTTTTTGCAAAGCAAATATTCTGGATAGGGAAAATCTTTGGGAAAACCATTCGGTATGCGCTTGTAATGTTCCATGCCGATGGTAGGACAATAGTGCTTGAAAGTCGGTTCTTCTACAATAGCACGATAGGTATCTACTTGGTCCACAATAGCATGTCGAAGCGCATGCATCTCTTTGGTAGGCAGCCACCAAACGCCGCGTGCAAGACTACATTGTTGGTGGTCCAGTGGAGGATAATAGCCGCCATGGTAGGCTTTTTTGCCGTCTGCGTTAATATATGCTCCAAAATGTCCTTTGTAGGGTGTCTTGTCTGGTGAGAATCGCAAATCTCGATACAAACGATAAATGCAATCTTTGGGCGTAAGGTATTTTACCGAAGGATCGAATTTTCCAATTTCTTGAATCAGTGCATCTACAATTTCGTGAAAGCGTTTCCAAGCCACTTCGTATTCTGATTTGTGGGCCAGAAACCATTCTCGGTTATTGTTTGCCACCAATTCTTTCAAAAAGTCGAAAATGATTTGATTAGACATAACTTTTGATTTCCAATAAGTTATAATGATTTTTTTACTATTTTGACCTCATTGCAGATTTTGTTCAAATCCAGGCGATATCTTGTGTCGATAAAGCTGAAAAGCGATAAGAATTCAACATTTTTATGTTGTTCAAAAAGGGTAGAAATACTCAGTCCGTTAAGATGAAAATGTTGGTTCACCGCTTCGTTAACTACCTTTTGGATGGATACTTTGTAACCTTTTTCGTCGGTTACAATGCCGCTGCGACTGATAAAAGAGGGACCCGCTTCAAATTGAGGTTTGATAAGCAGCATCATTTTACCATCGGGTTTTAAGAATTGAGCGCAATAGGGGAGAATGTAGGTCAATGAGATGAAGGAAACATCGGAAACGATAAAGTCGAACAGGGTCTGGTCCACATCGGCTGGGGTCAGTTCACGGAAATCTTGGTTTTCCAGAGATAAAACGCGTTCGTCTTGTCGCAGTTTATCTACTAATTGTTGTGTTCCGACATCCACGGCTACGACCTTGGCGGCCCCATTTTGCAAGGCGCAATCAGTGAATCCGCCTGTGGATGAACCAATGTCTAACACACTTTTGCCCATAAAGTCTAATTCGAAATCGGCGATGGCTTTTTCCAACTTCAGTCCGCCCATACTGACGAATTTGTTGAAGATGTCAATGACTTCCACTTGCATGCTGTCTGTAATATCCATGGAGGCCTTTGTAACAATATTGCCATTGACTTTCACCGTATTATGCTTGATGGCTGTCTGTGCTTTTTCTCTGGAAGTGAAGAAGTTATTTTCAATGAGGAATTTGTCTAATCTCATAAATCTCGTATTCTAAAACAGGGTGCAAACTTACATAAAAATATTGCCCAATGGACGCTTTTAGACCTGAAACCTGAAACTAGAAACCAGAAACTACAAACGGCTGCTGTTAGCCATTGGTATTTTGAGTGTCGCCCTAAATTCACTACTTTCAAAAAATAAGTTTTGAACATAATATTTTTGTGATTATTCAGTTATATAAGTCTGTAAAAATTTATCAATATGAAAAGAAACCTGTTTATCCTTGTAAGTTTGATTTTGTCAGCGATCACCTTTTCTGCCTGCGATCCGAATCATTCAGAAGAAATTGATTATGCAAATTTAGTGGTCAATGATTGGCGACTTTCCACTATCAATGATGTATATGTGGCCAGCGATAAGTTCATCATATACAATATTAAAAGCGATGGCACTATGTTGCGTGCTTTGTGTTCTTCGGATGGACGATGGATGGAAAACACGAATTTTCGCTATACGATCAACACTCATTATCTGACATTGGAAGGTACGGATGTCCAAGGCGATGAGTGGGTTATTGAATTGGATATTTCCCGCATCAACACCAAAGCGATGACATTTGGTGTTAAATCTATAAAAAAGAATGGTATTCAACAGGTTGCAGACAATAACATCTATTCTTTCGTGAAAAATGAAGATAAGGGTTATGCGCCCAAACTGGTGGGCATATGGCAAGGCAAAGAAATTTCAGCAAATGCTTCCGCCACTCCGATTTTCTTCGTTGAAATGAATGGCAATGGTATGTATTCATATTATAAAATGAATGCCCAAACTGAAAGTTGGGAGATAGCATTCCAGGCGCAATACTATGTTTATGGTGAGATCTTAGCGCATAACTACCTTAATGACAACTCACAACAAGAATGTCATTGTTGGACAATCTATGTGGACGACAACAATACGATTCGTCTGAAAGCCGTTGGCACGGATGGAAATTTGAAAGAGTACAAGTTCAACAGAGTGGACGGTATTCCCCAATAATTTTTGTAAGTTTGCGCCCTCAAATTTTTTTTTTTTTTTTGAAGAAAACCAAAGACCCATAGAAGAAGATGGACCGCGTCCAGGCAAATATGATTTAATTGCTGAATTGGCAAAGTGCTTCCCGATAGAAAACAGTTCTACCGTTATCGGCATTGGCGACGACGCTGCTGTAATTGCCCCATCTCAAGAGAATGTTGTAACCTCTACCAAAGTGTTTATGGAAAATGTCCATTTCGACTTAACATATGTTCCGCTTTGCCACTTAGGTTACAAGATGGTTACGGTGGTTATTTCCGACCTTTTGGGCATGAATGCCATTCCTACGCAACTCACCATCAATATTGGCGTCTCCAATCGTTTTGACTTAAAGGCAGTTAATGAATTGTTAGATGGGATTGAAGCTTGTTGTGAGACCGCTCATGTTGATGTGGTCGGATTGGATCTCTCCACCTCTCGTCGTGATTTAATTGTCTCATTGACCGCTGTTGGAGAGTGCGAACCCGCCCGATTGGTATCTCGCAAAGGAACCGCTGAGAATGAACTGATTTGTGTATCTGGAGACTTTGCAGCGGCTTATGCCGGTTTGCTTTTGCTGGAACGCGAAAAGAAAGTTTTTGAAGTCAATCCCAATATGCAACCAGACTTTACCGGCAAAGATTATCTGCTTCGTCGCCAACTCAAGCCAGAACCTCGATTGGACATTGTGGAAGCGTTGCGTCGCGAGGATATTCTGCCAACGGCTATGACCAATGTTTGCGACGGTATTGCTGCTGCTATTATGCTGATTTGCCAAGCCTCCGACAAGGGATGTGCTATCTTTGAGGAGAAACTTCCAATGACCGAATTGGCGTTCACCACATTGAAGGATTTGGATATCGTTCATACCGTGGCAGCTCTCAATGGCGGCGATGACTACGAGTTGATGTTTACCATCAAACAATCTGATTTCGAGAAGATTAAAAATGTGGATAATGTTTCTATCATTGGATACATCAAAGAAAAAGAGGCCGGTTGTCATCTGATTACAGGAGACAACTGCCAAGTTGAAATTCACGCCCAAGGTTTTGCACAAAAATAACAATGAGTCAATCCTTTCAAATCGGTAACGTCACCATAGGTGGCGATGCACCTGTAGTGGTGCAATCCATGACGAATACAGATACTAATGATGTGGCTGCATCCGTGGCCCAATGCAAACGTATGTTTGCGGCTGGTGCACAGATGGTACGCCTGACGGTGCCCTCAATGAAAGAGGTGGAAGCGATGCGTCAGATAAAGCAGCAATTGCGACAAGATGGCTACGACATGCCGCTGGTCGCAGATGTCCATTTTAATCCCAAAGTGGCGGAGGCTATGGCCGGCATTGTGGAGAAGGTACGCGTCAATCCAGGCAACTATGTTGATAAACGTAATTTCTCACAATTAGACCTAACAGAAGCTGAGTATCAGGCCGCTGTGGAACGAATGGCGTTACGCGCTGAGGCGCTGTTCGCCAATTGCAAGAAGAATGATACGGCTATCAGATTGGGTATCAACCATGGTTCGCTATGTGACAGAATTGTAAGTCGTTACGGTAACACACCGAATGCAATGGTTCAGTCTGCTTTGGAGTGGATTGACATCTGCGAACGCTATGATTTCCATAAGGTCGTCATCTCCATGAAGTCCAGTAATGTGCAGACGATGATGGCATCAACAATCATTTTAAAAGAGGAAATGAATAAACGCGGGTGCACTTATCCTTTGCATATTGGTGTTACTGAAGCGGGCAACGGATTGGAAGGCCGGGTGAAATCGGCTGCGGGTATTGGCGCTTTACTGTTGATGGGCATTGGCGACACAATACGGGTGTCTTTAACAGAAGCTCCTGAAAATGAACCTGTTTTTGCGCACAAATTGGTGCAGGCCGTACAGCATTTGCATCCAGCAGATTATCGTATAGAAAACGACACACTCTTCTTTGAGGATGCTGAATCAGACTTTGACATGTGGATTGCTCGCGCTGCTGCCTTAGCCGGGTATGCATACTATCAACATCACATTAAGGATGTTAAACTAGGTAATCCGAATTTCCCAAAGGAGACGCTTTGCAATATTGAATCCACGATTTTGCAGGCTTGCCGGATTAAAATGAGCAAAACGGAGTTCATATCTTGTCCTTCTTGCGGAAGAACCCAATATGACATACAATCGGTGCTTTCTTTAGTAAAAGAGAGATTCTCGAACTATCCCGGATTGAAAATAGGCGTGATGGGGTGTATTGTGAATGGTCCCGGAGAAATGGCTGACGCCGATTACGGCATTGTGGGCGCCTCTCATGGCTTGGTTTGTGTCTATATAGGCAAGCAACGATTGACCGAACCCGTGGAAATCGAGGTCGCTTTGTCCAAGTTAGAGGAACTCGTCACGACTAAATCTTAATTTGAATGATGTCGTCCCAATCGGATGTATAGTTGGGCGACAGATGCTGCCGATTCATTTTTATTCCATCAAAGCCAGCACTTGCGACGACTACGGAATGAGGGCCTTGTTTCTTGTTGATTTCATCTAATGTGTTCATCAATTTGGTATGTTTGGCCTGATCAAAATCGTCAAACAGGACAGTTTGCAGACTGCTATTAGGTTGAATATCAGACAATATGATGCCTGCTTTTTTGTATTCGTAGGGCTTCTGAACCAATTCGCGTGCCGTCTTAGTAGACCAGTTGACCAATTCCAATGTGCTGTCCATAGCTCTTGGCAATGGAACTAAGCGATTGGCAAATTGTTGTGGCTTGTCTTTGCGATGGCGATTGGTGTAAAGGAAAACGATGATGGCATTGCAAACGCTGTGTTGTTTGCGCAATTTTTCGGCTGCCATAGAAGTGAATAGAGCCACTTGCTGTTCAATATCCGCACTTTCGGTCAATTCCTTGCTGAAACTGCGTGACACTGTAATTTGTTGTTTGTCTTTGCTGAACTCTTCAAATTCAACGCAAGGATCCCCATGTAACTCCCGCCAAGTCTTCACGCCTCCGATGTGCATTAATGATTGTACCCAATCGACGGACTGTTGAGAAAAAGCGTATGCGGTCATGATGTTTCGATTGTGCAAGAGCGCCGCAAAACGTCGCCCAATGCCCCAGACATCTTCAATTGGAAACCGGCGTAGCACCTTCTCAACATCTTGTGGACGATGCATATAGCAACTGCCCTGCAATTTGGGGTATTGTTTGCACAATTTGGAAGCGATTTTGGCTAATGTTTTGGTATGGGAAATGCCGACGCTAATGGGAATACCTGTGTTGCGTTGCACAATGCGCGAAATATAATGTCCCAAGTCGTCCAATTGTTCTTCTGGAATGCCGCGCAAGTCCAAAAAGGATTCATCCACAGAATATACTTCAGTGGCTGGTACCAACGATTGCAAAGTTTTTTGTACGCGTTGCGACATATCGCTGTATAAAGTGTAGTTAGATGAGAAAACCGCCACTTTATGGATGGATATGAAGTTCTTAAGTTGGTAATATGGTTGCCCCATTTTAATGCCGATGGCTTTTGCCTCATTAGATCTCGAAATCACGCATCCGTCATTATTTGACAGAATAATAACGGGGCGACCGTTCAATCCTGGATTGAAAACACGTTCGCATGAAACGAAAAAGTTATTACAATCGGCAAGACCGTACATGTTGTTTTACAATAGGTTAACGCATCTGCTTAATAATAAAGGTAACAATGCCCCATACGATAAAATGATTTTCTTCCGTGATGAGAATAGGAGAGAATTGCGGATTGGCAGGCATCAGCCAGACTTTGTCTTTTTCCACTTTTATGCGCTTCAACGTAAATTCCCCATCAATCAAGCATACGGCGATGCTGCCGTCACTGGGTTCTATTGATTTGTCTATAACAGCGATGTCGCCGTCGTGAATGTCAGCACCTTCCATGCTGGAACCAGATATGCGGGCATAAAATGTTGAGGCCGGATTCTTAATCACATAACGGTTCAAATCCAAGGTTGGTTCCGTGAAATCTTCTGCGGGGGAAGGAAAACCCGCACGAATGCCTTCCACGTAAGGTACTTTATCTTGGTTAGAATAAGGTTTGTAAATTTCCATAGCAAGCAATCGAGTCGTTATTAGATGTTTTCGGATTTTCTAACCACTAATTGAGCGTTTTCAAATTTGATGACGGCGATAGGTTCGCCTTTATCGATAAGGCCATGTTCGGAAGTGGCTTCCAAAATTTCGCCATCGATATCAATTTTGCCAGCAGGGCGCATGAAAGTGGCCGCTGTGCCGATACGTCCCACATATTTCTGCATACGCATATCTTGCGAGGTGTACCCTTTGTCTGTATCCAAGTTGGTTTTCAGCGCCAAAGAGCCAAAACGAGTGTCGGCAGTGATTACTTTTTTTCCCAACCATAAGGAGAGAAAGAATCCGACTAACACACTGAGAAGCACCAAAATCGTATCTTTGGCAATTTGTCCGGCGACATCGAAGTTGGGATCAAAGTGGAAGTGGAAACCAACATTAAACACCATAGTTAAAATCAAGGAAGCGAATATCAAGACGATGCCGGAGACACCCGCCACGCCAAAGCCAGGGATGACGAAAAATTCCAACATCAAAAGAATGAGTCCCGCCAAGAATACGAGGATTTCCCAATGTTGGGCCAGACCTTCCAAGTAATGTGGGGCGAAGTAGAGTAGGGCAGCCAATATAGCAATAATAATGGGCAAGCCTAATCCTGGCGCCTGTAATTCAAAATAGAGTCCTCCTACAATACACATGATAAGGATGCCGCTGACTATCGGATTTACTAAAAAGTTGATAATTTTGTCAATCGCCGTAAGGTGCTGCTCTTTAATGTCGTAATGCTCGATGCCGGCTGCTTTGAGAACTTCTTCACGGTCGTTGGCAATAGACTCGCAAAATCCATTTTCAAGGGCTTCTTCTGACGTGAATGTCAGTACTTTGCCGCTGTCGCTGATATCTTTTACGACAACATCTGGATCCACCATGGCTTGCGCGATATCGGGATTGCGGCCATTTTTTTCCGCAGTGGAACGCATCAGTGAGCGCATGTACGATTGGTATTTATCGGGCATGATTTGTCCATTTTGGTCCACTACAGACGCAGCGCCCAAGGAAGATCCCTGTGCCATATAGATGCTGTCACAGGAGATCGAAATTAAAGCACCAGCTGAGGCCGCATTATTGTTGATGAACACCATTGTTGGCATAGGTGCATTGAGTAACAGCGTGCGAATTTTGTCCGCCGCCTCCAATTCGCCCCCAAAGGTGTTGAGTTCTAACAACAAATAGTCTGACTTTTGCTGGGCAGCCTCTTCAACCGCTTTTTCCGTTTTTCGCAATGCCGGTTTAGAGATGTTGTCATCTATCTTATAATAATAGATTTTTGTCTGTGCCGATATTTCTGCAAATAGTGCGATAAAAATGCAGATCAGTAGCAGTTTTCGAGCATATTTCATCATTTATATTAATTCTACTTTATAGTTGATATCCAATTTGAGATTCTTTAAAAATACATCAGGATAGACTTTCGTCTTGAAGTTGAAAAAGTCGGCATAGAACACACCTCCGTTTTCTACAATGCGTAGATAGAATTGAACGCCATTTTCGTCTTTGCCTTTAACTTTTGCGGCTTCTAACTGCTTTTTCAGTTCTTCGGCCAATGCCATATTCACATCTTGGATTCTGATAACCAAGTTGATACCATTGCATAAGTGCTTGTATGCCTCATCCAAATAGAAAATATTCAGGGGCTTAATATCGACAAATTCCTTTTCTTCGTTCGTCTTTTTATCGATATATCCTCTAACCGACACGCTGGTTTGAACAAAAATTCGATTGCCTGTCTTGAAAATCCACTGATGTTTGTCAAAATCTGAACCAAAGAGCGATAGGGTATAGGTGCCCGTAAAATCTTCCATCGTGATTTTGCCGAAATTCTTTCCTGTTTTGGTTAGGCCGCTGGAAACATTTGTAATCAATCCGGCGAATTTCAGCCCCTTGCCCAAAACGGCCATCTTTTTGAGTTTTTCCTTATCGTCAATTTGGGACAATGTTATATTCGTATAGTTCTGAATGATATACTTGTAATCATCCAAAGGATGACCTGAAATATAGAAGCCGGCAACCTCTTTTTCTTTCTGATTCTGTTGGAAACTATCCCAAGGATCGCATTGCGGGATGACGATATGAACATCTTCTTGGACACTTTCATCCATATCAAAGATGGAGAACTGTTCCTTGCTAGCACTATGTG
>JAKSMD010000072.1 GCA_024400815.1 Bacteroidales bacterium | reverse complement strand
CTGAGAACTCGAACAAAGGTTGTGAGAACTGGCTGTTCTTGGCAGTAGCGTATTTGTCGATGAGGGTGACGTGGCTAACAACGTTTTAATGATTCAATATCTTCGCCAAGCATTGATAAATATTCATCAATGTCTGTATCTTGACTTTTACCACCCAACGACTCAATGCTATCGGAAAGAGCTGTTGCAATAGCACGACATTCATTCATGTTGTATTTTCGTTTATACCCTTCTGCTATTTTCATGTTATAATCAATGAACTTTATTAATTCATCAATATCATTGTTCGAAAAAAGTTTAACAATCTTATTTTTGATGTCGTTAATATCAGTTTGTGGATTATATGGGTAATCTTCGGCAAAATGAATATACGTATTATACTCTATGGGGGACATCATATCCCAATTTTTAAGGTTGCCACTATTGGGTTCTTGATTCCAACGAGATTTGCTGTTCTTGGCGGATGGTGCAACTTTTTCTGGAAAAATGAACGCACTGTGCAAATCGACAACAGCAGAGTATCCATTTAATATGTCACGAGTATGTCGGTCCTTACATACTAATTCTTTTTTCGTAATGCCTGCGAATGATTTACAGTTTAACTTAAGTTCGACAGGAAGGAATCTCTTGTTTGAAAATGACTGCCTATAATTATCATATTGTGCTATACCAACAACTAAATCCATAGTGTTATCACTATCCCCACCATTGTCAATTTCCACCATATCCATATCTATGCAAAGAGTATCAAGAATTCTTTGAGTGAAGCTAAAGCTTTTTCTAGGGGAATCTTTTGAAACAATGTTGGAGAAGCTCTGTTTGTATTTTTTATCAACAGAAAGATTCTTAGCAACGGAGTCGCAGTACACCATATCTTGAATGTTAGTTTTGTTCGCCATATATTTGAATTCTTGATAAAGCAATATTAAAAGACTCAAATATCTCTCCTATTTCATTCCCAAGATACTTATAAATATAATGACTATCATTATCTGCAATTTTCTCTGCCAAATAAAAATTGGTAGTATTTAGAACATTTTCTTTTCTGGCTATTGACTGTATTGCGGAAACCATATCTGGGTTGTGCGTGGAAATGAGTATCTTTGTTCCAATTCTCCTATTAATTTGGACTATGGTACGGGCATATTCGACAATCCATTGTGGGTGTAAATGAGCTTCTGGTTCATCAACAATCAGAAGGGTAGTCGGGTTTAGATACCCCATTTCTAGTAATCGTCCCAAGACGGCGAAGGAAATTAAGCCTGTCGCTGCCTCTTTCAATGGAATATCTAAACCATCTTCTCTGTGATAATGTAGTTCTCGTCGGTCAAACAAAGTAGAATCTTCTTTGTCAAAAGTGATTGTACCATTAATTATTTGTTGAATTCTCCGTTGGATTAATCTGCCAGAAACTGGCATATCATCATATTTATTTGTAATGAATTCGTAAATTCCTTCCTCGTTATCAAAAGAATTCATCAAACCCTGAGTGCCAAAATATATGGCTTTGGTTATCGAAAGTGGTGTTTTAAATTCCTTCTTTGTTAGTAAATTTACTCTATCCTCAGATAAACCAATATCTTTAGGCCATCTATCTCCATCATTGGCAAAATGAGAAATTGTTTCAGTTAATGTTCTTAAACTTCTAGAGTTTTTTTGTAGAATATTGTTTTTTACAATATTTTCATATTCATTATGAAGCAATTCTGCAATCTTATTAAGAACAGAAGGATACTTGTCATCATTTTCCACTTCTATATTATATGAAGAAGCAAGCCTGGCAAGATTATTTCGAGAATTTGTTTCAGCAAAATAATTGGATAATAACTTAATGTATTTATTGACAATTTCAAAATAATCTTTTTCAAAATCGAAAATATTTTCTATCTCTGGAAGAAAATCCATGCTTCTGCTAAAGGTAAAATAATCGTCTCCTTTACTTAATGTTGAAGTTCTTCTGATCTTGTTAAGAATGCGTCGAATAGCATATTCCGAATCTTTTTCAACATATTTTTCATGTTCAGTTACACCCTTCAATAGATAATATAACCATCTGGATATAGTGCTTTTTCCAGATCCGTTTTCCCCCGAAAGGACCGTAATACCATCAAGAGTTATATCCGCGTCTTTTATTGCGTGATAATTAGATAATTTAAATGTATATTTACTCATTTTATGGATATTATTTCAGAATGAAGATTCTGTTTTTGTTTGAATTTTTATAACGGATTATTCGGCTGTTGTGTATAAGGTTGCTCCGCATGGCATCGGCAAAGCAGTTCAACTTGTTGTAGCAATTCACGTTGGCACGCATCGTGAAATTGTCATTGATAAAATCGAATATATCCCTGTCATTCATAATTCTGTCATTATAAATATCAACCTGCAAAATTACAAAATAATACAATACGAAAAAACGGGCATCACAAATAATAGGTGACGCCCGTTCGTGAATTGTCGCAGGCAATCTCCTCTATTTTATAAATTGTTGAATGTGAATGTCAGGTTGGTTCTTATAATATTCCACAGCTATTTCTTTTGCGGCCCGTATGCGCATTTTTTCAAGTTGTACGGAATCATCGTATTGCTTCATTTTGAAGTTCCAGTCCCGCTGTTCCCACGCAGAAACCTTTTCTTCAACATTCTTGAAGGTGTTCACAGCAAAACTGTAGCAGCTGGAATTGGGGTTGATTTGGGTGAGATATTCCGCAGCTGCGTAATAATCTTGAATGGCAATTGCCGCATTGGCTGCTGAAGTGAGTTGTGCACAACGTTTATCTTGATAAGTCCCGTAAATTTCTTCGGTCAGACTTGTTATAGATTCATAACAAGGCACTTCCTCGGGCACGAGCATCAATATGGCAATGGCTGTTTCGTATTGCTCTTGTTTGGCATAGTTTTGGGCTTTGAGCATGATTTCCGAACAACGAGCTTGATAGTAATCGATGATTTTCTTCTTGCTTTCAGTCAAAAAAGTTTGGAATGCCTCATCAGTAACAGGAATATTGGCAATGCAATCGTTCAGAGCCTTATCTTTAGTATTTCCACTTCCTTTCAAAGTTTTACTTGTTGAATTGACAATTGTTTCATCAAACTGAACTATGGATAGCGTTAGCTCCGCCTTGACGACATAAATGTTCTGCATCCCGCCTTCAACTGTTTCAAACTGGTAAATATCAAAGTTTGGACGGACAACAAAACTGTTGGTACTCCAAGATGAAACAATGCTGTTCATGGTACAAATCTGTTGTAGCTCTGTCCTGATCTTTCCAGTCTGAATTTCATCCAATCGATTGATTTGCGTTGGCACATCCACCCCTATTGTTATTTTTCCGACATCGTCTGTTTTTTGTGCAAAACAAAAAGGAATTATAGCGAACAGTATGCCAATACAAATGATTAACTTCCTCATAATCAATTCTATTTGATGGTGATGTAAATAGTGTTTCCTTTAATATCCCTACCGATATTCAACCCCAGGGATTTCATGAATTTGAAAATTTCCAAGGCAAATTTGTTGGGATTGTAATTGTTCCCAGTGTTCTCGTCTTTCAAGGGGATTCTCACATCGTCAAAAATCATCTGTTTTTCTGTCGTTCCTTGAATATGGTAGTTGTTTTTGTAAGCGTGAGCTTCCATCCAGAGTTCAAGTTCGTCAGAAAGCAGCAGCCCTTGATTGCCCACCTCGGAGGACATCAGGTATTCTGAACTTTCATCGAATCCAAAGTAGATGGCAATTGATTTGCCATTATTGACAATGTCAGTGAATTTGTTCTGCATAGTATTCAGAAAATCTTCGGCGCAGCTTTCCACTGCCTTACTTGCCAATTTGCCAATGTCATCCGTATAAAATTTCCCACTTTCTCCGACTTTGTTGGAAAGTGAATTGCCTGTTGAACATTCATATGCCGTCAAAATCATTTTAACCTGATTCCCTGATTGCGATAGCAATACGTTCACTTCCGCTTCCACATACACATCCGCGCCGGAACTTTGGATGATTTGTGCCTTAAAATCCGACTTGTTTTCCATTGAAAATGCCGCGTTTGCATTGGCAGCTTTCAATCTTGCCGCAAAGTCCACCGTAGTAAATCCACGATTATCGAATGCCTCTTTGATTTTTGTGATGGCGATTCTTTTATTGACATCATCTTCCAAGATAGTTCTCAAGTCTTCACCCTCTTTCACATACGGAATCACCATAATCTTTGGCTGGACTGTTTGCAAGAGCTTCTTTCCGCTTACCGTTGATGTCTCTTGTGCACTAATAAGGGTCGATGCAATCATCAGTGTGATAAGAAATATTGATTTTTTCATATTTTAATATCCAAAAGGTCTAATAATATTGTTCTGTTCCAAATCCTTTCGAAGCCCATATAGATTGATTTTCACATCAACCGTAATCTGCTTTAAACTCCCTTTATAATGCGATATATCACTTACGGGTGTGCTGGATATAATGAAGGTTTTGTAACGCCCCTTTGATAGCAATTCATTAAAATAGCTGTTGTTTTTCCGTAAACTTTCCGATTCATTGGTGGAAACAAGGGCATCTTTTTGTTGAGATAATGGTACTCCTCTGAACAGCAATTCTTTAACAGCAGATTGTTCTGCATCATTTATCGCCATAAATCGGTCAATGCCATAACCCACGCACCGTAATGATATGGTTTGAGCCGTTCCCTCCAAATAATTGACTTGATGTGTATAATATGTTGGTTTACATCCTAAAACCGATACGGAGAGAAAGAGTATGATAATCCAATTTTTTTTCATTTCACAATCAATTTGCATTGTAAAGTCTCCGCAGCATTGAATCTTGAAAATATTTCTTTGCCGCCTTTCAGTACCTTACATTCTATAAAATCATCACCCACGAGTTTTTCCACTACTACATTGCCGATTTCTATCGGAAACGGTTTGCCTTCCAATAGTTCCACAAATTCCACGGAAAAATGATCCCCAATGCCCACGCCTGTATTTTTCCCAACATTAAGAATCACAGTTAAGGCAGATTCTTTTTTTGACTCAGGGATACGAAGTATTTTTGCATAGACGGGAAATGTTTTCTGAAAGTAGTCGTTGAGTGCTTTTTCAACGGATTGCAATGCTTGGTTAACAGCTTGTTCTTTTGAAGCAGCTTGGGGACTGACTTCCGTTTGAAAATGCTCTGCTTCCGTGGTCTCACCGGTTTCTACATTATTCACTTTAAGAGTGAAAGCCGCACTTGCCTTGAAACCGTTCACACTGCCATCCGGATTCTTCATCGTATAGATGTTCATTTTTACCAAATGGCCGACAATTATATATTGAGCGGCGACCGTAGCATCTTGCTTGACTGTTGTTTTGCTGTCGAGGAATGCCTCGGTCTTTTGAAACTCCAACTCCTCTTTGATTTTGTCATAGCTGGTTCGATCCACTACCGTAAAACACCGGGTATTGGTCACTACTTGAACCACTTTTTCAGCAACAGCATCTACAAAAGGGGAGTTGACTTCGGAAGTGAATTTGGCCACCCCGACAACCATTTTATCATTCTGCTGGGCTTGCATCGTTAAGCAGACCCAGCAGAATGTAAAGCATAGAACTGCCTTCAGAAATCCATTCATTTTTTATAAATTTCCTGTGGCCTTCAATGTGTTGATGAGATTCTGTAACAGTTTGGTCGTTTCAGCCAATTTTGCAGTAGTAATGTCGAGAGCATCCACACTCCAGTTGACAGATTTGGTTGCGGACAGCGCCTGCGTGGGAGCAAGGCTTTTCACATCGTTTTGAACATCTTTCAATTGTTTGGATGCTTTGGCAGCGTCAAGGCTGGCTTGGGTCAGCATAGGCAGAATGGCCAAATAATCTTTGGCATTGGCTTTGTACTTGGTGATGTCAATTTCACCGTCGCCGTGATCAACGATTTCAGTTTTATACTCCGCCAAGATGTCGTTAGTGGATACGGCAACTGCCAGCAAGGGCGAAATGGTATTGACCAGACCATCCACGCTATTGACTCCTGTTTGATCGGGTTTAGCAATGATTCTGGACGCTTTGTTGCCCAGCAGGTTGGTAAGAGGAGTTGTTATATTTGCTTTTAAATCTGCTGGAAATGGAGCGACCATTGCTTGGATAAGTTCGCCGATGCTGCCACCTTTGGGCGTAAGGGTTTCCATTTTCTTTTCAATTTTCTGTGCTTTCTTCACCGCATCTTTGGAAGTCAGTTCAGTTTTCATCTGCTGGCGTTCGGCTTTCAGTTCGTCTGCGGTTTGTGCGTTTGCCATTCCTAAGCCCATCAGGGCAATTCCGATAATTAAAAAAAACTTTTTCATTTTACTTTTTTTGATTATTAAACTATTATAACATGTTGTTGATTAATATCCTAGCCAAGCGAGGCCACCATTTTTATCTACAAATGTATTCGCAATTGCCCCACAGGTGGCAGGAATGCGACAATCCTTTTCTTTCTCCTCCCAACGACGATATGCTGCACTAACACCTGCTGCCATTCCTCTTCCTCCAGCATAATTATCCAATCCGTTGTCTTTGAGCAAGGCTGCCAATGTGTCATAACTCATCTTAATATTTTGGCTGAACAACACAAGAGCCAACCTGCCTATGAACTCATAGGTTTTGTTTTCCATTTCTTCTTTTTGCATATCCATAATTATATTGGTTTTAAATTTGTTTTGCCCCAATTTGCCTTTGCATAATCACTAATGATGTACTTCTTCTCCATAAAGATACTAATAAGATTTTCCAGTTGGCAAAATTACTAATTTTCAAACCCTTACGGAGTTTCGACTGTCGCCAATTCCGCCACACTTTTGTCGCTAATCAAACCACATCTATGGTTTTGGAACACTCCAACAGGAAATCGTGATGCAATAGTTTGGAAATTCTTATCAGCATCTGCAAGTCAATGGTCTCCTTACTCAGAATCTTATACACATTAGTCCGGTCAGTATGTATCGCCTTGGCAAACCAAGTGATAGTTCTACCTTGTGCCTTCAATTCAGCTCTGATCATATTTCCTACGTGTAGCGATTCCATTTGACTTGAATGCATAAAAAAAGCGTGGAACTTATTCCTTGCTTGAGCTTCGGGTTTCCACGCCCACACATCTAACAAGTCATTCCACGCCGTAATACTACGGCATTCATAACTCTCCTTGATGTGTTGTTGTCCTCTTTCGAGGACGTTGTGGAAATTGAAGCTCAAGGATAGCTACAAACGCTATCTACTATATTATTATATGTTAGTTTATTTCTTTCTTATATTCCTTTTTATTTTGTTGAAAATCAATATGATTTACACTATCTTTCTCTTCTTCAATCCATACTTTGGATGTGTCCTGCCTATTTGTATCGTTCAAAGTACTCTTTCAGACGTTCGGCTTGCAACTTGCTGATGCGATGAAATATAGTGCTCTGTTTTACTCTTTCAATACCATAAATGCCAATAGCTTTTCCAAATGAGGCATTGAGGAAGATGGATGGCAAAGATACAACACCCTCTAAATTTATTTCAGCTTTGCAATTGTCATTTATAGATTGACATATTATATCAAACAAAATTGCTCCGCTGTCGGGATATGGACGATTGTTCATTATGTCCTTTAATTCCACCATCTTCATCAAATATTTCAAAAAAGGGAGGTCGGTGAAGACCTCCCTTTGATAGATATTCATAGAATAGTTATTATTTTCCTTCGCTCAGTTTCTTGTAGCCTTCGTAACGAAGTTTGGCGAATTGTTCGGTCTTGGCAAACAATTCCTTAGCTTCTTCTGGGAAGGTCTTCAACAGTGAGTTGTAACGAACTTCGCCCATGATGAAGTTCTGGAACTTGCTCCAGTCGGGTTCTTTGCTGTCCAAGTGGAATCCGTTCTGTCCGGCTTCTTCTTCAGCTGGATTGAATCTCCACAAGTGCCAGTAACCGCATTCAACGGCCAAAGCTTCTTCGTGTTGCGTACGACCCATACCCACTTTGATACCGTGGTTGATACAAGGAGCATAGCAAATTACCAATGATGGTCCGTGGTAAGCTTCAGCTTCCTTGATGGCCTTGAAGTACTGAGCCTGGCTTGCACCCATGGCAACTTGTGCCACATATACATAACCGTAAGATTTAGCAATCATACCGAGGTCTTTCTTACGTACTTTCTTACCTGAAGCAGCGAATTTAGCTACTGCACCAGCAGGAGTTGCCTTAGATGACTGACCACCTGTGTTGGAGTAAACTTCAGTATCGAGAACCAATACGTTTACATCTTCGCCAGAAGCTAAAACGTGATCTAAGCCGCCGAAACCGATATCGTAAGCCCAGCCGTCACCACCGAAGATCCACTGTGATTTCTTCACCAAGTGATCTTTCAAAGCAGCGATTTGCTTGCAATAGTCGCAGCTGCATTTTTCAACCATTGGGATGATCTTTTCTGCCAATTCGGCTGTCTTATTGCCATCTTCGCGGTTGTCAATCCAAGCCTGGAACAGGTCTTTGAGTTCCTTGCCGCAAGTTTTGCAGTCGGCGATAGCTTCGCGCATTACGCGTTCAACACGGTCACGCATTTTGCGGGTAGCGGTGGCCATACCCAAACCGAATTCGGCATTGTCTTCGAACAAGCTGTTGGCCCAAGCAACACCCTTGCCGCTTCTGTAGTTCTTGCAATATGGCGTAGCAGGAGCTGAACCACCATAAATAGATGAACAACCTGTAGCGTTGGCCACAATCATTCTTTCACCGAACAATTGGGTAATACATTTAATATATGGGGTTTCGCCGCAACCAGCGCAAGCACCTGAGAACTCGAACAAAGGTTGTGAGAACTGGCTGTTCTTAACAGAAGCGTACTTGTCGATGAGGTTGTCTTTGTAAGTAACCTTCTTCTGTGCGTATTCCCAGTTCTTGGCTTCTTTCATTTGGCTTTCGAGAGGTTTCATCACCAAAGCTTTTTCCTTGGCAGGACAAACGTCAGCGCAGTTGCCGCAACCGGTGCAGTCCAAAGCTGAAACCTGCATACGGAAATGCATACCTGCAAATTCCTTTGGAGCCTTGATGTCGATAGCATCCATACCCTTAGGAGCTTTCTTGAGTTCGGCATCAGTCATAACCACTGGACGAATAGCAGCGTGAGGACAAATCAAAGAACATTGGTTACATTGGATACATTTTGAAGGATCCCATTCTGGAACAACGGTAGCTACACCACGTTTTTCGTATTGGGTGGTACCTGCTGGGAATGTACCATCGATGATTTCCTTGAATGCGCTAACAGGGAGGTCATTACCGCACTGTGCCACCATTGGACGCATCACATTGTTGATGAAATCAGGATCACCAGCATTCTTTTCAAATTGGAAATCGGTAGTGCAATCCAATTTTGCCCATTCAGCAGGGATTTCAACCTTGGTGATTTCGCCACCGCGGTCAACAGCTGCATAGTTCATATTAACAACGTCTTCACCCTTCTTGCCGTATGACTTAACGATGAATTTCTTCATCTGTTCAACAGCGAGATCGTAAGGAATAACGCCAGAAATCTTGAAGAAAGCAGACTGAAGAATGGTGTTGGTTCTGTTACCCAAACCGATTTCAGCAGCAATCTTGGTAGCATCAATGATGTACATATTGATGTTGTTCATTGCCAAATATTTCTTCACGAAATCAGGAAGATTCTTCTTGGTTTCAGCAACAGTCCAAGGTGAGTTGTACAAGAATGTACCGTTTTTCTTCAAACCACGCAAACAGTCATATTTACGTAAATAAGAAGGAACGTGAACGGCTACGAAATCAGGAGTACCCACCAAGTAAGGAGCCAAGATAGGCTGGTCACCGAAACGGAGGTGTGAACAAGTATAACCACCAGATTTCTTTGAATCGTAATCAAAATATGCCTGGCTGTATTTGTTGGTGTTGTCACCGATAATCTTGATAGAGTTCTTGTTTGCGCCAACTGTACCATCTGCACCAAGGCCATAGAATTTAGCTTCGAAAGTTCCCTTAGGAAGGATAGAAATTTCCTTACCAACCTTGAGAGATTTGTGGGTAACGTCGTCGTTGATACCAACGGTGAATTGGTTCATTGGCTTTGGAGCAGCAAGATTCTTGTAAACTGCGAGAATCTGAGCAGGAGTCGTGTCTTTTGAAGAAAGTCCGAAACGACCGCCGATAATCATGGGCTTGTTTTCAGCAGGAATGTCCTTGCAACTTGCAAATGCTTCGACTACGTCAAGATACAACGGATCTCCGTTTGCACCTGGTTCTTTCGTTCTGTCGAGGACGCAAATACGTTTTACGGTTTCAGGGAGCACTTCACCGAAATATTTCACTGAGAACGGACGATACAAGTGAACGCTTACGAGACCGAGTTTCTTGCCGGCTTTGTTTTCCTTATCGATGACGGTTTTGATAACGTCAGTGATAGAACCCATGGCAACGATAACGTCGGTAGCATCAGCTGCACCATAGAATGTGAAAGGAGCATATTCACGACCGGTGATTTTGCTCATTTTCTTCATATATTTGGCTACGATATCAGGAAGTGCATCGTAATATTTGTTCTGCAATTCGCGAGTCTGGAAATAGATGTCAGGATTCTGAGCAGTACCGCGGGTAACAGGATGTTCGGGATTCAAAGCGCGTTCGCGATATTCTTCGAGAGCTTTCCAGTTGACGAGTTTCTTAACGTCGTCTTGGTTGGTGGCTTCCACTTTCTGGATTTCGTGAGAAGTACGGAAACCATCGAAGAAATGAACGAAAGGAACAAGGCCATCGATAGCTGCCAAGTGA
>JAKSMD010000071.1 GCA_024400815.1 Bacteroidales bacterium | reverse complement strand
GGTGAGATGACCTCATGTTGAAGTCCGACTTGACTTGGCAAGTGTGTCAAGTTGACCTCAAGTTGTCTTTATTTTTGCCATTGCCGAATTTCCATATTGTTGCATTATTTTCGTATTTTTGCGCCCTTATTATTGGAAAAATAAAAAACTTACTATATGAAACCAAATTTCAAAAAAATCCTTACCCATGTGGGTATTATCATTTTCTTCTTCATCATTGCTGCTGCCTATATGTCTCCCGTTTTTGACGGGAAAGTCATCATGCAGGGAGACTCGATGAAAGCCGACGCTATGGCCAAGGAGCAACGCGACTATCGTGAGCACCACGGCGGCGAGGCCATTTGGAACAGTGCCATGTTTAGCGGCATGCCCGGCTATCAAGTTACAACACCGCCATCCCCTTCTGTCTTCAACAAAGTGCGGAATGCCGTCAACCTGAATTTTATGGGCTATAGTCGAAACATCGGTATTGTATTTCTGTATCTGGTAGGTTTTTATGTTTGCCTTCTGGCTATTGGCTGTAATCCCTGGCTAAGTCTTTTAGGTGCTTTGGCCTTCGGATTGGGCAGTTACAATATTATTATTATTGAGGCCGGGCATATTACCAAAGCTTGGGCTATCGCCTTAATGGCTCCCATTTTGGGTGGTATGTTGCTGACTTTTAAACGCAAGTACGTGTGGGGCGGACTGCTGTTCACCCTGGCCTTAGGTATGCAGATAGCCTGCAACCATATTCAAATCACTTACTACACGCTCATTATGGCCCTCTTGCTGGGTGTGGCCTATTTCATCTATTCTATCAAAGACAAATGGCTCAAACAATTTCTGTTGGGTGTCGGCGTCTTGCTCATCGGCTGTGTGTTTGCTGTAGGCGGTAACGCCCGACTGCTTTTTGTAAACCAGGAATATGCCAAACATACTATGCGTGGCGGTGCCCAAATCACGGTGACTCCTGAAGATCTCTACAAAGATGGCGAAGCTAAATCTATTGCCGCTTCCGATGGCTTGGACATTGACTATGCCTACAATTGGAGTTACGGCAAAGGTGAAACCTACACGATTTTAGTGCCCGGCGCCTATGGTGGCGGTTCCGGTGAAACCGTTAGTCGCGAATCCGAATTCTACAAAAACTTCCGCCAAGAACAGGCTCCACTTTATTGGGGCGACCAACCGTTCACCTCCGGTCCGGTCTATTTTGGCGCTATCATCGTATTCTTGTTCGTCTTGGGCTTGTTCGTCGTAAAAGGTCCGGACAGATGGTGGCTGTTAGCCGCTACTATTCTGGCAATCCTCATGTCTTGGGGCAAGAACTTTATGGGATTCAATGAATTCCTCTTCAACAAACTGCCGCTGTACAATAAGTTCCGTACACCTTCTATGAGTTTAGTCATTGCCAATGTCAGTATGGTATTTATGGCCGTGCTGGCACTGAAATCCATCTTCGACAAAGAGAACCCCATGGACACCAAAAAACTCAACATGGGATTATACATCTCTACCGGCATTACGGTTGGCATTATTCTTCTGATGATGATTCTTTCTGGCAATTTCACCTTCTCTGGTGCCAGCGACACACAAATGGCGGCCCAATACAAGGACCAATGGCAATTCATCCAAGATGTGTTAGTAAAAGACCGTAAAGCGTTATTCAAATCAGACTCTTGGCGTTCTTTGATTTTCATCCTGCTTTCTGCCGGTACAATTTGGTTATACATCAACCAAAAGATTAAAAAGTCAGGCATCATCATCGGTGTTTTAGCATGCTTGGTTTTATTTGATCTCTGGGGCGTGGACAGACGTTACCTCAACGACAAAAACTTCATTTCCGAAAGAAGAGCCACTTTGAAGCCGACTCAAAACGACCAAATCATCGACCAATATGCAGCTCAATTTGGCGATGTGGACTATCGCGTGTTCGATCTTTCCGTCAACACCTTCAACGATTCCTATCCGTCCGCATTCCACCATCAGATTGGCGGTTACAACGCAGCTAAATTGCGCCGTTATCAAGACATCATCGATTTCTATTTGTCTCGTCATATCAACACGGATGTGTTAGACATGCTCAATGCCCGCTATTTTGTAATTCCAGCACAGCAAGGTCCAATGGTACAACGCAATCCGAATGCTTTAGGCAATGCTTGGTTTGTAAACGAAGTTCAAATAGTGAAAGATGCCAATGCTGAAATTTTGGCTTTGAACCATTTCGGTCCGGCCGATACCGCTATCATCACCGAAGAATTTGCAGCTATGGTTCAGGGTAAGAATTTGGAACGCGACAGCAATTCCGTCATTACGATGGAGCACCAGAAACCATACAACCCCGACTATGTAGTTTATAAGACCAAGACCGCAAAAGAGCAGTTGGCGGTATTCTCCGAAGTCTATTATGCGCCCGACTGGAAGGCCTATATTGACGGCAAACCAGCAGAATATTTCCGCGCGAACTACATTCTGCGTGCAATGGTGGTTCCCGCCGGCGAGCATAAGATTGAATTCAAGTGCGAAGCTCCGCTGTTACACAAATTAGATAAAGTGACATTGGCGTTCTCACTGTTGTTCCTCGTTGTAGTGGCCGGCACACTGGTACTGTACTACAGAAAACCGAAGAAAGAGGTTAGCAAGCAGTAACTTATTAATATTTAGAATACCTTAACGCATGAGAAAGGCCAACATCTTCATCAGCAGCGTGCAAAGCGAATTTGCCAAAGAACGACAAATGCTGTGTGACTATATTCGCACGGATGTGTTGTTGGGCCAGTTTTTCATACCTTTCATTTTTGAGGAAACTCCTGCTACCGAGCATTCGCCTCAACAGGTTTATTTGACAGAGGTGGCCAACTGCGACATTTACCTCGGCATTATTGGGAACCAATATGGTTATGAGGATGCGGAAGGCATCTCGCCCACGGAACGCGAATTTGACAAGGCTACAGCAGAGCATAAATTCCGATTGATTTTCATCAACAGTCTGAATGAAGAAAAGCGTGTGGCCAAAGAGCAGCAGTTTATTGCCAAAATAGAACGCGAGGTGGTGCGCAAAACTTTTGTGGATGGCGAAGGGCTGCGAACTTCCGTGTATGCCGCCTTGGTGCGCTATTTGGAAGAGAAAGGCATTATCCGCTGGCGGCCGTTTGATGCTTCTACGGACAACAATGCCACGTTGGAGGCTTTGGATGAGGAAAAAGTTCACAATTTCATTTTAATGGCACGCCGCAAACGAAAATTTGCGCTATCCGAAAACACTTCAATGCCCGTTTTGCTGAAACATCTCGACTTAATGGATGACGACGGACACATTGCCAATGCCGCTATCTTGCTCTTCGGCAAGAAACCCCAAAAATACTTTATCACTTCCGAAGTCAAATGCGTTCAATTCTATGGCAATGAGGTCGAACGTCCGGCGCCCTCTTATCAGATTTACAAAGGCGACGTGTTTGAGTTGGTCAATCAGGCCACGAGTTTTGTGATGAGCCGAATTGACAACTGGGTGGGCGTGCGCAATGACCCAACCTCAGCATCTGTCCCCACTCACTCCGAACTTCCCATGGAAGCGGTACAGGAGGCCATCGTCAACGCCATTTGCCATCGCGACTACAACAGTAACGGCAGCGTGCAGGTAATGCTTTTCCGCAACCGCTTGGAAATTTGGAACCCCGGCCGGTTACCCTACGGACTCACTATTCAGCAATTATACAAACCTCATCGCTCTTTACCCAACAACCCACTGTTGGCAGAACCTATGTATTGGAACGGCTATATCGAGAAGATTGGCAGCGGTACGGAAGACATTATTCAAAGATGTAAATCCTACGGATTAAGGGAACCCGACTTCGATCAAGATTGTGATTTCAAAGTGACCATTTGGCGACCGGTTAATGCGGATTCAATAGTCAAGGATTCTACTACGGAGAAAACCACCCCAAATATACCCCAAAATGTACCCCAAAATGTACCCCAAAATGTACCCCAAAATGTACCCCAAAATGCTCGACATAGTAAACTTATTTCGATAATCAATCAAAATAATTCAATTTCAAAGGAGGAATTAGCCAAACACTTGAATGTTACAGTAATGACCATCAAACGTGATTTGAAAGCCCTTGGAATTGTTTGGGAAGGAGCAAGCAAGACTGGACATTGGGTATTCACACACTCATCTGATGATGAAAATATGCTAAAGACCCTGACAAAGGCGGGCAGTGGCAAGTAAACGAATAAACGAAAATAACCAAACAACGTACTCTATGATTTCCGTTATCATCTGCACTTATAACCGCGACAAGTACATTTACAACGTATTGAAAAGTTTGGCTGAAAACGACTTCCCAACCGAACAATACGAAATCGTACTGGTGAACAACAATAGTACGGACAATACCATACAGGAATGTGCGCGTTTCAAACAGGATTTCCCGAATGTGGTGATGCACGAGTTTATGGAGACCAACCAAGGTCTGTCTTATGCGCGCAATCGCGGCATACAGGAAAGCAAGGGCGACATTTTGGTTTATGTGGATGACGATGCTTTAGTGAACAAGGAATATTTGCGCACATATGCGGATTTCTTTGCCACACATCCGGAAATTGATGCCGCAGGAGGTCCTATTATACCCCAGTACGAAACAGAAGAGCCCGCTTGGATGAGCCACTTCACCAAATGCCTGATTACGGGTTACAAGTATAATGGCAATAGTGTAAAGGAATTCCCAGGAAAAGATTTTCCCGGTGGTGGAAATGCCGGTTATCGTGCTTCGGTCTTTGATAAAGTCGGGGTGTTCAATGTGGATTTGGGTCGCAAAGGCGACAGTTTGGTAGGCGCAGAAGAAAAGGATATTTTCGACAAGATGACCTCATTGGGAATGCGATTTTTCTACTTGCCAACCGCCATCCTATATCACTTGATTCCCGAAAAGAAACTTTCCAAAGAGTATTTCGATAAGCTTACCTACTCCATCGGCAAAAGCGAGCGCATCCGTACGTTGGCCATTGGCAAGGGCAAATATGCTAAGCGCATCATTTCTGAAATGATAAAATGGGCGGCCTCAATCGTACTCTGCATCGGCCACACCCTTACGCTCAAACCGAGTAAAGGCTGGAAGTTGATTCAGTTCAGATGGAATGTGACGAGGGGGTTGATCGGGTGGTGATGTTAAATCAATTCATCAAACATCGCACACTTCGTCCGTTGTTCTTGCCATTCTGCGTTACGCTCCATGTGGGTTGGTAGTAGTACCATGACCTGCCACGGGCGTAGTAACTGTCAATTGAGGTACAGCTCCAAAAGCAAGCCCCATTTCCAAAATTATCATATTGCGAAGAATATCCTCCCGATGGAAGCGCTGAAAAACCAGTACTGTTATTCGTATATAAATCAAAACCGGTTGCACAAGTTTCATTACTAGGAATCCAATCTTTCGCTGTGGAGATGGCTTTGGTGATGTTGCCGCTATAGCCGCCACACTGATAGGCCATTTGCGCACCAACATAGTCCGAGAGTTCGGTCCATTCCGCATTGCTGGGCAGATGCCATCCCGTAGGACATATTCCTTGCACCCCAGAGGGCGTTGCATTGCTCGACTGTGCACCATGCATAATTGCTGTCCAATTATAGTAATATCCATGATAGGAGACATTATTGGAATCGTTTCCTGGACAGTATCTGTATGGATAGGTAACGCTTGACTCGGTTGTGCCAAGCGGAATAACTTCCCCATTGCTATAATGCGACGTGGCTAAGTTCTCCCTCATCCAACACTGACTGCCAATTTGCACTGTCAAATAGGTGTTTCCATCGTGATCCGTTAGGGTCGGCATGCCGTGACAGGCCATTCCATCATTCGGATTCGTGCCGGTGCCATCCCATGGCGTATAATCGCTAAATGGAAACTGCAAAACATGTGTCTGGGTGGTTCCTTGCTGTATGTTTATTCGCGTGCTTTCGTAGGCATTGCCGTTGAACGTAGCATAACCTACATATTCCATAAAATCACCAAAGACAAACGGTTTGCTGCTTTGTGATGCTACGGATTTAGCGTTCGTTAAACCTTTATATTCAATATGATTGGTTGCGGCATTGCCCTTGTTAATCATTTTTATGGACTTCTGGCCTATATGAGTAGTGATTTGCAACGCATAAATTTGTGGCGTGGCCAACGCAATATCGAATTCATGACAACCTGTGCCTAACAGTCCGCTCCACTGCGCGATAGACCGGCCTTGCATGTCCAACATTTGCAACTTAACATCATCTGCTTTCGACAATTGAATCATTAGCACGGAAGTTCCATCAAAGGGATTGGGACTGATATTTGCAAAAACTGCCTGGGAGACCGCTTCTATACCAACACCATTCGTTAGCTGAAGAATCGTATCCGGGTAGTAAATAACCTCTTGCCATCCTCGTGTCAAATTGGTGACTGCTACACTGTCTAATTGAACATGGTCGTTCAATTGGTCAACTCCAGTGAACGTTAAAGTGACCGTTTGTGCAAAAGCGAAATAAGATACAAATGAGACTAATAAACAAAGAATTCTTTTCATGTTTTCTATTATATTTGCTGTTCTTGCATATGGAACTGCAAAAATAAAAAAAAATAATTTGGGTGAATATTCGGATTTAAATTTTGATGTAGGAATAGTTTATGGCAATGCTTTTCAGTACGCTGCAGTTGTACTTGGTGCGATGGTAGGGACGGAGGATGAGAGATGAGCATACTGACTGATTTTATGTTCACTTTGCTTTTATTCTAATGCGATGTGTACGTATTTCTTTTTTACAAACAAATCAGTAAGAAGCTTGCAAGTTTGCAAATTTTTGCGATTAAGAATGCCCGATTTGCAAATTTTTGCGATTAACGTTATTTCTCCATACTCAATTTTCAAACAAGACATCCATAGTGACTACTGATAGCACAACACCAGAATGCATATTGGGAAGAGCCTCGTAAGTAGTGACCAATGTGTTGACCAATCCTTTCTTACAGCGTGTGCTGTCTTTGAAAATAAAATTGCATTTGCAACCAAAACTCGAATTTTATGCGCGATTTGGTTGCAAAAACATGTTGATTATTTCTCTGGATTCCTTAATGGAAGTATGTGAAATTCACAATTTGAGTGTGGAAAGTCATTTCCCGTAATGCTTTTCAGCACGCTGTATCTGTACTTATTATGGTGGTAGGTGCAGAGAACGAGGGAAGGTCTTATATGACATTGAAATTTTGCCACAGGAATAGAAAAGCCTAATACTTTTCCACTGGTTTGCAGATTTCAAGAATCAACTTATCATTGTCAAATGCGCTTGTATATGATTGAAGCAATGGAATATATGTAAAGCATTGAGCCCCTGCGGCGGATCCGTAGATAGCTACTGAGGAGTTGGAAGTGTAAAAATCGCAACGATAACTCTTCAAGACACTTTCAAGTACGACATCGGGAGCTAATTCAATAAGAGGAATACTAAAACTGTGATTCAGCATATCCAAATAGGTGGCTTTGAGATGTGCGTTGGATTTTGCGTTGAATCGGGGGTGCAGTTTGTAGGCTAATGATTTATATCCCTTGTCATGAATAAATGCTGCCAATTTCCCATACACTTCTTTGGTTTGTCCTTCATTGATAAACAAAAACATTGGATCAACCGAAAGCACGGCATCCGGTTGGAAGCCGAGGTCTATATCTTCAAAAGGGAGTCCGATTATCCGAAGACAGTCTTGGTGAAGTGGGAAACATCGTTCATTAGTGGCTATACAGCCTTTGAATTTCGGCGAGTCATTGGAAATGAAGTGATTCTTGACTTCGAATATCCGTCGAAAGAAAGGCTTTAATACAAGTTTGTAAACAATGTATCGAATCCCAGTGAAGGTTTGTGGGTTGAAACCCCGATAGGATGCTAATCCGTCCTCGATGATGAAAAATCCTTTGCAGTTCTTCTTGGTGACCATTAGGCTGCAAACGTCATTGGAACACACGGAGGCATACCACAAAAAATCTTCTCCGAGGAGTTCTTCATCCACTAAGGAGTCGAAATGTTGAATGTTTTTTCGAGTTTTGAAAATGTTGGCACCCGCAAATACGCGACCTTGAGAGACTGATATGTTGTAAGAGGTATGAATTTGATGAGGATAACAAGCATTGAATTTTTCAGGGATTTGGTATTCCCGGGCCAATAGCAAGATGCAGTCATCAGGACTGATGGCATCTAATTCAACAATTTTATTGGCAATGTTGAAGGTCAAATGGCTGGTGACGTAAAAAACATGTTTCATAGTTTATTCTTCGTTGATTTGAGTAAGGATGTCTGAAATTCTTTCCGCACATCCCACATTGGGATATTCATCCACATCCGCTTTGCTTTTGAATCCGAAACCGTAGGTTACACCTAAGAAATCAATGCCCGCTTGGTGGGCACCGATGGCGTCGTAAGAACTATCGCCAATAAGCAATGCGTTGGATTTTGAGGATTTGCATCTTTCAATGCTCTTTGCCAGCAATTGGGCTTTGGTAAGTTTGATCTGGGACAAAGTTCCACAAATAGCGTGAAAATATGAGGATACTTTAAGATAATCAAGCATTTTTCGTGCTGTTTCTTCAAACTTCAACGTTGCCATAGCAAGTCGGCATCCTTCATCCGATAGGCTTTGCAATAATGTAGGAATGCCGGGATATAGCGTGGCTTCGTACAAACCTTTGGTTAGGGCATACTCCTTGTGATAAGAGACAGCCTCGTCCAATTGTGCTCCAGACAGACCAAAATTCCGAGCATATGACTCTTGCATAGGCGGGCCGATATGAGAACGCATTTGTTCAGAAGTGATAGCGGGAAGACGCAGTTTCTCTTGGACAAATCGAATACAGTTATATATTCCCTCGGAGGTGTCGGCAATTGTCCCATCTAAATCAAAAATTATAGTATTATAGCGTTTCATTATAGAGAGATGGTGTAATAAATTCTAAATTGATTTTCTCCTTCAATTCACTAATTCGTTCTTTGATTGCAGTATTCAGCGCGTCAAATCTTTCTTTGTCTTGTTCGTTTCTTAAGTTGTCCTGAATATAGTTGTCTTTTCCAAAAATATAGCCGTCCATACCTGCTAAATACACTTTGGCTGGTTGCAATTTAGTGAGCAGATTGAGAGACATAAGGGCTGCATTATCCATAATGATGTCGGATTCATTTAGGAGGCTGGAATAATTGACAACATATTTATCGGCTTGATCCACCTGAATGTTTGATGTGTGTATCAATTTAATGGACTGAGTAATTGAGAATGACGAATTATAGCGTTTTAGATTGCTGATAAAACTAAAATGACTCACAATAAAATCTGGGACAAAAGCAACCGATAGAACTATGCAATTTTGAGATTTAGCGATATTTATGATTTCCTCTTGGTGCCTATTAATAGAATTCCCCGGTGCAATTAGCAGAATGTTCTTGTTGGAAAATTCTTTTTGCAGTAGTTTGATAGTAGAATTATCATCTACTTCTCTGGATTGGAATTCTCGATATTTTTCTTCTGCCAGTTGCTTGTCGAATAAAGACCGTTTTTTGGGCTCAATCATTCGCAAAATTGTTGCAATACTTTTCACATTTAGCGTTTGTTTATCACTAAAATATGTGGCATAATTGGGATGGCACCCATTAATGGCGGCCAAGTAATAAGGCACACTGTATCCCCATTTGAACTTTTCTCGGATTTTTATAATAAACTCATCTACAATTTCCAATATAGGTTCGATTTCATATCGTTTCCCTTGGTGTTCGTTGAGAAAGTTAGCTATTAATTCCGTGTTGAGATTTCCAGCTCCTCTACCCATACCATTCACAGAACAATCCAGGGAAATAATTCTATCGCTATTTAAATTGGCCAATGCTTGTCCATTGGAATATGATAATTGCAAATTGTTATGCGAATGAAATCCAATCTGGATTTTCGAATCGAGATGTTTGTCTATTAAATGATAAAAACGAAGGACATCATCCTGATACATCAAACCTAATGTGTCCACTAGATAAAATGCAAAAGGTTGAAGTTTGTTCACACTTTGAATCAGTTCGATTAATTGTTCATCACTATAGCTGGATGTGCCGATGGGCTGAACAAAGAGTTTGTATCCTTTCTGTTTGACTTGTTTGCAAAAAGAGAGAGCCTCTTCTATTTCGTTGTAATGAAAAGAAACGCGAATAGCATCGATGGAACTGCCATCATATTCTGACAATTGTTCTATAGAGTACTCCCCATAGCAAGCCATGGCGACATACATTGTTTTACCTCTATCTGATGGAATAAAAGGCTTGATTTGTTCAACGGTTTGGAAAACGGAACAACTCTCGTCATATTCACCATCCTCTAAGAAACCACACTCCACAATGTCAATTCCCGCTTCAGTAAGTTGGTAAATGATTTTTTTTAATCCATAAACTCCGAAATGAAAATCGTTGATATAGCCGCCATCCCGGAGAGTGCAGTCGAGAAGTTTGGTAATACTCATCGTTGTTCCTTTTGTTGAATTATAGTTCTGACTTTTTCTAAATCTTTTGGAGTGTCAACAGATATTGATTCTGAATCGACTAATGTGAAATTTAATTCTTTGCCATGTTCTAAAAAACGGAGGTGATCAATATCCTCAACTTTTTCCAAACTACCCATAGGTGTGTTGACAAAGAAGTTTAAAGCAGTTTTAGAAAAGCATTCAATACCTACATATTTATGATAGCTAAATAAAAGAGTTCCTTTCGGGAAAGGAACAGGAGTACGAGAAATATACAAGCATCTGCCTGTGTCGGATATTACAACTTTGATGTTCGCTGGATCAATTGTTTCAACAGGATCTGTAAGTTTTCTCACCGCACCAGAAAAGAAGACCTCGTTAATGTTGTTGGGGATAGCCTGTGAAATGCATTGAGGGGAAATAAGAGGTTCATCACCATTAATACACACATACAAGTCAGCTGCTATTTTATCGGACACCTCTTGTATGCGAGCGATATGGTCTGGGTGGTCATTTCTGGTCATCACCACGTTCATTCCATAAGATTCGCAAACCTCTTTAATGCGAGTATCGTCAGTGGCGACATATACTTCCGTTAATTCGGAAACTTTGCATACTTGTTGATATACCCACCATATCATAGGTTTCCCACAGATGTCGGCGAGTGGTTTGCCTGGGAAGCGGGAGGATTGGTAACGAGCAGGAATTACACCGATAATTTTCATTCTTTCTTCTTTCTTTCTCCCCCGCCTCACTTTCCCCGGGGCGGGTTCGGGGTGTTTTATGTATGTTGTTTAATATTTT
>JAKSMD010000070.1 GCA_024400815.1 Bacteroidales bacterium | reverse complement strand
AATATCGTTATGTTATTCATTTTTAGATAATTATATTATATCGAACTCACGTTATGTTAATAGAACTGAAGGGCGTACACAAGACTTACGACAACGGGCAGCCGTTGCACGTGCTCAAAGGCATTGACCTCGGCATTGACCAGGGCGAGTTCGTCTCCATTATGGGTGCGTCCGGCTCTGGGAAATCGACATTGCTCAACATCTTGGGCATTCTTGACAATTACGATGAAGGGGAGTATTTCCTGAACGGCAAGTTGATTAAGGATTTGACGGAGCGTGAAGCAGCCGAATATCGTAATAAGACCATCGGATTTGTCTTTCAGTCATTCAATCTCATTCCTTTTAAGACGGCAGTGGAAAATGTGGAACTGCCGTTGTTTTACCAAGGGGTGGGGCGGAGCAGACGCCATGAGCAGGCAATGATTTTCTTGGAACGTTTGGGTTTGGCCGACTGGGCTAAGCATTATCCGAATGAGATGTCCGGCGGTCAGAAACAGCGCGTTGCCATCGCGCGTGCCCTCATCACACACCCGCGCATCATCCTCGCCGACGAGCCTACCGGCGCCCTCGACTCCCAAACCTCTGTTGAAGTGATGGACCTGCTGTCCCAACTCAACAAAGAGGAAAACGTCACTGTTGTGGTGGTTACCCATGAAAGCGGTGTGGCCAACTGCGCCAACAAAATCATCCACATCAAAGACGGTCTGATTGGAGAGATTGAAGAAAACCGACAGCACAATGCTTCTGCGTTTAATGCCAGCGCGGGAATCAAGTAGGAGTTTCAGGTTTCAAGTTTGATAATTCACACAGTATTACAATAAAATCCCCTATTACTTATTCCCTCTCAAACATGCACGATTTATTACACGAAATATGGTCATCAATAAAGCGCAACAAGCTCCGCACTTGTCTGACGGGCTTGGCTGTGTCGTGGGGTATTTTCATCATCATCCTGCTTTTGGGTGCTGGCAACGGACTGATGAACGCTTTCCAGAAGCAGGGCGAGAATGTGGCCACCAATACGATGGAATTGTATGGCGGTAGAACCACCAAACCCTACGATGGCTTTCAGCAAGGTCGTTATGTGCCTTTGAAAGAAGAAGACGTGGATTTACTTAAAAGTGCGCAGTTTGCGGATGTGATTGACGAAATCGTCATCTTGAAATCCAGTAATGACAACAAACTGGTATATGGTACCTATACGAAAAGTGTATCGCTTTGTGGTACCTATCCGGGGTATATCAAAATGAATCGTGAGAAGATATTGGCAGGCCGTTATCTTAGCCAAAACGACATCAACCAGAAACAAAATGTGGCCGTCATTTCGGATGCTCAGGCAGAAGACTTGTTGAACGGGCACCAGAATTATGAAGCCATGGTGGGCCGTTATATTTCCATAGACAATACCAACTACCGTATTATCGGGGTGCGTGAAAGTGGCCGTATGTGGCGCGATGACCGTGTTCATATCCCATTTACCACCTTCAAAATGCTGAATGGCAATACGGAAGAACTTGATAACATTATGTTTTCTTTTCACGGACTGAATACCGAAAAAGAGAACGAGCAATTTGAGAAGAAACTGCGCGCCACCCTCAATCGGCAGCATAATGCCGCGCCGGATGATGGGGGAGCTCTCTATATATCCAATCGTTTTACTCAGAATATGAGTATGAACAAAGGGACGAGAATCCTGACCAAAGCGTTGTGGGTCGTGGGCATTTTTACGCTGTTGGGCGGTATTGTCGGCGTGTCCAACATTATGCTCATTACGGTGAAGGAGCGCACGCACGAGTTCGGCATTCGCAAGGCTATCGGCGCGAAACCATGGGCCATCACCAAGCTCATCCTGGCGGAAAGTGTCAGCATCACCACTATCTTCGGCATTTTCGGAATGCTGTTGGGATTGTTGGCCTGCGAGATTATGAATGCGACGGTGGGCAGTGCTTCCCTCGACCTGTTTGGCATGTCGATGAAGATTTTCGACAACCCGCGCGTTGGTCTGGATGTGGCTATAGAGGCTACCCTTGTACTGATTATTGCTGGCACGATTGCGGGTATGTCGCCGGCGCTGCAAGCTGCGAAAGTAAGACCTATTGAAGCACTAAAATCGGGTAAGTGATGAGGTGGGATATTGACTTTTATCGGGAAATCGCGGATTCACTCGTGCGGAACAAACGCAGGAGTCTGCTCACGGGCTTTGGCATCTTCTGGGGCCTCTTCATGCTGCTCTTTCTTGTGGGTGGCGGGCAAGGCGTGAAAAGCATTTTGGAGAAGGTCTTCGATGGTTTTGCCTCCAACTCCATGCTGATTTATGCGGATAGAACCTCCAAACCCTTCAAGGGATTTCAAGAAGGTAGAGATATTACCCTCAATTTGACAGATGTGGAGCGATTGAAAACCATGGTGCCGGAGTTCGAAGTAGTGACGCCAGTGGTTTCCCAGTGGGGTATTACGGCGATGTACAATGCCCGAGTGGCCAACGGCCATCTTACGGGTTTGAAAGCCGACTATGTGAAAGTGCAGGCACCCAATATGAAGTATGGACGCTATATCAATGAGGAAGATGTACATTACGAGCGGAAAGTTTGCGTCATTGGAAAGAAGATTTACCAGCAACTTTTCCCCGAAGGGGGCAATCCTTGTGGTAAGTTTATCCAGGTGGGCAATATCTATTACCAAATTGTCGGAGTCGACTTCTGCGTTTCCAATGTCAACATCAATGGCAATTCACAGGATAACATCGTGTTGCCCATCACGGTCATGCAACGCCTTTACCAATTGGGGAATGAGGTAGAAGAAATCAGCATGGTGGGTAAGCCGGGCGTCAAGATGGCGGATACGGAAGCTCGTGTGCGTGCCATCATCGCTCGAGATAAAATTTTTGATCCTGCTGACAAGCAAGCCTTGTTGATTTTCAACTGCGAGCAGATTTTTGGGATTGTAGATACGCTGTTCCGCGGGTTGCAGTTCTTTATCTGGCTCATTGGCATTGGCACTTTGCTGGCGGGTTCTGTCGGCGTCAGCAACATAATGATGGTTACTGTGCGGGAACGCACCACCGAGATTGGCATTCGCCGCGCCATTGGAGCAACGCCCAAGGACATCCTTTCACAGATTATTTTAGAGTGCATTGCGCTGACTATTACCGCTGGTTCGTTTGGCATTGTGTTCTCTGTTTTGATATTGAATGTGGCGGAAAAAATAGCATCAAAAGATATTCCCGCCTCATTCCAAATTAGTTTTGGTACAGCCGTCATGGCCGCGCTATTGTTGGTGCTGCTCGGCGTGCTGGCAGGACTCGCACCCGCCTTACGTGCGATGCGCATCAAACCAGTGGATGCCATGAGAGACGAGTAAGGACAATGAATAATGAACAATGAATAATGGGAAGTAGTATAATAAAACAACAACATAATATGAAAAGAGTTTTCAAATACATCATTTTTGCTTTGATAGCGATTGTCTTTTTCGGAACTTTTTTGTTCTTGTTTAAAAAGTCGAAACCCGAAATGGTTGAATATGAGAATGTAGAAGCTCAATATGCGGATATTGAGAAGGCGACGCTTATTACGGGCAAAGTCGGACCGCGCGATGAGGTTGCGGTGAAGCCACAAATTAATGGTATCATTGCGGAACTTTACAAGGAAGCTGGTCAGCAGGTCAAAGAGAACGAGGTAATTGCCAAATTAAAAGTCATTCCAGACATGGGACAGCTCAGTTCCGCGCAAAGTCGTTTGCGTCTGGCAGAAATCAACCTCAAGCAGGTCAAAACCAACTACGAGCGCGAAAAGGCGCTTTATGATAAGAAGCTGATTAGTGCTGAGGAGTATGAAAATGTGCTGCAGGCCTACAACCAGGCTAAAGAGGAACGCAATGCAGCGCAGGAATCATTGGAGGTGGTGCGCGACGGCGTGTCATCTTCCAACTCCACCTCTTCCTCAACATTGGTGCGTTCCACCATCTCCGGCCTTATCCTCGACATTCCTGTGAAGGTGGGTAACTCCGTTATTCAAGCCAATGCCTTCAATGATGGCACAACCGTTGCGACGGTGGCCAATATGGACGACCTTGTCTTCACCGGCAAAGTGGATGAAACTTCCGTCGGCTTACTGACAGAAGGCATGCCCGTGACTATCACCATCGGGGCGCTGCAGGACTACAAGTTCGAGGCCACTCTGGAGTATGTCTCCCCGAAGGCGGTGGAAACCAATGGCGCCAACCAGTTTGAAATCCGTGCTGCGGTGAAGAGTTCCAAAGAACACGTCATCCGCTCGGGATACAGCGCCAACGCCCAAATCGTCCTGCAAAGTGCCAAACAGGTCCTGGTCGTTCCCGAAAGCACCATTGAGTACGAAGGCGAAGACACTTACGTCTATGTCCGCAAATCCGACGGCCAATATGAGCGCCGGAAGGTTGTCACTGGCCTCAGCGACGGTCTGAATATCCAAATCAAATCCGGCTTGAAGAAGGGTGATGTCGTTCGAGGAAACAAGATAATGAACAATGAATAATGAATAATGGGAGGTGAAATGAAAAAGAGTGATGTGTTAAGAGATAAATCAAAGGCATTTGCCTTGCGAATCATAAATTTATACAAGTATTTATGTGAACAAAAAAGTGAATATGTTTTATCAAAACAAGTGTTGCGAAGTGGAACCAGTATTGGTGCTAATATTTCAGAAGGTGGTTATGCACAATCAAAATCAGATTTTGTATCAAAACTTACTATTGCTTTGAAAGAAACTGCTGAAACAGAATATTGGTTAGAACTTCTGCACGAATCAGAGTATATTGATAATTCTTCTTTTCAAAGTATTTCCACCGATTGCAGCGAATTATTAATACTACTCACTTCTTCAATAAAAACCACAAAATCCAACCTAAAATGAAACTAAATTATTCATTATTCATTATTCATTGTTCATTTATAATATTGTTGGGAGCCCAGACGCCTTCCGCTCCCTGGTCTCTTGACCAGTGCGTGCGTTACGCGGTGGAGCACAACCTGATGGTGCAGCAGGGCGCGTTGAATGTGCAACTGCAGGAGAATAGTCTTAACACGGCGCGTAACAGCGTATGGCCCGCCATCAGCGGCAGCGCATCGCAGAGTTTCTCCTTCGGGCGCGGCATCTCCGAGGACAACACATATGTGAGTTCCAATACGGCCAACACGTCGTTTGGCATTGGCGGTAGTATGGATTTGTTTACGGGTCTGCGCGTGAAGAGCAACATCGAGATGGGAAAACTCAACTTGGCGGCGGCTACCGCCGATTTGGAGAAGGCCAAGTACGACATCCGCATCGCGGTGACGCAAGCCTTTGTGCAGATTCTGTATGCTATGGAGGTTTGCGATGTAGCCCAGCAGCAGATAGCCGTTGACTCGCAGCAGCTGGTGCGCCTTATGGCATTGGAGGAAGTGGGCAAGGCCAGTGCCACCGAGGTTTCCGCACAGCGTTCCGCGTTGGCGCAGAGTAGGCTCACGGCCACGCAGGCCAACAACGATTTGCGCCTCGCCCTCCTCGACTTATCACAGTTGTTGGAGTTGCCCAGCCCAGAGGGATTCAGCATTGCGCGACCCGATTATAACATAACAGACGGGAGTGCGCTGCCTACGGCGGATGAGGTTTATGCCGACGCATTACGCACGATGCCCTCCATCAAAGCCGAGCAGCTCCGAATGGACTGCGCCAAGCAGAACATCACACTGGCCCAGAGCGGCTACTATCCAACATTGTCGCTCAGCGGCGGCATCGTCACGGATTACTATGCGTTGTTGGGGCTGACGGGCCGCGGGTTCGGCGAGCAATTAAAGAACAACTTCAGCCCGTATGTGGGGCTGTCGCTGAACGTGCCCATCTTCGACCGCTTGTTGACGCGCAACAACATACGCAACGCCAAGTTGCAGTACAGCGGCGAGCAGTTGCAGTTGGAGAGCGTCAAGAAGTCGCTGTACAAGGAAGTCCAGCAGGCCTATTATGGAGCGGTGGCGGCGCGCGATAAGTACGCGAGCAGCCAAGTAGCCGAGGAGAGCGCCCGCGAGGCCTTCGACTTGGTGAGTGCCAAGTACGAAGTCGGCAAGGCTTCCATCACCGAATTCAACGAAGCCAAGAGCAACTATATGCAGTCCACTGCCAACCTTGCCCGCGCCAAGTACGAGTTTATGTACCAGATGAAGGTGTTGGAGAGTTATAGGGGGAAATAGGGAAAAAATAAAGTTTCAAAATTCTTCATTCTTCAATATTCATTATTTTTCTACCTTTGCACCTTCATAATTCATTAACCAAAAATCACACAACTATGGGTATTATTATTTCCTTACTTCTGGGCGCTTTGGCTGGCTTCTTGGCTGGTAAGATTATGCGCGGCGGCGGTTTCGGCCTCCTTTTGAACATCATTATCGGTATCGTCGGCGGTTTCATCGGCGGCTTTATCATGAACCTCTTAGGCGTCAATGCTGGCGGCGGTATGGTTATCCAACTCCTCGTGGCAGTTCTCGGCGCTGTGGTGCTTCTTTGGGTGATTTCCCTGTTTAAGAAGTAATACTTGTTTTCACAATAGAAAAGGGGGCCGTTGGCGAAAGTCAACGGCCCCTTTTTGTTATCTGAAAAAGCAATTTTGTAAAGAAGCACATAGGGCGATTGGGCCTCTATGTGCTGTTGTTCATAATGTGTGAATTGGTGAGATATAATGAATCCTATAACCGGATGGGATATTTTAAGATGCGTTCGTCAATCATCTCAATTGGAATGATGTGTTTTATGGCTTCCGCCAAAATGTTCAGCATGCGTTCTCGAACGAAATCTTTTCTTACGAAGATGGATACAGTTCTGGATGGTTCAGGATTGACCACAGGACGAATGTGTGCCCGCATGCTTTCGCGCAACAGGTTCACATGCAACTCCGGAATACAGGTGTACCCGCCGTTTTCATCCACAATCATCATGACGGTGCAGATGCCGCCCGCTTCATATTTTGAGGAATGCTGGTAGTTGAGATCGCACAATTCGCTAACTTGCCGTTGTAAACTTACATCCTCTCTCAGTCCCCATAGATGCTCGCTCGGCATCTTTTTCATATCGATGACCTTTTCTTTGTATAAGGTGGACATCGGAGACACATAGGCAACAAATTTCTCATGGTATAGCGGAATCTCCAATAGGTCTTCATCTTCGTGCGGGTAGGAGAGAATGGCCAAATCAATTTCGGCCCGTTTTAATTTGTATAAGATGTGATTGCGTGACATCTCATGCGCGCGAATGCGAATGTTGGGGTAGGTGACACTCATGTATTTGAACAACTTTGGCGTGATGTAGGGCGCAATGGTCGGCGAGATACTCATGTTGATTTCACCAGAATCACTCTTCTTTTCCGCTTGCACCATCTCATCCAATTGGTTCACATTGAATAAGGCAACTTTTGCTTGATTGATGAGCTTCTCACCCATTTCAGTTGGCTTGACCGGACGGCTGTTCCGATCAAAGATGACAACATCTAACTCGTTTTCCAATTTCTGGACAAGCGTGCTGAGTGTCGATTGCGTGACGCCACAACTCTCTGCGGCTTGCACGAATGAACGATGTTTGTCCACTGCGACGATATATTCCAGTTGCTGTAAAGTCATAACTATTGAATTTTCAAATATTTTTTTCTATAAGATTTATCACATAAAATTAGTGGCGTACCCAAATGAGGTTGTCGATTTCATAACCGCGCAATTTAGCGCGCATGAGCAAATAGTCAAGGTCTTGTTGCTCCATAACCGGTGTGCGGCTGAGAATCCATAAGTATTTGTCGTTTTTGCTGCCGACCAATACATAATTGTAGTCGGGAGATAATTCCATCACATTGTATGGAGAATAGAAGTTCATGAAGAAGGACACTTCCAGCTGGCCAGGCACTTTGGCGTTAGGGCGACGGGCTTTGCCTACGGACTGTTTGAATTTGCCTTCCAAACTGCCTTTGTAACCGGAGTTTGTGACGAGCACAGTCCCGTCCTCTTGCAATTCGTAGTCGGCAGTGCATCCTTCTAAACCGTGCTCAAAAGGATGGTCGAAACGCGCAATTTCATACCAATGTCCCATGTAGCGTTCAATGTCCAAAGCTGGAACTGTGGAAGTGTTCAGTGGAGTGTTGGAGGTCGTGGAGCATGCTCCTAATCCCAAAAAGGATAATCCTCCGAGCAGGTAAGTGAATAGTTTGTTCATAATGTTTGATTTTTAATTTGATAATGTTGTTTGATTTGGAAGGTTGTCCTTCTCTTTGTTCGTTCTTATTTCGGCAGCAAAAATATAATCTTTTTAATATTGATGTCATATAATTTCTAAATATTCATATTGACAATAACGATTGTTTTGGAGGCGATATGAAAAATGGCTGTTGGCACTTTGCCAACAGCCATTTTTCATATATCAACAGCCAATAGTGACCACTATTGGCGCGATGTTTTTTAGTTTACCGTACTGCCTTCTTTGACCGGTTTTTGCGGTTGGATGAGGGAGAGTGCGCCATCAGCGTTTTCAGCCATCAGCACCATGCCGTGAGATTCAACGCCCTTGATGTTCTTCGGTGCGAGGTTCACCAACATCAGCACTTGTTTGCCTACCAACTCTTCGGGGTTGTAATGTTCAGCAATACCTGATACGATTTCGCGGGTGTCGATGCCCGTGTTCACTTTCAGTTTGAGCAGCTTTTTGGTTTTGGCGACTTTTTCAGCTTCTAAAACGGTAACGATGCGCAGGTCCATTTTTTGGAAATCATCGTAGCTGATTTCTTCTTTAGCAGGAACTGCGGTTGAATTAGCCAATTCGTTGGCTTTTTTGGTTGCTTCCAATTTGGCAATTTGTTCTGCAACTACGGAATCTTCAATCTTTTCAAACAAATATTCTGCAGGATTGAGTTGGCTGCCTATGGTTAAAAGGTCCGCACGACCGCCATCTTGCCATTTCTTGGTGTTGATGTTGAGGATGTGTTGCAATTTCTGAGCGGTGAACGGCAAGAATGGTTCGCACAAAACAGAAAGAGAAGCACAAATCTGCAAAGAGAGATGCAGAATCGTCTTGACGGCTTCAGGATCTTCTTTTTGCTTCTTCCAAGGTTCTGTGTCGGTGAGATATTTATTGCCAATACGGGCAAGATTCATAAATTCTTGCAGCGCTTCACGGAATCGGTATTGCTCGATAGAGTCACCGATAATTTTCGGAAATTCTGCGATTTTGGCAACAATTTCTTTTTCGTATTCTGAATATTCACCAGGAGCAGGAACAATGCCACCGTAATATTTGTGTGTCAGCACGACCGTTCGGTTCACAAAGTTGCCGAAGATGGCCAACAACTCATTGTTGTTACGGGCTTGGAAATCCGCCCAGGTGAAATCAGCGTCTTTAGTTTCTGGAGCGATGGCGGTCCAAGTGTAACGTAGAACGTCTTGCTTGCCTGGAAAGTCGGCCACATAGTCGTGTGCCCATACAGCCCAGTTCTTGGAAGTGGAAATCTTGTTGCTTTCGAGATTGAGGAATTCGTTGGCAGGCACATTGTCGGCCACAATATAGCTGCCGTCTGCTTTGAGCATGCATGGGAAAATGATGCAGTGGAACACGATGTTGTCCTTGCCGATGAAATGTACCAGCTTGGTGTTTTCGTCCTTCCACCATTTTTCCCAATCTTGGTTGTTCTTCTCGGCCCACTGTTTGGTGAACGAGATATAACCGATAGGCGCATCAAACCAAACATAGAGTACCTTTCCGTCTGCTTCTGCCAGCGGAACCTTCACGCCCCAGTCGAGGTCGCGGGTGACGGCACGAGGCTGCAAACCCTGTTCTATCCATGATTTACATTGGCCATAGACCGTGGGACGCCAGTCGTCTTTGTGCCCTTTGAGAATCCATTCGCGTAACCACGGATCGTATTGGTCTAGGGGCAGATACCAGTGCTTGGTCTCTTTGAGCACTGGTACATTCCCACTCAGTGCCGATTTTGGATTGATGAGGTCCGTGGCATTCAGCGAGGTGCCGCATGCTTCACATTGGTCGCCGTATGCGTGTTCGTTTCCGCAGTGCGGGCAAGTGCCGGTGATATAGCGATCGGCAAGGAACTGTTTGGCCTCTTCGTCATAGTATTGTTGAGAAGTCTTCTCAATCAATTTACCGGATTCAAACAACTTTGTGAAGTAGGCAGAAGCCGTTTCGTGATGCTCAGGACTGGAAGTTCTAGAGTAGATGTCGAATGAGATGCCGAGGTCTTCAAAGGACTTCTTTATAATATTATGGTAACGGTCAACAATATCCTGCGGGGTCACGCCTTCTTTGCGGGCTTTGATTGTGATAGGAACGCCATGTTCATCTGAACCGCCAATAAAGAGGACCTCTTTACCATTGTTGCGCAAATAACGAGCGTAGATGTCGGCTGGGATATAAACTCCTGCAAGATGGCCAATATGTACAGGACCATTTGCGTATGGAAGTGCGGAGGTTATGGTGTAACGAGCTATATCTTTCATAATTTTTGGTTTTTTCAATTTAGGCGGCAAAAATACGAAATTATAGGCAAATGAGAAAGTGTAATTTTGGGTGAATGATTACCTTAAAGATAGCTGTGTGGTGTACGATGTTGCCTTATTGTTAATTTGGGCAGTTTGGCGCTGTCAATCCGCCATCCCGCGCCTCCGCCACTGCTCATGCCTTTCGCTTTTTCATTACAATTTTTCTTGAGGTTGTTCAATGTATGACTTTGCCTTGATATTTTTCATAATTGAGGGTTAACGAGTATATAATCACCAAATGAAAATTTCCAATATGATATTGTATATATAATATATAACCTTTTGCTAATTAAAAATGGCAACTATATACATGTTGATCTATTTATTTTACTTTTTTATGATTTGGGCGGCCCGGCATCGCCACCCACCTATCCAACGCTATGCCGTCGCGCTTTTCGCACTAACTTGCTGCCCACCCACCATGAGCCGTCAGGCGCAAATTTGTTTCAGATTTGCAAAGATTTGCTTCCATAAAAAAGACATCGTCCGCCCACGCGCACGCAAGTAAATGTGCTTCAATCGCTGCCGCGGTCCCCTATCGCATAGGTCGTGGGCCCTATTTGCTTTCGATTAGCCCAGATTTGCTTCCCAGAAGGCGGCGACAGCAAGTGTGGTTCTTCGGCGCAAGCCATCCCGCGCCGCCATCACCGCACTTTGCCATTCCTCCCACAGGTTGCCACCTTCACTGCGCTATGGTCTAATCTGGGATTACGGATATACAACCCCTTCGGGGTTGCTGAAGGCACGACTGCGCCGTGATGTTATCTTGTTTATAGGTCAACTGAAATGTGGATTTCTAAATATTTGATTCAAAAAAGAGAAAAAACAGCATCTGAATTCGGGGGGTAAAAATGCTGTTTTTTGCATAAATTTCCGAAAAAACTCCGAAACGGACTGAAAAACGGTCCTGAAA
>JAKSMD010000007.1 GCA_024400815.1 Bacteroidales bacterium | reverse complement strand
CCATAAGAAATCCGCCCCTTTTACCAGCCCTATATTTCAATTACAGTCCGTGAAATCAAGCAGTTGCACACTTCCAACCCTCCTTTCAACCCCCTCTAAACATTTCACTTCTAAAAGCGTGCAAAAATACACTTTTTTTCTTATGGTTTACACCATAGAAAGATTTTTTAATAAAGAAAATACGCAAGTGCCTGTCGCACGGCCCAACCTAATCCAAGAGGGCAAAGAATTCACCTTCTGACAGAATGGGGACGCCCAGACTCTCCGCCTTTTTTCTCTTTTCCGGTCCCATCTTCTCCCCTGCCACCACATAGGTCGTATTTTTGGAAATGGAGGAGACATTCTTTCCCCCATGCTGTTCAATGATGGCCTTGAGATTGTCGCGAGGTATCGTAAACACCCCGCTGACAATGATGTTCATGCCTTGCAGTTTCTGAGACACGGGCGTTTCGCTCTCCCCTACCTCGAATTGCAGACCGGCTTCGCGCAATCGCATAACCATCCGCAGATTCTCCGTATTGTTGAAATATTGGATAATGCTATCCGCAACGCGCTCCCCAACATCTTCTACAGCCATCAATTCTTCTTTGGTGGCATTCGCAATAGTGTCAATATCGTGGAACTTGCGTGCCAACTTCTTGGCTGTCACCTCGCCGACAAATCTAATTCCAATAGCATACAGCACTCTTTCGAATGGCACTTGCTTTGATTGTTCAAGGCCTTTCAAGATGTTCTGCGTTGTTTTCTCCTTGAAGCTGAGCACCCTGCTCTTGCCATTGTCGTCCTCAACCACTTTTTCCAAACCAAAGAGACGATCATACGTGAGGTCGTACAAATCGGCAGCATCATGGAGCAGTCGCTGCGCAAACAGCAAATCGATTTTGCCCTCGCCCAAGGAATCAATATTCATGGCCTTACGGGAGATAAAATGCTCCAAACGTCCTTTTATCTGAGGGGCGCAATGCAATTCATTGGGACAGAACACGCCCGCCTCGCCTTCATTCTGCTGGAGTTGAGAACCGCAAACCGGGCAATATTCCACAAAAGGCACGGGTGAAGCATCCATCTGTCTATGTTCCATATTCACCCCCACAATCTTGGGGATGATTTCGCCGCCTTTCTCAACGAAAAGATAGTCGCCCTCGCAAATATCCATATCGCGCATAAAATCGCGATTGTTCAAAGTGGCGCGTTTGACCACCGTACCGGCCAAGTTCACGGGTTTCAAATTCGCCACGGGGGTCACAATGCCCGTCCTTCCGACCTGGAAATCCACACTCAGGAGCGGCGTTGACACACGTTCTGCCTTGAATTTGTAGGCAATCGCCCAACGCGGACTTTTCGCTGTCGAGCCGACCTGCTGCTGCTGTGCAAAATCATTGACTTTAATCACGATGCCATCGATAGGGAACGGCAGTTCTTTACGCTTCACATCCCAAATATGGACAAAATCCATAATCCCCTGAATATCCGGTTTCTTTTCCATCACATCAGGAAAACGGAATCCCCATTCGTGCAATTTCCGCAATCTGTCGTAATGATTGTTTTCCGGCAAATTTTCCCCTAAAGCATAGTAAAGTTTGAAACTCAGTCCGCGTTTGGCGACCTCAGCAGAATTCTGCAGTTTCAAGCTTCCGGAAGCGGCATTACGCGGATTTGCAAACGGCTGTTCGCCAATTTCTTCCCGCTCGGCATTCAGTTGTTCAAAACTTTGAAATGGCATGATGATTTCGCCCCGCGCTTCAAGCATATCTGGATAATCGCCTATTAGTCGCAACGGAACGGAGCCAATCGTCTTAACATTATCGGTGACTACATCACCGCGCGTGCCATCACCGCGCGTTACGGCACGGACCAGCACACCCTGTTCGTATATCAAACTGATAGCCACGCCATCGTATTTCAACTCGCAAACATACTCCATAGAACCATCCAAAAGAGCACGCACACGGGCATCGAACTCATTCAGGTCGCCTTCCGAATAGGTGTTTCCCAAAGAAAGCATCGGATAGATATGGGCCGCACTTGCGAACTGTTTTGTAATCGTACCACCCACCCGTTGCGTTGGACTGTCTGGAAGCACATATTCCGGATACTGCTTTTCCAAATCAATCAGTTTTTGCAAAAGGCAGTCGAAATCGTAATCGCTGATTTTGGGATCATCCAACATATAATAATAATAGTTGTGGCGATGGATTTCCTCCGAAAGTCGTGCTATCTGTTCCTGAATGTCATTCATGATATACTATATTATTTATATAAACATCAAACTATGAAATGGCAACTGCTCTGTCGCACACTTCATAGTTTGATATCTTATGATTTTAATCTTTTCGATTTATTTCAGGCCTCTATTTCTCAACAACGGATCAATAGAAGGTTCTTTGCCGCGGAATGCGACATACAAATCCATAGCATCTTCCGTATTGCCTTTTTCCAAAATATTGGTTCTGAAGGCCGTAGCCGTAGCTTTATCAAAAACGCCATTTTCCTTAAATGCTTCAAAAGCATCATTATCCAGCACAGCGGCCCAAGTATAGCTATAGTAGCCGGCACCATAACCGCCAGAGAAGATGTGTTGGAAGTACGGGCTTTGATAACGGGAAATAATGGATGAAATCAAACCGATTTTTGACAAATGTTCTTTTTCAAAAGCAGGCAACTTGACATCTGTTTTCTTTGTAATCGTATGATAATCCATATCGAGCAAAGATGCAGCCAAGAGTTCCGTGTTGATAAAGCCCTGGCCATACGTTGCAGCAGCTTCCATCTTTTGAATCAAAGCATCGGGAATATTTTCACCCGTTTCGTAATGGTTGGCATAGAGTTGCAGCACTTCCGGTTCAAAAGCAAAATGCTCCATAAATTGGGAAGGCATTTCAACATAATCGCGTGGAACATTAGTGCCTGACAATGAACGATAGTGGCAGCGGGAAAGGATGCTATGCAAAGCGTGGCCGAATTCATGGAACATCGTTTGAACCTCATCAATGTTCAGCATAGAAGGTTTGCTGCCAGAAGGTTTTGTGAAATTGAACACCAGAGATACGACAGGGATCATATTCTTCCCGTCGCGAGTATAATATTGTTCGCGGAAATTCGTCATCCAAGCGCCGCTTCTCTTGCTAGCCCGAGGAAAGAAATCCATGTAGACAACAGCGATGACCTCATTATTGTCAATTACTTCATAAACCTTAACATCTTTCTGATAAACAGGAATGTCTTTATTCTCTTTGAAGGTCAAACCATACAATTTGTTGCAAACCATAAATAGACCTTTTTGAGCCGTATCGAGTGAGAAATACGGACGGATATCCTCATCATTCAAATCGTACTTTTCTTTACGAAGTTTTTCACTATAGTAACGCCAGTCGTACGGTTCCAACTTGAATCCGCCACGCTCTTTATCTATCATCTTTTGATAGAGGGCAGCTTCCTCTTTAGCTTTTGCGATGGCCGGTGTCCAGACTTGATTCAAAAGCTGGTACACATTTTCGGCATTCTTAGCCATACAGTCATCAAGCACATAGTTAGCATAGTTGTCGTAACCCAAAATTTGTGCTTTTTCAAGACGAAGGTTAACAATTTCGTTAATGATTTTAGTATTATCGTATTGGCCGCCCAAACAGCGATTGGCGTAAGCAGTCCAGATTTCCTTGCGGAGTGCTCTATCCTTGCAGTTCATCAAGAACGGCTCAAGTGTCGGCATATCCAGTGTGAAGACGTACTTGCCTTTTGTTTTAGCATCTTCATTGCCCAATTGCTTTGCATTGTCGAGTTGTTGTTCGGTAAGGCCCTCCAATCTCTTCACATCAGAAACGACCAAAGTATAATCATTGGTTGCCTTCAGCACATTATTGCCATACTTTTGAGTAAGGGACGCCAATTTCGTATTGATTTCGCGAAAGCGCTCTTGTTTTTCAACTGGGACATTCGCACCGCCACGGACAAAGCCCTTATAGGTTTCTTCAAGAAGACGAAGTTGTTCCGGATTCAGATTCTCCTTCTTTCTATTATCATATACTTTTTTAACTTTTTTTAAAAGTTTATCATTCAGCATAATATCATCGCTGTGCTGGGTGTACATCGGCATAATCGTATCTGCCAGCTGTTCCATTTCCTCATCATTGCAGCATTCCACCAAATTGAAGAACACAGAGGCGACCTTATTCAGCAGTTCGTCACTGTATTCCAAAGGAATAATGGTATTGGCAAAAGTTGGGTCCTCCGTACTATTCACAATAGCCTCAACATTCTCCTTTTGCAGTCTCATGCCCTCCTGGAAAGCCGGGAGATAATGTTCTTTCTTAATTTCATCAAAAGGAGGAACGCCGTATGGGGTATTCCATTCTTTCATAAAAGGATTGTCTTTCAGGGAGACGTCTTCCGTTTTTTTGTGACAGGCAGCGCCAATTACGCCCACCGTAATAATGCTCATAATAACAAGATTGTGTTTCATACGAATAGGTATTAAAATTGAGGGCGCAAAGTTACACAAAAAATCTGTTATCCCGACGCAAAAAGTTATCCACAGTTTGCCACCTTGCCCCAACAGAGCACCGACGCCGGACACGACCACTTTTTACAAAGAAAAGACAAAAAACTTCCAAATAAGCCATTTAATTTTAACAAATGTTTGTTAAAATTTAACATCTATTTTTAACAACTTATTTATTATCAACATGAAAAAAAATTTACAGAAGCACAACAAAACACATTTCCTCGTTGTATTTTTGTATCGCAAAACAAAACAAGAATGGGCTGGCACCCCAACTGGTTTTACAATAGTTTAATAAATAACAAAAGCAACGCCACAAGAAGACACAAAAAAATGATTAACGTCAACCAGGTTGACCGACAATCACGTAGCCGGCTATGCCCACCCACGAAACGGGAAAAACCATTCTTAACAAAAGAAACAATCACAAAAACAAAAAACAATGAAAAAGTTATTCCTTCTTTTAAGCATGATCAGCATTGTCCTCGGCACCATGGCCGAAGGTCAACCCAACGTCATCGTCCACAAATCCAATGGTGGATTTTGGGCATGGTTGAATCTTTACAACGAAATCACCTACACGACATCCGACGTAGAGGGCGTTCCGGCTCAGCTCAACTGTTTTGGCAGTGGTTTCAGCGCCTGCAGACTTCCGCGTTTCAGCACCTACCCGTCCACGGCCATTCCGGAAGTGTTAAGTGAGAATGCTGAAATCGCCATCACAAACGCCATCAACGAACTTATAGCTGAAAGCGAACTGGATGGCAGCAAGGGTGTCTATTCCGGTAGAAGATCCAAAACCGTAGCGGTCGCCCGCACCTCTCGCAAAGGATTTGACACTTACTTTGTCAACGCCACCTGGAACTACACCAAAGACGGCGAGGGGACCATGAACATTTATGTTTCCCAATCAAACATCTTAAACACGAAATAGCACTTTCATGAAAACAAATGCATATATCACGCTTGCAATACTGCTCTTGACCTCCTTATTGGCCAATGGACAATCTTGGATTGGAAGCCAATTTGACCTTGACACAACGATTAGGATTGACGAAACAAATATTCCGGAAAACCTGTCCCTCCTTAAATGCAATGTTTGCGAAGGAAGTTTCTATTACATTGACGCCAAGGCCTTTCAAGACAAATCCAAGGGTTATCAGGCCTTGTTATATGCAGTATCTTTGAACGATTATATGCAAACTGTTTTCACACTGTCTCTACCTCATAGTTCCCTCGATGCTGAAAATCTAGTTCGAACGTTTTGGATAACCGATTTCTGGATTACGGGAGACACCCTAACCATTTCCGTACAAGACAATGTACTTATTTACCATAAAAACGAAATCAACCAATTTGAGTACGACACCTTGTATGCTCATCCAAACATAAAAAACAATTATATGCACTTGGGGGAACTATACTTTTTCGAAGAGGACCACGATTTTGGGTACCATTGGTTTCGGGTGAACCTGGCCAATGGGAAAGAAGAACTCATACGAGATTTGCCATACGAAGTTCCGCATGTCGTACAGGCGAATCCCAATCGGTATCTCTTCCGCGATGAGCAATATGTTTACTTCCTCAGTACCCGTAAGCCGCTCCTAAAGAAATATGCACTTGATGGAACTTGGATAGAAGATGTATCCTTTCCTCTACCCCATTGGCACCCATTTGAGGACGAATACATCCAGCAGAGCATGTCTGTTCCTTATGGCATTGAGCGCATCCATGCTACCATGAACGACATCTTCCGCTATTCATACCCGAAAGTCGTCTTTCCCATAGGTGGCGACTACCTCATGTACTACACGCAATTCGACACCGTTTCGCACCGTTCCACCTTGAAATATGCAATCTTAGATTCCGCCCGAAATGCTTCCATATACTCTGCACGCGACAACACAGACAGTGCGTACACCGTCCACCGTTTTCCATTCAACTTATACGACCTAACCGCAGACAAAGCACGCATCAGCTGGAACGACCGTCTAATAGAGCTGGTCCTGGACGACACCATCCATTGGACCGGTCTGAAGCCGGGCGAATACCGCATTCTGCAAGAGAAGTTTTTCAGGCAGCACGATCCAGTTCCTAGTATCAGGATCATGACATACAGAAACAGCCACCCTGTCACGCAGCCGTTTTTTCAAAATGCAGCGCAGCAATATCTGTCGCTTGCCAACCTTCCTGTCGGAAAAAACATACTGCTGATAAACAACGAACTAGAATGTTCTGCCTGTCGGAACAGTCTGCTTACCATCCTGAACGATGTGGACAGCACGGTGAACATTGGCATCCTATATCCTTTCATACCGGGAGCTTTGCAAGAGCACGAACTATCAAAAGAGCTCAAGAGGTATTTACGGCGTCCATTTGAGCTATATTATAGTAATCCAAGACGCTACGCACATTACCCACGCTACATTTTCAAACTGTGCAATTCCTTTCCGAGCATACTATTTTACGAAAGTGGCAAGGCTCCCATTTTATTCTCCTTAGATAACATTTATGAGGAAGACCCAATCACGCTCAGATTCACCGAAGAATTTCGCGAAGTTTGGAGTGAATTTATTTCAAAATAGCAAATTCGAGCAAAAGCAAGCATAAAAATCGTACCTTTGCCGCCCATTATTCAAGAAAACATGGCATACAATATAGATTTAACAAAAATCACGCAGTACGACAACATTGAGTTTGTTGCGAAACAGGTAGTTGAAGGATTTATCACGGGAATGCACCGCAGTCCGATGCATGGTTTCTCCGTTGAGTTTGCCGAGCACCGACAATACAACACGGGCGAGCCCATTCGACATATCGACTGGAAATTATTCGCTCGAACAGACAAATTATTTGTCAAGCAATACGAAGAAGAGACGAATTTGCGTTGCCACCTAATCATTGACAACTCATCCTCCATGTATTTCCCATTCCGAGACAAGTACTCGTTAGCAGCGCCTAATAAGATTTTTTTCTCCGTTTATGCCGCAGCCATTTTAATGCAAATTTTCAAAAGTCAGCGAGATGCCGTTGGATTGAGTGTTTTTTCCGACAAATTGGATTTGCACACCCAAGCGCGCGGGGGTGACGCCCACCAAAAGATGATTTACCGCGAATTGGAAAAAATCTTGCAACCTATCGGCCAGGATGTACGCCGCGGTTCCATGGTTACAGACACGCTGCACCAAATTGCAGAGCAGATTCACCGTCGTTCCTTGGTCATCATCTTCAGCGACATGCTCGAGTCCCAAAAGAATCTAGAAGAGTTAATGTTGGCATTAGGACACTTACGCCACAACAAGCATGAGGTATTGCTTTTCCACACGTTCGACCGCAGTTTGGAATACGACTTCGCCTTTGAAAATCGATTGTACCGCTTTGTTGACATGGAAACCGGCGAGGAGGTCAAAGTTCACGCCAACAACATCCGAGAGTTCTATCAAAAGACCATCCACGACTACTTCCACGAAATCCAAGTCAAATGCGGACAATACCAAATTGACGTCATTCCTGCCGACATCACTCAAGGTTTCGATCAAATTCTGCTTCCGTACTTATTGAAACGGGAGCACACCGTTTAATGGACACGACACACACGCCGACCAAACTCACCATTTCAGAATGGAGTTCTCAAGACCGTCCTCGTGAGAAATACCTCACAAAAGGCGCGTCATCGCTATCCGATGCCGAGCTCATCGCTATTCTTCTTCGTACGGGCACCTCGTCAGAAAATGCCGTTGCTTTGGCGAAGCGTCTGCTATCAACTTGCCATAACAGCTTAGCAACCCTATCCGACATGCCGTTACAGGAACTGCTAAAAATCAAAGGCATCGGCGAAGCGAAAGCCATTGCCCTACTGGCCGCCTTTGAACTTGACCGTCGAGTTCGTTCCGAAAGCGTTCGACAAGAACAGCATATCCATAATGCCAATGACGTCGTATCTATCATGCAAGACAAAATAGCCCATCTCAAGCACGAAGAATTCTGGGTCATCTATCTCTCGCAGTCCAACAAAATCATTGCCACACAGCAAATTGGGAAAGGCGGAATAACCTCTACCACGGTTGATGTTCGAATTATCATACAAAACGCATTATTGAACTCCGCCACGGGCATTGTGGTCTGCCACAACCACCCTTCCGGTTCAGTACGTCCGAGTAAAGATGACCGATTTTTAACCAAACAGATTCAAGACGCATCAAAAATACTAAACATCAATCTTTTAGACCACATCATCATACATAAGGAATGCTATTTCAGTTTTCACGAAGAAGGAATCTTATAAAATTGTATCTTTGCCCTCTTAAATTTTCATTCTATGGAAGACTACGCAAGTGAAAGTTCTTACCTTCTCCCCACCGTGGAAGAAACGCGAAAATGCGAACAGCACACGATGGAGCATGAACCTATTCCGTCCATTCAGCTGATGGAACGAGCTGGTTGTGCGTGTGCCGAACATGTTCTTTCCATCATGCGGGGTATGGATTGGCCTTCCTTATTTGTTTTTTGCGGCACAGGAAACAATGGCGGAGATGGCTTAGTCATTGCTAGAAAACTTCAAGCGCATTGTTCTGAGCATGGTTTCGACATTACAGTTGTAGTTTGCCAAAGCACGCAACCGCATTATAGTCCAGAGATGGAGGCAAACCTCAACCTTTGGAAAGAACTCCTAAGCAGTCCCCATACCAACCTCCTCTTTTGGCCTTTAGAAAATCCTATTGAGATTCCTGACGACAGTCTCATAGTGGATGCCATTTTCGGCATCGGGCTCAACAAACCCGCTATAGGCGCCCACAAGGAAGCCATCGAAGCTATCAACAAAGCAAACGCATACACTATTGCCATTGATGTTCCATCCGGGCTATTTTGCGACCAGCACACGCCAATGCAAAATGCGATAGTCATGGCAGACACCACCCTGGCCATACAATACCCGAAACTTGCTTTCATGATGGGTGAAGCATTTGCGGCCTACGGAGACGTCCGCATCATAGATATACAGATGTTTCCGCCAAGGGATTTATGCGGCCAACATTATCTCATCACCAGAGAGTTGGTATCTCGTATGCTACGAGATGTCCACCCCTATTCCAACAAAGGAACTTTTGGTCACGGGCTTTTGATTGCGGGCAGCGGCAACATGCCTGGGGCGGCTATCATGTCGGCCACCGCTGCCATGCGCGGAGGCATTGGCAAGTTGACCGTCCACACCACCGAGAATGTCATCCAAATTCTCCCTGCCGTTTTACCAGAAGCCATTTTAAGCAAGGACGAGAATCCCGATTCCGTTAGTCGTATTGATTGGGAAAAGCTGTCTGCTATCAACGCTCTTGCTATTGGTCCCGGTTTGGGGACCAGTGCCCAAGCCACCAATCTCATCAAGGATGTGCTCGACAGTATTCAATCCCCCATCATCCTAGACGCCGACGCCCTCAATATGCTGGCCAACCATAAGACATGGATAGCCTTTCTCCCTCCCAACAGCATTCTCACGCCGCATCCTAAAGAATTCGAACGTTTAACGGGCGTTGCCGAGAACGACTTCGACCGTGCAGAAAAAGCGCGTCATTTTGCGATGCAATACGGGGTTGTGCTTATATTGAAAGGGCATCATACGATTGTCAACCTGCCCGATGGCACTCAATATTTCAATTTGACGGGCAATGTGGGCATGGCTACCGCCGGCAGCGGAGATGTGCTCACCGGTTTGCTTCTGGCCCTAAAAGCACAAGGATACTCCTCCGCCGAAGCTGCCATCATCGGCGTTCACATTCATGGCTTGGCAGGAGATTTGTATAGCGAGACACAATCTTATAGGAGTCTTATCGCTTCAGACATATCTGCCAACTTCGGCAAAGCATTTCAAATAATCGACAATCTACAACATTAAACACTATAACATGAAACGTTCCGCATATATTTTTCTTGGATTCCTACTTCTCCAAAGTCTTTGCTTTGGGCAAGCTAAAATCACGATTAAAATTGATACAGAAAAATCGTATGACAGTTTGAAGATCCAGGCCTACGACACAGAGCAAGAGTTCAGTCCTATTCTAGAGCAGAAGTTCTCCAACACGGCCGTCCTTTCCACAAAAAAGTCACTGCATCCGGGCATCTATTGGATTCTTTTCGACAAAACACTTGGGGGAGCGTTCCTAATTTCGCCCAATAGCAAACAAGATTTCAGCATTCAAATCACGGATTCGGATGTGATTTTTTCCGAAACGCCAGAAAACGAACACTATAAGGATTATCTCAACCATGTCCAAACCTTTGATGCGCAAATGCAAGGTCTCAACCAAGAGTTTCAAGATGCCAAAAGCAGATTGCCCCAGTACATGCTCGGGCCCATTGTGGACACCCTGAATGCTAAAGCCACACGCATTGCTGCTGAAAAAGAACGCTATCAGCGTCAAGTCATCGCCGAAAATCCGCATACGACATTGGCAGGAATTGTCCAATGCGGCATCGAGATACCACAACCCACGAAAGAGATTGCTTCGGACCGCATGAAAATGCAAGAATATTATGTAAGTCATTATTTTGACAATTTTCCGTGGGACTATCCTTACATTTTCAACACGCCTATTGCCAAAGACAAAGTCAAAGAATTCTGCTCTATCATCTCACAATTGCAGCGTCCGGAATTCGACCAATATGTTATGCACGCACTTCAATCAGCCAAAATAGATACGGCAACTTACTTTGCATTTTTCGATGAAGTCGAAAAGATACTCGGCGACCATGGTTCTCCACTCAAAATCGAGCGTCTCTACATAAAGATGCTTAAAGACATGCTGACCATCAGCAAATTGCCTGGCAATCGTCAGCGCCACTGCACCTACGAGTTAGGCGTCATCGACAAAAACCATGTGGGGGATATTGCGCCCAACTTCAAAATTGTCACCCACACAGGAGACACCACCACGCTGCATGACATCCAAGCGGAATATCTATTGCTCTACCTTCAGCATCCGACCTGTCCGACTTGCCAAAAAGTGCGTGGCATGATGGCAAATTTCCCATTCCTCAACAAAGCCATTGCCAGCGGAAGACTCAAAGTGCTTACCGTCTATTTCGAAGATGATGCTGAAATTTGGAAGAACTACATCCACTCCAACGAAGCCAACCCCAGCTATATGCATGGTTGGAACTTTGACCAAAGTATTGAACAGAATGCCCTATACGACACTCGCGCCATTCCGTACATGTTCATTTTAGACAAAGACAAACGCATCCTCAAAAAGAATGTGATGGAAACCGTATTGGAAGACGAAATCAAAATGTTGAACATCCTCAATTAATTGCTATGAAACGCATTCTTTTTTTCGCTTTAGCAACCCTATTCCTATTTCACAGCAATGCTCAAATGGACATTCACATCCGTGTTGACGGTGCCGTTTGTGATTCCATCAAAATTCAGAGCTTTAATTGGCAGAAAAAATCAGGAACCAACCTTGCTATGCCCTTCAGCAAAGAAGTTGTTTTCAAAGGAAAGCAACCGCTAAAGCCTGGTATGTATTGGATTACGGCAGACTCCAGCAATATAGGTTCATTCCTCGTCTCAAACGAAAAAAAGCAAAAGTTAACCATCAACATCGATCATGGCATTCTTTCTTTTGAGAGCAATCCCGAAAACACACATTATGTGGAATATCTTGCCAAAATGAATTATTTCCAAGCGCAGATGGCGTCTTTGGACCAAGAATTCAATCATTCCAAAAAACTCCCCCAATACATGCTTCGCACTTTGGTGGATTCGCTTACAGCAAGAGCCCAACGAATTGCCAAAGCACAGAGTGACTACGAGCAGCAAGTCATCCAAGACAACCCGAATACCGTTTTAGCATCTATTGTCGCCATCAACAAAGCCACACCAGACTTACCAACGGCGTATTACAATGACCCAAGAAGAGCACAGGCATTTGTCGTAGAGCACTATTTCGACAATTTCCCTTGGAACGACCCACGATTTTTCAACACGCCCGTGGCAGAAAAAAAGTTCAAAAATTTCTGCGAGATGATATATCAATGGGACAGACCCGACTTGGACACCTTTGTAGTTAAGGCCCTTCAAGCAGCTCGTATCAATGAGACTTCCTACCTACTCTTTTTCGACCGTCTGGAACGCGATTTGGGATTTTACATGTCCAACTACAAAGTTGAACACACCTATATCAAACTATTACAAGAAGTGCTAACCCTGCCGAATCTCGAAGAAAAACGGAAAGTGTACTACGAGCACGAATTAGCCACTCTCAACAAAAATGTAGATGGCAGCATTGCCACAGACTTCCGATTCGCAGATGAGCACGGCGACACCAGCCATCTACACGGTTTCCAAAGCGAATACACTTTGTTGCTGTTTCATAACCCGACCTGCCATACCTGTTTAGAAGTCAGACGTCGTTTAGCCCAAAACGATGTCCTCAATGACGCTATCGCCAGCGGGCGGCTCAATGTGTTAACAATTTATGTAGAAAACGACGCCAAAATCTGGCAATATTACATACGTGGCGAAGCAGCAAAAAATTACCGCCACGGTTGGAATTTCGACCAGACTATTGAAGAGAAATCCTTGTACGAAACACGTACAATACCTTATATGTATCTTTTGGACAAAGACAAACGCGTGATCCGCAAAAACATTTTAGTAGATGAAATCAACGACTACCTCACGTTCTTGGGCATTGTCCGACCATAATATTTATTCCTATGATTCATAATGAAGACGCGGTCATTACCGCCGCCGCCCTACACAAAGTCGGCAACAAATACGAAGATGAAGGATGCCGTTTCAGCCAGCACGAACTATTTCTGGACGACAACCTCAGCCAGATTTTAGCCAACTTCTTCCTTTCCCCATTCAAATCTGAAGAATACTATCAATTTTCGCATGACACAGATCTCAGTATGAACGAAGTTTATGCCTATGTGGGACGTATTTTTGACGACCCAAACCATTTGTACGAGGAATCCTGTCACATCGCAAAGCACCTGTACGAAAAGAGCGAGCATCCGAATATCAAACCAGGTGATTTCTACACTGTATATTTTGAAAACTGCTACTTGGACGGAGAATCCGTTGACGCCGTGGGCATTTTCAAGTCAGAAAACAAAGACACCTTCTTAAGAGTTAAACAAGACGATGACGACTTCGTTTTAGAAAGCGAGCAAGGCGTCAACATTAAGAAATTAGACAAGGGCTGTCTCATTTTCGACCAAGAAAGAGAACGCGGATTCACGGTGGCTGTAGTTGACAACACGAACCGAAGTACAGAAGCCCAATATTGGGTAGATGACTTTCTACATGTGACGCCCAAACAAGACGAGTATTTCCACACACAGAACATCATGGCCTTAACCAAAAGTTTCGTATTGAACGAATTGCCCGAAGAATTCGAATTATCCAAAGCGGAACAGGCCTCCATACTGAATGATTCCGTCACATTCTTTAAAGAGAAAGAGTCCTTCACTATAGATGAATTCAACCAAGAAGTCATGCAACAGCCCGAAATCATCGAAAGATTCCAAAGTTACAAACAGCAGTTCTCCAATGACAACAACATTGAATTTCCGGAAGAATTTGACATCTCTGAAAGTGCTGTGAAAAAGCAATCAAAGGGGTTCAAAAGCGTCATCAAACTGGACAAAAACTTCCACATCTACATTCATGGGAGCCAGAATCTCCTAGAACAAGGTGAAGATGAGAAAGGAAAGTTCTACAAAATCTATTATAAAGAAGAAAGTTAAACATATACCGGTAAAAAAAAACGGGACTCAATTGCCATTGAGTCCCGTTTTTTATAGATAGTCAGGCCTTACAAAATTTGGCCTTTCAAATTAATGACTTGATGATGATTATTCGGATCGTTGGTAATAATTTCCAAAGTAGCTTTTTGAACCCCAGCGCGGGAGGTTGCTTTGAACGTCACCGTTACCGTTGCTGTTTCACCAGCAGGAATTTCATTTTTATCTGCAGATGCTTTGTAATAGCCGGAACTTGCATCCATTTTTCTAAGAATCAAAGTGCTCTTACCATTGTTGGTGATGGTAAAGGTTGCTTTGTTTTGAGAATTCTTTTGAACTTGACCGAAATCGTATTCGGTAATATTCAATGCAGCAACAGGTGCATTCTTCAATTGTTTAGCAGACAATTTAGAAAAATCTTCACTAATGTTAACCGCATAATGAATGTGTTTCTTTGATTCCAAAGAATCGTTGGTCGTATAAGTAACAATATCTTTCAATTGGCCGAAAGAAGCGCGAGCTGCTGCATCGTATTCCAAAACGATAAAACCTTCCTGGCCAGGTTGAAGTTCATTGCCAAAGCTTCTATATACTTCTTTCACAAAAGAATTTTTGGGCTCCATCGTAAAGGAAACCGGCTTTGTCCAGAAGTTGCGGACTTTGAAAGTATCGCGGGAAACCTCCGTATTCAAAATGCTAATAGAAACATTTGGTTCATAGAAACGAGCCATACCTGAAGTTTTGGTATAACCGGCTTTTTCAAATTCTGTAGGCGGGCGTTTAATAACTTCACCTTTAATGAAAATCATGTGAGGAGCAGCTTGACCTTCTGTCTTAAATTGCGGCTCATTTGTCGTGACGCGGATATTTTTGTTGAATACGCCCGGACGATTATACGGATTATACGTTGCTTCAATGTAACCTCTTTGGCCAGGAGCCACAGGATCATGAGAATAGTTTGCAGCCGTACAGCCGCAACCTGGACGAACATTTACCAATACCAAGTCACTATCACCGACATTAGTAAATTCAAATCTACCAGTCACCTTACCACCTTCTTCCTTAATTTTTCCGAAGTCGTAAGTGTTGCTGTCAAATTGGATTTTTGGTTGAGCATTAGCCATAACAAACGCTGCGACCAACAATACAAATAAACTAAGCTTTTTCATTGTTCTTATTATTTTTAAGTTGTTTTAAAATTAAGCCCGCAAAGATATAATTTTTTCACCTAATTCGTTAACATTGATACCGTTAAAATCTCCAGATGACATCATCAGGAACACAGCATCCTTGAAATCAAACGCTAACAATTTTTCTTTCAACAACTTAGAGTCATTATAAACCAGCAAATCCGCTCTACCAAAGGCCTTCATAATCATCTCTGAAGAGATTGGCGGGAGTTTCTTCAATCGAATCGCTTCGGGAGAAAAATAAACAATTGCTGTATCTGCAGCATCCATTGCACCTGCATATTGCGCTAAAAACGCCTCCGTCAGACTGCTGAACGTATGCAATTCCATACAAGCAATCAAGCGCCTATTGGGGAACTGTTCTCTTACTGCAGAGATGGTCGCTTTCAATTTAGAAGGTGAATGAGCAAAGTCTTTATAGACAGCGCAATTGCCACTGCAAGCCACTAATTCCAGACGTTTGGACGCGCCCTTGAAGGTTGAGATGGCCTTGTAGAAATCAAGTTCGGATACGCCGACAGCGGCACAGGCGTAGCGTGCGGCGTTCAAATTGGTCAAATTATGGCGACCGAAAATCTGCAATGGAAATTCTCCATATGGCGTTTCCAAATATGTCACGCCATCTTCAATATGGTAAGGATGAACGCCATAAGGTTGCTTTGTCGTTCCGTTAACCTTAGTTGCCAAAGTTGGCAATTCGGCATCATCTTCACAATAGATAAACTTGCCATTTTCTGGAATCATATTGGCAAAAATCTCGAATTGCTTCACATAAATGTCAAATGTTGGAAAAACATTGATATGGTCCCAAGCGATACCGCTCACAATGCCAATCGTCGGTTGATAGACATGGAATTTAGGGCGACGGTCAATCGGAGAGGTCAGGTATTCGTCACCTTCAATGACCATAATCGGAGCATCTTCAGAAAGTTTCACCATCACTTCAAACCCATCAAGTTGAGCCCCAACCATATAGTCGCAGTCAATATGGTTCTGTTGCAGCACATGGATAATCATAGACGTAATGGTCGTTTTGCCGTGGCTACCGCCAATGACAATACGCGTTTTATCCTTACTTTGTTCATACAGATATTCTGGATAAGAGTATATTTTCAATCCAAGTTCTTTTGCTCGAAGCAGTTCTGGATTATCAATGCGGGCATGCATGCCTAAAATAATCGCGTCCAAGTCGGGCGTTATTCTTTCTGGATGCCAGCCAATAGAATCTGGAAGGATGCCATATTTTGCTAATCTTCCTTTCGCGGGTTCGAAAATTTCATCATCTGAGCCGGTAACTTGATACCCTTTGAGGTGCAAGGCGATAGCCAAATTGTGCATAGCACTACCACCAATAGCAATAAAATGTACTTTCATAGATATTTAGTTTGAGCGGCAAATATACACAAAATTTCAGTATCTTTGCATTCATAAATATATGCTATGTACAAATCAAAATCTACCGCTATTTTCGCAAAAATCAGCATCATTTGTTGCAGTATTTTGCTCATTTCCTGCCAACAACAATCCGTGCAACAATTTGAAGGAAGCATTTTTGGAACCGTTTATCACATTTCCTATGTGGGCGAATATGACTCCCGTCTTCCGAAGCAAGTGGATTCTGTCATGAACACCATCAACACCACTTTTTCGATTTTTGACACCACCTCTTTGATTTTCCGCATCAACCAAGGCGAAAACATCAAACCAAACGAAGATTTTCTTAAAATCCTAAATCTCTCTTTGCGTGTTAACCAAGAGACACAGGGTGCATTTGAATGTACCATCCAGCCTTTAATCGAACTATGGGGATTTGGCCGTGAAAATCAAAAAAAGGTCGTGGCGCAAGCGCAAATTGACTCCGTCAAGCAATTTGTTGGCAGCGAGCACATCCACATTCAAGGCGACCAGATCATCAAAAAAGACTCGCGCACGCAGTTCAATTTCAACGCCATTGCCAAAGGCTACGCTGTTGATAAGGTGGCACAATTTTTGAAAAAGAGTGGCCACGAAAATTGCTTAGTTGAAATCGGCGGCGAGATAGTGGCCTTAGGAAGCAAAAACGGAAAGGCCTGGCGCATCGGCATCCAGACGCCGACTGAGACAGCGGATGGTGCGATAGATAGTGACGAAAGTTTCGAACTTCAAAATCGCGCGGTGGCGACTTCCGGCAACTACCGCAACTTTTTCGAACAAGATGGCCAACGATACACGCACATCCTCAATCCAGTCACGGGCAAACCGGAAACCACAAAACTGCTCAGCGTCACCGTCATCGCCCCTGATTGTGCAACCGCAGATGCCTATGCTACCGCTTTCATGGTACTCGGTCTAGACAAATCTTCAGCCATTGTCAAGCAACACGCCGAACTGGAAGCCTGGTTCATCCACAGCGAAAATGGAAAACTGAAAACCACAAAAGTCACAAAATAAACCTCAAAAATAACAATTATGAAAAATTTATCCAAACAAATACTGGAAGCATTAGCTTCTGGCAAAAACGAAAAGCTGAACTACAAACAAATTGCCGCAAAAGTCGGCATTTACGATAAAAAAGGCCGCGAAGAAGTCAAAGAACAAATTGAGCAGCTCCTATATGCCAAAATGCTTGTCAAAGCCGGTCGCGGCAAATACAAACTCAACTACAAGCAATTCAAAGGCAATAGCGATACCGGGCGCAATTATGTGGTCGGCAAGATTGAGATGAAGCGCAGCGGCATGGCCTTCGTTATTCCGCAAAATGACAAACAGGACACCCCTGACGAATCGCAAGCCGAAGACATCTTCGTCGCCGATGGCAATTTGGGCAATGCCCTCAACAACGACATCGTCAAGGTGGTTCTCTTCCCTTCACGAAAAGGCAAACGTCCTGAAGGGCAGGTAGTAGAAGTCATCCAACGCAGCAAGAAGCAGTTAGTTGGCACCATTTCTATCAAAAAAGGAATTGCTTACTTTATTCCGGACAACGCCTTCTTCCGTCGCGACATCATCATCCCAGGGCGACTCTTAAGGAAAGCCAAAACGGGCGATAAAGTGGTAGTCGTCATCGTGGACTGGCCAGCAGGCACACGCAGTCCATTAGGAGAAGTCACCCACGTGCTTGGCAAACCGGGCAACAACAATGTGGAAATGCTCGCCATCTTGGCCGAAAACGACTTCCCGCTTAAATTCCCAGCCAATGTGGAAGAAGCGGCCAACAACATTCCGACAGAAATTTCCGAAAAAGAGATCAACCAACGTCGCGACTTCCGTTCTGTCACCACCTTCACCATCGACCCTGCGGACGCCAAGGACTTTGATGACGCGCTCTCTTTTGAAAAGCTGGAGAACGGTCTTTACCGTATCGGCATCCACATTGCAGATGTGACGCATTATGTACGGCCCGGTTCCGTAATAGATGCAGAAGCCTATAGCAGAGGCACTTCTGTCTATTTGGTAGATAGAACCATCCCCATGCTGCCTGAAGCACTCTCCAACAATCTGTGCTCATTGCGGCCACACGAGGACAAACTTTGCTATAGTGCCGTCTTTGATTTAGACGACAGCGCCAAAGTTCACAAAGAATGGTTCGGTCATACCGTCATCAACTCCGACCGCCGATTCAACTATGAAGAAGCGCAAAACATCATTGAGACCGGTACGGGCGATTTGGCAGAAGTCATCCTCAAAATCAACGAGTTAGCACAAATCATGCGTCAAAAGAGATTTGACAGCAACGCCATCAATTTTGAAACCGAAGAGGTCAAATTCAAATTGGATGAAGAATCGCACCCTATCGGTGTTTACCTTAAAGAGCAAAAAGAGGCCAACTGGCTCATTGAAGAGTTCATGTTATTGGCGAACAAGAAAGTAGCCGAAAAAATTGGACGCAAACGTTTGAACGGGAAAGCGCCTAACACCTTCGTTTATCGTATTCACGACAAGCCATTGGATGAAAAGTTGGACACATTCAAAAATTTCGTCAAGAAACTGGGGCACGAACTCAACACCAAATCCACAAAGTCGTTCAGCAGTTCGCTCAACCAGATGCTTGCCGAGCAAAAGGGAAAACCAGACTACGACATGCTCAGCAAACTCTCTATCCGCATCATGTCAAGAGCCTGCTACTCCACCGAGAACATTGGACACTACGGATTAGCGTTCCCCTACTACACGCACTTCACCTCCCCTATCCGACGTTATCCGGACATGATGGTACACCGACTGTTGGACCATTACTTAGCCAACAAAGAGTCTGTCAATCCAGAGCAGTATGAGGAATACTGTAAGCACTGCTCTCAAATGGAACAGCAAGCCACACAAGCCGAACGCGACTCTGTCAAATACAAGCAAGCCGAATATCTGGCTGACAAAGTGGGTGAGATTTTCGAGGCCACCGTTTCCGGCATTTCCAAATGGGGCATTTATGCCGAACTCAAGGAATCTAAGTGCGAAGGTTTGATCCCCATGCGCAGCTTTGACGATGATTTCTATTTCATCGACGAAGAAAATTACACTTTAGTTGGATTGCACCATGGTCGTTCGTTGCGATTCGGCGACACCATCAAAGTCAAAGTGGTCGCTGTTGACCTCATCAAGAAGCAGATGGATTTTGATATCGTACGAGATTAGAGCGTGTTAGGCTTTTTGTCTTTCACTACTATACGGAACCGTATCTATATTCACAAATTCTTTCTTCTGGTATTTAAAATATCCGCATACCGCAATCATAGCAGCATTGTCCGTAGTCAAATCCAACGTTGGCAGGAAGATGTTGCGATGATAGCGGCGTGCCACATCTATAGCCGCATTGCGCAAACCCGAATTGGCAGAGACACCACCAGCCAAGACCAAATCTTTGCAAGGTGAAGTCTTCAGTGCCTTAATGAGTTTATCTGTAAGGGATTTCACAATGGCATATTGGATAGAAGCGCACAAATCGTGGATGTTTTCTTCAATAAAGTTCGGATTTTCCTTCAAATGATCGCGCACAAAATAGAGAAAGGATGTTTTCAAGCCACTGAAGCTGTAGTCCAAGCCAGGCACATGGGCAATAGAAAACTGGAATTTTTTTGGATCGCCGTTTTGGGCATACTTGTCAATAACCGGACCACCCGGATAAGGAAGTCCCAATATTTTAGCTGCCTTATCAAATGCCTCACCGGCAGCATCATCAATCGTCCCGCCCAATCGCTGCATATCAAAATAGTCGTTAACTTGCAGTAAAAGAGTATGCCCGCCAGAAACCGTCAAACAAATAAACGGAAAATTAGGCACTTCTTTCGGTGCTTCTGGCTTTTGCAAAAAGTTGGCCAAAACATGTGCTTGAAGGTGGTCGACTTGTATCAACGGGACATTCAAACTATACGCCATAGCCTTGGCAAAAGAACTTCCCACAAGCAAAGAACCGAGCAATCCCGGACCATTTGTAAAAGCTATCGCAGACAACTGATTTTTATGTATTTTTGCACGCTTTAATGCAGTATCGATAACTGGGATAATATTTTGCTGATGAGCACGAGAAGCAAGTTCTGGAACTACCCCGCCATATTCGGCGTGAACTTTATGACTAGCAATAACATTCGACAAGATTGTCGTATCTTCAATAACCGCAGCAGATGTATCATCACAGGATGATTCGATGCCTAAAATGTAAACTGACATAGACTAAAAAATTGTGAGCGGCAAAAGTAGTAAAAAAATCGGGAAGATAATCCTCTGGGTTGTGATCGGTTTCCTACTCCTCGACTTGACGGTAGTGGGATTACTCTTTGTGCCTGCCATTCAAACCTATGCCGTCAACAAAATCACGCAGTCCATCAGCGAAAAATGGGGAACCGAACTTTCCATAAAGGATGTGCATATCACGCCGACTTTGAAACTAGTAGCGCATGATGTTTGCATTCAGGACACCCATCACAAAGATATGATTCGGGTGAGCACGGTCAAAGGCAGACTGCTGTCGTTCACAATCAAGCCTTTGAAACTAAAATTTGGCAATCTTGATTTGGACCATGCAGATGTGGTCTTGCGAAAATATGCGGGAGAAGAGAATGCAAACATCTCACTTTGGGCTAAAAACATCAAAAAGGAAAAAAAGAAAAAAGGCACTTTCCTACTGACAGCACGGAACTTACGTTTAACAGACTCTCGTTTCGTACTCATCAACGACAATTGTCGAGTCGTATTTGACACCAAAGGTCATCCTGACATCGATTATGGCTATTTGGAATTAGCCGATATTGACTGGAAATCTGAAAAATTCATCGTTTCCGCCAACAAATTGGTCAACATTTCCACTGATTTCAAGCATTTGGCATTTAACCAGTATGGCGGTTTTTCTATGACAGACTGTCAAGGCCAATTTAGCATTTGCGATACAGCATTGATTTTCGACAAAATGAATTTCAAAACGCCGAACAGCAAGATGGACATGGACCTCAAATTTGCTTACAGCGATTGGAAAAAATTAGGAGACTTTGTTGACTCCGTACGCATCACCTCCACAATTCGGCCTTCTCAGTTATGCATGAAAGATGTTGCTGGATTTGCGCCGGCACTAAAAGGCATGGACGAGACCTTCATGCTCAAAGCCAGTCGTTTTGATGGCACCGTCAATGACTTCCGCTTAATCGACTTTTACGCTCACTGGGGCTTAGGCACGCAGATCAATGGCGACCTGGCTTTAGAAAACATTACAGATTTTTCCAAAGCGCATATCAATGTTCAATTGGATTCCAGTCAAGTCAACATTCCGGAATTAGCAGCATTCCATTTGCCTCATGGGAAAGTCATCCGCCTCAACAAGACCATCAACAAATTCGGACAGACCAAAATCAAAGGTTCTTTTGTGGGCTCGCCATCCGTATTTGACGCATCTTTCGATTTCAACACCGCATTAGGCCCCGTTTTGGCCGACCTGTCCACCTTCATCGACAATGGAGCATTGCAAATTGATGGCACCGTATCTTCACCCAATTTCAATTTGGCATCCCTTACAAACAACCACAAAGTGCTGGGCACCACCGACCTATTTCTCGCGGTTGAAGGCGATATGAAATCTGCTGCCTTGAACAAAGAAAACTTCAAAACCCTGCAAGCACATATTTCAGGCGACATCAGCCGAATCTATCTGTACGGCTATAATCTACGCAATACCAACATTGAAGCCGACTACCAAAACAAGCTATACACCTGCGAGCTCACTTCCAATGACAAACACTTGGACTGCGACATCAGCGCAGAATTAGATATGCGCGATGAGTTCCCGAACCTGCGCAGCACCATCTCATTGGACCACTTTGATGCAGGCGACATTGCCAACGCCCTTGCCAAAGTGGATTCGGCCACAGCCAAAGGTTTTGAAAAAATCGTCTATGCTGCCCAAAGCAACCCTAAACTGAAATTCGGGTTCGACAATTTGACTGTCGCGCTGCGTGGCAACAACCTCAACAACGTCAACGGTTATGCAGGATGCGACAACATCCGTATTTACAACGACAAAGATAGTTTGGAGAACGAACGATTCAGACTTACCACCATCAATACAGACATAGCGCACAAGTTCATCTTCTCTTCCAATGTAGTCAATGCCTCTTTGGAAACCAATTACGATGTTCAAGACATCAAAGACTCCTTGCAGAACATCGCTCACAACTTCCTTCCTACCCTAATCGCAGCAGGAAAGCAATCCAAAAAATCGAAACTGGATCTAGCCGAAGAAGATGAATCTGGCTACATCAAAGTACACCTCAACACATACCGTACGCGGTCGGTAATGCAGCTGTTATTTCCAGATTTGATTTTGGCACCCAATTCGAACTTGGACATGACTGTCAGTTCCGACAATAAAGACAATATCATCACGGCCAATATTCCATTCTTCGTTTTGAGAGACAAAGTTGCCGTTTACAGACTCAACATCAACGGCAACACCGAAGGCGACCAAGCGCTGCGATTGCACTTGGTATCCGACTCGGCCATTGCAATCCTCAAGGATTCCAGAGTGGCATTCAAGTCCATCGATGCCCAAGCGCAAGTGGCCAACGACACCATCCTATACAATTTGAATTGGTTAAATGATTTCAACGGCAGTGAAGCCAATAGTTCAACCTTCTCTGGATACGCTGATGTCACGAATCATAAAGACATCGTTTTAGGACTTCGAAATTCTGGCATTTACCTTAACAACAACAAATGGGAATTCAACAACGAAAACAACATCCACATTCAAAAAGGAGCAATAGCCGTTAACAACCTCCGCATTTCGGATAGTTCCAGCACCATACAAGTTGACGGCACCTATAACAAAACACATCCGGAGTTGATGACCGTGAAAATCAACGATGTGGATTTATCTGTGCTCAACCCATTGACAGCCAAGATAGACTTTGGCGGAGAGTTATCTGCAAATGTCAACATCAGCAGCCGTAACGGCAAGATGTTCCTCTTTGGCAAAGCACTGGCCAATAGATTTGTTTGCAACGAAGAGCGATTGGGCAATGTATTCCTTTTTGCTGTCCTCGACACCACCAACAAAGTATCCTTCAATGGCGGCGTTTTTGAAAGCAAAGAGAAATTCAATTCGAATATCCTGAACAACTACAACATCCGCGATTTTCAAAAAGAAGACAACATCGTGGCCAAAGTCAATGGCAATTATGATCAAAAGAAATTCACGGTCCACACGACTTTCGACGATTTGAACGCCGGATTTTTGGAACCATTCTTGTCCGGATTCAGCGACCATTTCGACGGAAAGGCATCGGGCAAGCTCAATTTCTACGCAACGCCTGATTCGTCCTACTTTGACGGCACCGTACATGCCGACGATATCAACATCGGCATCGCCCCATTGGGCATGAGTTATATCGTTCAAAATCAAGACATACGATTCAACTCCCAAGGCATCTTCTTTGACAACATGCTGATTAAAGACAACGACGGAAACACCGCATACATGAACGGCTCCGTGCGACACAAGATGTTCAAAGATATGAAAATCGGTCTCAAGATCACCACAGACCGAGTCATGGTGCTCAACACACCCAAAACGCCCACTTCCGTATTCTACGGCATCGGCTATGCGGCCGGCGATGTCTATATCGAAGGCGAAGGCAACAACATCTCCTTTACGGGCCCGAACCTTACCACCTTGGAAGGCACCAAAATATACCTCCAAGTCAGTTCCGCAAACTCCGCGTCGCAATCTAACATCATCCACTTCAAGCCCAAAGAGACCGACCAAAACAGCAATGAAATCTCTGTCATAAGTGCAAAAAACGAGGAAAAGACTTCGCTCAGTTACGACTTCACATTCAATGTCACCAATGAGGCGGATGTAGTATTATTGCTGGAATCTATCGGCGGCACCATGAATGCCCGGGCTGACGGCAAGTTCCAGCTAACCTATAATGACAACGACAACCTAAACCTGTATGGTTCCCTCCTGCTACATTCTGGCGATTTCAGACTAGCACTTTACAATGTTGTGAATTCCAAATTCACATTGGTGCCTGGCGGTTCCATCTTATTTGACGGTCCGCTGGAGAACATGACTGTCAATGCCAGCGCATACAAGAGTTCTAAAACCTCCCTGAGCAACATTGTCCCCCAAGAATACCTTTCCGGCAACGGCGTCAATGTCAATGCATACCTGCATTTGAATGGACCGCTCATGCAGCACATTGACCCGACCTTCAGTTTTGAACTGCCCAACAGCAGCAATGAAGTACGCAACCTTTTCTACACCTCTATCGACACAGGAAATGTTGAAAATATCACCAAGCAGTTTGTGTACTTTATGGTCACCAACAACTTTATGCCCAACGACATGTTCTCCTCAGACCGTGCGGGCAGCGGTTTGCCCGGACTCAACTTGTTCAGCAATATCGTCAACAACATGCTCAGCAATATGATTTCCAACAAGAACGGTTCTTTCGGCATCACCTACAACCAAGCCACAGAAACCAGTTCTGCGGAATATGGGGTTAAGGCAGGCGCAAACCTACTGAAAGACCGAGTCACCTTGGAGACGAGCATCGGGTACTATGACGACAAGAACACGCAAGGTTTCAACAACATGTACGGCGACTTCAGCGTTGAGTACAACATCAACAAAGCTGGCACATGGAAGTTGAAGGCCTACACCTATGTGGGCGAACGAGATGAAAACTACATCTACGACGCGCAAATCAATTATACTGCGGGTGTTGCTGTAGCTTTCAAACAAGATTTCAATTCAACGCCGCGCCGCAAGAACAAATCAAACCCAAAACAAAGAAAAAACAAGAAAGATGAGCAGCACTAAGAATTTCATCACCATCATATTGATTTTGGGCATACTAGTCTTTTTAGGCTGGTATTTTTGGGACATTTTAGTTTATATGCTGATTGCTCTCGCCCTTTCCTTTCTGGGGAAACCGCTCATGAACCTATTGAGCCGCATCAAAATCAAAAACTGGCAATTCCCCACATCTTTGGCCGCAGTCATCACCATCTTGGTCATTCTAACGGTCGTATTTCTCATTGGATTCTTCCTTATTCCTGTTGCGATAAATGAGTTATCTGCCCTTACCAATATAGACACTACCTCTATCGGCAATGAATTCGAATCGTGGTTGAACAAACTCGACCCCACCCTACGGAAATTCGGCTTCTTAAACGACAATGAGCACTTCTCAAACCTCATCACCAGTCAATTGGCAGAAGAGATGAGCAAGTTCAGCATGTCCAAATTAGTGGACAACACCTTCAGCATTGTCAGTGGGGCCTTCATCGGCACTTTCTCAGTGTTGTTCATGACCTTCTTTTCCCTCAAAGACCACGGCATCTTTTTCCGCATGATACGCGAGTGGATTCCCATACGCTATCGAAACAATTTCTCCAACATTTTGAACACCACTGGAAAGCAGCTTTCCTCCTACTTCATCGGGGTTTTTGTGGATATGATATGCGTTGGACTGATTGAATTTATACTCTGCCTCATCCTCGGCATTCCAGATGCTTTCTTAATCGGCCTCATCGGCGGATTACTAAACATCATCCCATTTGTTGGTCCTATTCTGGCCTGCATTGCCGGCATTGTCATCTCCTTAGTGTCTTTAATTCCGGCAAGTCCTGCCGCCAGCGTTCTTATGTCCACGATGATCAAAGTAATTGCCATCTTCTGCGTCACGAAAATGGTGGATGACTTCGTTCTCCAGCCGACTATTTACGGCAAGCGCACCCATACGCATCCACTGGAAATCTTCATTGTCATTTTAATGGCAGGCCATATTGGCGGCGTATTGGCGATGATTTTCGCTGTTCCCGCCTACACTCTCATCCGTACGGTCGTGAAAGAGTTCTTCGGCGCCTACTTCTCCAATGACGAGCAACTGCCTGCGGAGGAATAAGACGGTGGCTGTTGAAAAAAAAACGCCGCATCATCCATTTGACAATGCGGCGTGATAGGTAGAATCCAATGCGTCAATTAGTGGGCCAACTGTTTGGTTTGGTTGGCAACACTTTCTTGCTTAGCGCGGAGTTCCTCTTCCGAAAGACCGATATAACGGTCGCTGATAACTTGCATTTCATCATCCAATTCCATCAAATAAGGCACGCCAGTAGGGATGTTGAGTTTTACAATCTCCTCATTGGACATGTTCTTCATGAACTTGATGATTCCGCGAATACTATTGCCGTGAGCCACCACCAGGACTTGCTTATATTGACGAAGACTTTCGACAATGCTGACATTCCACAAAGGGATAATACGACGAGTAGCATCTGCCAATGATTCGGTGCCTGGACGAGCGGCCTTGTACTTGATATCCTGATAGCGAATATCATATTTAGGGTGGCGAGGATCATCATCAGGAATAGGAGCCGGAGCAACATCATAGCTACGACGCCAAAGCGTAACATTTTCTTCACCGTAGTCTTGAACAGCTTGGGCTTTGTTTTGGCCTTGGAGCATACCGTAATGCTTTTCATTCAAACGCCAAGTTTTTTCTACTGGCAGCCACATGCGGTCCATTTCTTCCAAAACATAATTCAGCGTCTTAATTGCTCTTTTCAAGAAAGAGGTGTAAGTATAGCGAATGTCCAAATCAGAATCTCTTAAAATTCTGCCGGCTTGCTTAGCTTCTTCTACCCCTTGCGGAGTCAAATCCACATCTGTCCAACCCGTAAACTGGTTAGAGAGGTTCCATTCACTTTGTCCGTGTCGTATAAGTATCAGTTTGTACATAGTTAAATCGGTTTCTGGGTTATGGTTTATGATTATGAGTATAAGAAGGAGTAACTTCTTTATTTAATTTTGTTGTCTTTATCCGGGAACAAAATCCACGGTTTGAAATGTTTGGCTTCTTCAAAATCCATAGCGCAATAAGATATGATAACCACAACATCGCCGACGCACACCTTGCGGGCGGCAGGACCGTTCAAGCAAATCACGCCTGAATCCTTTGCACCTTTAATGACATAAGTCTCAAAACGCTCGCCATTGTTGGCATCGAGCACTTGAACTTTCTCGTTTTCAATCAAATGAGCCGCTTCCATCAAAGTTTCATCAATGGTGATGCTGCCGACATAATTCAAATTGGCTTCCGTTACAGTAACTCTGTGTATTTTAGACTTTAAGAGTTCTATCGTCATTTTCTATTTGGTAGTTTGATTCTATCGTTAACAAATACTATTTATATCGAATGTTATCAATCAGGCGAACTTCACCCACATAAACGGTGATAAAGCCCATGACGCCATCGGCCTCTGCCAGGGAGTGAACCGTCTGCAAAGTAGCATCTTCCGCGATTTCAAAGTAATCCAACTTGAATTCCGGAATCTTTGCAATTTCAGATTCTACAAAGGCCTTGATTTCTGGCACATCTTTTTGAGATTTGGATTCCTCCAAAATACGATGAATTTGAGCGGCGGTTTCAAATTGATGGGGTGTAAGCAAGCGATTGCGGGAACTCATGGCCAAACCATTCAGTTCACGAACAATCGGACATGGGACGATTTCAGATTGGATATTGCATTGGCGCACCAATTCTCGAATAACGGCAATCTGTTGATAATCTTTTTCCCCAAAATAGGCCTTGTCGGGTTGCACCCAATCAAGCAAACGGCGGACAATCACACCAACGCCATTGAAGTGACCTGGACGAGAAGCGCCTTCCATCACCATCTCCACTTTGCCATAGTGATATTGCTCTGATGGTTGGGTCGGAAACACCTCTTCTACAGAAGGAGCAAACACATAATCTGCGTAGTCTCCAATAAAAGCAACATCCTCATCAAGGGTGCGCGGATACTTCTTTAAATCGTCTGGATTATTAAATTGAACAGGATTCACAAAAATGGAAACGAAAACCACATCATTTTCCTGTCTTGCTTTTTTTATCAAGGACAAGTGACCTTCATGCAAAGCGCCCATCGTTGGGACCATACCCACTTTCAAGCCTTTTGCTTTTACCTCAACAGCAGTTTGTTTGAGTTCTTTTACAGTTTTAACAATCAACATTTCAATAAATTATCTATATCTGTACTTCATATATCGAGCAAAAATCATATAGATTTCTGCTTCCCATGTTTCTTCTTTCAATTCGCCCGTAAACTCTCCCAAATCAACCTTATCCACCACTTGTCCTTCTGAGATTTTCTCCATATGAAGCTGGATTGTCGGAACCCCATGGATATGTGCTTCCTCATAATTAGCATCGTGTGAAGACAGAGTCCTATCTACAGAAACCAGGGTGTATTGAATTGGAAAAGAAAATTTATCATTCAGTTCTTCACAAAAACGGATAAAGGCTGGCAACATTTCGTGACTATCGTTATTCCATGCGGCAAAATAGACCACTGCTTTCATTTGGTAGCCAAGAAAAGCATTGGAGCACCCCATAGCCATGTTGGACGCTATCCTGCTTTCGACCTTGTAAGTGTCGTAAAAAACAGCCATTTCGTTCTCGTAGCAAGACGTCTTTTGGATGGTTTCCCAGTCACATTCACCATAAGGAACACCCATATTGTCACCATTAGCAGAAGCAATGGCAGTTTGGGAGAACCCTATCTGTGCTAAAAAACAGCATGAACTCACCAATAAAATCCGTTTTTTCATAACTTTTCAAAAAAGCGGGCAAAGATACATTTTTTTCAGCATTACTTGATATTCTCTTCTACCATTTCCTTCAAAGAAGCAATCACATCCGGATCATTGATAGAGAGTCCATCTAAAATCTCGTAAATTTCATTGGTGTCCAACCAGTAATCGACCTCTTCATCACGTTTGAAATGAAATAGGAATCTGATATCTGGATTTGCCGAGACTGTTAATATGACCGTACCCGCCAAGTCTCCCATCGGCGGGGTGTCCAGATGGGTAAGACCGAACACCGCCGTAACCGTAGTGCCCACGCCCACCTTGGAGTCAATCACCATAGAGCCGCCCGTCATTTCGGTATTTTGCTTCAAGAGCGGAAGTCCAAGTCCCACTTTGCGTGTGGTTCTCGTCGTAAAGAAGGGATTGATGACCTTTTGCACCATCTCCTCATCCATACCGCAACCGTTGTCCTTGAATATCAAAGTCAGCGTGTCTTTAGCACTATCCTCCAACACCTCCAGCGTAATTTCCGTTGCCTTTGCGCGCGTCGAGTTCTGCAGGATATCCATGATGTGCATCGACAAATCTTTCATGGCTTATGCGTTTAAAAGTTGGTAAATCCGACCCGCCGTTTCAAAAGTCTGCTCGGTGGTGCCCAACACGGGAATGCCTTCTTCTTTAGCCTGTTCCAACATGTCGTCATCGGGTTTATTGCCTTTCACCAAAAGCACGCAGGCCAACTCCTTCAAAGAAGCAATTGCGATGACATTCTTATGGGTCTGGAGGGTGACCCAGACATTGCCTTCTTTGGCAAAGCCCATGACATCACTCAAAAGGTCAGACACATAGCCACCCTGAATTTCAGTTTCCAAATTTTCCTCCCCACAAAAAACCGTGAGGTTCATCTTTTCGATAAGTTCTTTTACTGTCATTATTAGTTAAGGTTTGTTGTTAAAGTATTTTCCAAATTAAGTTTTGCAATGTCTATTTTTCATCCATTGACAAAAGCACCCTTCTCCCCTTTTCGCCATGCAAGGCCATGGCTATTTCCTCAAAACTGCGCGTCTCCAGTTCCAAATAGCAAGGCGCCGTGCCCACCACATCCGGAAGATGGGCATCTGAACTTCTTGTGAACGCCTTATTCTTAAGGTACTTGTGTACTTTTAAAATTTCGTCTTTCTGACCATGCTTGGAGAGTTCCACGGCGTCATATTCCAAATCGAACGGGATGAAACCCAACTGGCTGATCAAACTGGTCGTCGTCTTGTCGATATGCGCAGGCACAAAAAGTCCGCCTATGGAATGCACAAAATCGGCCACTTGGTTGACCGACTGGTCCAATGCAGACGTCAGCAAACGAGGCTCTTCATAGATGATGTTGAAATCTTCATCAATTTGCACTTGGTCGCCAAAGATATCCGGATTATTCGGAATATCGGGAAGATGCTCGTCCAAATAGGCCTGCAATTTATCCAACGCTTCATGATCGGGCATATAAGCCAAACAGTGCGCTTCTTCCTTCGTCGTAATTTCGGCGCCGCACAAAACAAAGATGTCGCGATTATGGGAATAGTGCTCCGCCAAACGACAATGGCGGGTAGAGTTATGATCCGTAATGGCAATCACATCCACGCCCTGCTCCAAGGCCAAGGCAATAATATTGTCCGGCGTCATCTCCAAATCGCCACAAGGAGAAAACAAAGTATGCGTGTGTAAATCAGCTTTGTAAATATTCACTGCTTTGGATTTTTAGCGGGCAAACATACACAAATTTATTCGATTTCGGGCCTTCCCATGCTTAAAAAATTCCATTTTTTCGCTTTTTCTAAAATCGCTTTTCGGGAGGAACAACAAAAACATTTATGCCCCTATTGATAATGACTTGGGCGTGCCCTTCCGCTCCGCTCCAGGTCGGGCTGTCCAGGGGTTCCGTGCTCACCTGCTCCACTCCGCTACGCAGGTTCGCACCGCCTCCGGCGCCCTTCCCATCCCTCACGCACGCGCAGGGGCAATGGAGACCATCTGGGTTTCAGGTTTCAAGTTTCAAGTTTCAGGTTTCAAGAAAGTCACTAGGGAATGTAAGGGACATACTTGATGGCAAATGTATAACGTTTAAACAGCGACTCCCAAAAAGTCAAATTGAAAATTGATAATTGATAATTATGGGACTCCAAAATGCTAACGGCTAACGGCAGCCGAAGGCAAAAGGTCAAAGGTCAAAAGACCACGTAATGTCGCAGTCGCTCCATCAATTCCGGATAGGCATGCGTCACACGTTGCAACTCCTCAAAAGAGGATATTTTCCCGTTTTTCTGTCGATAGTTGAGAATCATCTTGGTCAAATAGGCATCAAAATAGGGATGCCGCACCAAATCCTGATAGGTGGCCGTATTGATGTTTATTTTTTGCACATCCGATGAGTGGACATAGAAATACTTGGCAAGGAAGTCCGCTTCTATATTTTGCAAAGAAAACACCTCCTTAAGTTGGGACAAATCATAAAAGCCTCCCAATTTATCGCGATAGGCAACCAAGGCTGCAGCACGCTTGCTGCCAAACTGCGGGACCGTTTTCACCTCATCCGTATCACAATGATTGAGGTCCAAACGCACAATCTCATACATCGGCTTTTTGGGAGGATAGCTACCCTTCGGGAAAGTATCGTACGAAAGATATGGCCGATGATGCTCCCATTGCCGAGCTCGAGCACTATATACGGAATCTTGCAATCTCTGCTGTTCCTTTGCAAAGGCCACAAATTCATCCGCTCGTTCGGTAGAATCAACCGCGGATTGATGATGTGCATCAAATAAATAATAAAACAGGTAGCTGCCCATGATAATCATCAGAATGGTCAGTGCCGCGACATACTCTCCTCTTGTAAAATTCAAATTCGTTTTCATGCCGCAAAGATACAATATCTATAAATACGATAATTATTTGTTAATATTTTTTAACATTAACAAAATATTGTTAAAATTTAGAAACCATTTAGCCCATAAATAAGGGAGGGGGGATCACGAAGCAGTCGCACCTTCAGGACTCCAGGCGGGACTGCAACGCAATGGGGACTGCGGCAGCGATTGAAGCACATTTACTTGCGTGCGGGGAGGTGGACGAGGGCTTTTATATGGAAACACATCTGGGGAAATCGGAAGCAAATTTGCACCTGACTGCTCATGGTGGGTGGGGAGCAAGTTAGTGCGAAAAGCGCGACGGCACAGCGTTGGATAGGTGGGTTGGCGGTGCCGGGCCGCCCAAATCACTGTTAAATCAAAATAAATCGGGACAACATACATATATGGGTACAAAAAAGTAGGGCTGGCGAAATTCGCCAGCCCTACTTTTTTCAATAATCTGTATAAGAATTAGCGGATAATGGTCAGAGAGCCATTGTATTTAACCGTCTTAGCTTTACCTTTATAATAGAATGTAAAGTAGTAAACGCCATCGGAAAGGCCAGAGCCATCGAACACTTGTTCACCCAATTCCACTTGACCATTGCGAGAGAAGGTATCGTAGTTCTTAGCTTCGTACACTTTCTTGCCCCAGCGGTCGGAGATATAGAGTTTATTTGTACGATACTCATCCGGGTCTTCCAAATTGATATTTGTGTTCAAGTTTTCAATAGCGAAAACATCATTCACATTGTCACCATTCGGCGTAATCACATTCGGGAAGATTAGATCTTGTTCTACGACTACGGTGTGAGCGATTTCGCTGGAGCAACCGGAAGAGGTTTCGATATGGAGTTTCACATCATAGTCGCCCCATTGTGCGAACACATGGTCAGGTGAGAAGTTGGTGGAGTCTATATTGCCATCGGCGAAATCCCAGTAGAAGCTGCTGGTTGGATCATAAAGGATAGTCGAATCAGCGTAGTTGATAAAATGGACAGAGCCATTGTTTTCGCTCATCAGAGAGATTTCAGGGTCAGCGGCAAATTCAGCGATAGGCTGAGCATTTACGACGATGTAGTTCCAGCGGATGACGGAGTCGACGCAGCCGTCAGAAGTTGTAGCGCGCAAGAATACGGAATATTTGCCAGGGTCTTGGATTTCGAAGGATGGGCTGCGCAAATGGGAGCTGTATGCCAAGTTGCCATCTTCATTTAGAATCATCCATTCGAAGTTCGTATTTTCAGGCGTCGTATTATTGTCGAAGCGTACTGTTAGGGGTGCACAGCCCTCCAGGCCAGTATCGGTGTAGTCAAAGACAGGCGCCTCATACACGCCCACATTGATGGTATCCGAACCACGGCATTCCAATGTACCTGATGCATTAGCAGTTGTAATATCAACGATATATTCACCGCCGGTAAGCACGAGAATTTCTTCGGTTTGATCACCCGTATTCCAATTGTAAGTGGTATTCGGTGCTGAGAAGTTTGATGAAAGCGTAACCATATCATTGTGGCAGATAAAGAAGTCTTCGCCGAGGTTCGGCTGAGGACGAGCGGTCACCTGCAAAGTGGTGGTGGTATCATACACACAACCGAAATCGTCCACCACATTAATAATATAGTCAATAGCGCCAACGGTATCTGGGATGACATAGGAGCCATTAGCACCAGGACCGTCCAAGTAGGTGGTATCCACGGTACAGTCATAGGACCAATCTTGTGGAAGCAGAGAAGGATCCAAAGCCATTTCCCAACCGCAGATATAGCCATTATCAATGCTATAACCATCAATAACCTGAATACTCCAAGTACCATTCATCGGGCAACCGATCAGGTTGGAGAAGTCGCCATCTGGATGATAAACTTGAGTCATTTGGGCCACATTGGTGGAGTCGATACTATTGTTATGGATATTGGAAGCTTCATACACGCGGCCCATACCCGAAGCGTAGGTGTAACCTTGGTTGGTAGCATTGGACCAGCAATAGTTCCAGCAAGTACCCATAGTAGTAGGTGTACAACCGCCACCGGAGTCATCCACAGGAAGTCCGAAATAAGCACCTGTTGAACCAGATGTCACCCAACCCCACTCTGCAGAAGGAATCGTATTGGAGCAAGCAGAAGAGCCACCGTTATATTTCTTCATAATGGAGACATATTGGTTGTTCGGGCAGGTTAACTTAATATAGATATCGCCCACGAAAGAGTGTTCCATCGCCAAACGCACATACAAGATATCGTTAGCGCTCTGGATAGTTGCTGAAGGCGAGAAAGCGGTAAACACAACCGGGGAAGAGTATGCACAACCTTGACCACAGTCTTGACCGTCGGGAAGGAAGATAGTATCGGAGACAGCCAGTGAGGTGGCTTGTTGGCTACTGATAGTATCAACCTGCACATTGGACAAGTAGTCGTATCCCGTGGTGAACTCAAGTTCTTGTCCAGAGCAGACTTCCGGCATCGGGACGAGGCCCGTGATCGGGTTGGAAGAGGTTCTCACTCTGAACACTTGCGGAATATTGGAGATACAACCTGCACTATCCATAATAGTCAGGGCAACGTCATAGCCGCGACCTTCTACAAAATAGTGGTCAAGCACGCCGGAGCCGTAAATAGTATCCACTTCCGTACCCAAATCCCAGAAGAATGTAGCGGTCTGGTCATTTTGGTTATAGCTGTAGTTGTTGTCTGGATAATCGCCGTATGCCACCAAATGGAGGGTATCGTACGGGCAAACATCAATATAATAGAAACTATCGGCTTGGAAAACCGGATATTTATTTGACAACAAAGTATCGAACATGACATTGATACGTTGGCAAGGAGCCACGCAAGAAGTTGCCATGATGAAACCTGAGCCAACGCTGTCCGCATCCGTTTTCAAGCGAATCGTCAATGCACCCGTAGAGTTACGCACGGTAGCCGCATAAGCCAATGTGGGAGAACTGACATTTGCAACCAAAGAGTTGTTCAAAATCGCCAACACCATAGAGTCCACCATGTTCGGACCATCATAGATAAAAAGGGTATCCGAATCATGAATGTCAAAATCGGAAAGAGGGAACTCGACTTGAACAGCATTGTGTGACGGGTCTGAAGAATAGAGGGTCACATGGTCGTCACTGTTGCTTGTGTAATTGGCAGTCATACCGCCCTGATCGAACACTTGCATGTCACAACCCGTAAAGATGGTCGTCGTGCCTTGACCCAAGGTGATAACCTGCGCTTGGGTTCCGGCAACTGCCATCAACACGAAAAGTAAGGTAACTATTTTTTTCATTGTCGTAAAATTTTGCATTAGTAAACGTATTGACTCAACTGTGCTTGCTCACGCTCCTCGTAGGTGTTTTTAGGCAGCACCATGATGTAACAACCATTGCTGAGGGTGAAAACATTAACCCTGTATGCATCTTGTGGCAATGAATACAGGAACGGATTGATAAAGCCTGTACTTGCGATTTCACTTTCATTGGTTACTACGCCCGGATTAGCGTATTTTTGAACGCCGCCCAGCATCTGATAATTGCTGTCGGGAAGTTTCGTGGTCATCAATGCGTAATTGGTCATTTTGTAGTTCAACTTGAACAACTGCGCAAAGTCAGTTTGCATCATCTGATTGATTTCTGCCTGCGTAAACTGCTCGTACATTTTTGGGTTGAGTTCGAAATCGGATGTTCTTTTTTGAGAATAACCAACTACCACACAACAAATTGCCATTAATGATAGGATAAATTTTTTCATATTCTTATACATTTTATAATGAAGTTGCAAAGATAACATTTTTTCAATAATAAAAAAAAGTTTTTTTCCTCCTCTATTTATGGGGGACGCAAGTTTTTTGAAAAATGTTACAGGGAATGCTACTTTTTTAAAAAAATTTCGTTTTGATCTATCAACCAGCGCATTACATTTGCAATTTCTTCTTCATCATAAGAAGATGACAATTTTTCGAAGATGGTTTTCTTATCCAACTTCGATTCTTTTGAAAGTTTTTTGATTGCATCTGCCAATTCTGGGTTCTGTCCTGCCAATTGTTTCCGATTGCGTTTCAGGCAGACGTCGCATTGCCCGCACACCGGGCTATCAGTTTCACCAAAGTAACGAAGCAAGAGGCGACTGCGGCAGGTATCGGACGAAAGGACATAATTTTCCACTGACCGCATGCGTTCTTCGGCCTTCTGTTTGCGGTCCGCATAATCTTTGGGGTTAAAATAGAGCTGTTCCTTGGGGATTCTGTCTTGGACAAACACCAGCAGCGGAATCTCGCTCTTCGGCTGATAGGTAATCACGCCACGTTCTTTCAGGCCTTGGAGTTGCGTGCACACCTCCTCTTCCGTCAGTTGTGTGCGCTCTGCTAGCACACGTTCATCGATATCGACATATTGCGAAAAAACGCCGCCATAGGAGCGCAGAATTGTCCGCACGAATTCCGCAACATCGGGATTTTCCTTCTCAAATTCACGCAATGGGGCATCCTGCATTTTGAAGTGGATTTGAGAGTGCTCGCGCAGATGTTCTGATAGCACAATCACACCCGATTTTTCCAAAAACTGAAGGGCGTTGAAATATTGGACCGGGTCCATGTGCGAGTTTCGCGCATGTTCTGGCAGATAAAACGGATGCACCGTATTCTTCCCTTCGCCCATCGGAATTCTATAATGTTGACACAGTTGTTCATAGGCCTCCCGTATTTTCTCTATCGGCGGGAAGGAGAGCGTCCAATTGCGTTTGAGTTGGCGGAGGTCATATGAGTCATATAGCAGAATCGCCACGGCGGCTTTCTCATCGCGGCCGCCACGACCTGCCTCTTGGAAATAGCCCTCCAGGGTGTCGGGCAAATCGATATGCACGACAAAACGGACATCGGGCTTGTCGATACCCATGCCAAAGGCATTGGTGGCGACAATCACGCGGATTCTACCCTTCATCCAGTCGTCCTGTTTTTTATCCCGCGTGCGGGTATCCAGTCCTGCGTGATAGAAATCGGCTGGAATGCCATTCCGGGACAGGAACTCCGCCACTTCAGCGGTTTTGCGGCGATTACGCACATATACGATGCCCGTGCCCGGGTAGCGTTGCATAATACGAAGCATGCGGCCGTTCTTATCCTCTTCCTTGACCACAAAATAGGTCAGATTGTCCCTCTTGAAACTTTTCTGGAACACATTTTCCGTTATAAAGTCAAGTCGGTGTTGGATATCGACCACCACTTCAGGCGTAGCCGTAGCGGTAAGCGCCAGCACGGGCGCTTTGGGAAACAGTTTGCGAATATTGGCAATCTCGAGATACGGCGGGCGGAAGTCATATCCCCATTGTGAGATACAGTGGGCCTCATCAACAGCAATCATCGTCACTGGCATCTTAGACAGATTCATCTTGAAAGACGCCGTCTGCAAACGTTCGGGCGACACATAGAGGAATCGGTAGTCGGGATCGAAAATCACATTTTGGATAGCACCGAGAATGTCGTCATGACTCATGCCGGAATAGAGCGCCGTTGCTTTGATGCCGCGCTCCTTCAGGTGCATCACCTGGTCTTTCATAAGCGCGATCAGCGGAGAAACCACGATGCAGAGTCCACCCAATGCCAAGGCGGGGACCTGAAAGCAGATGGACTTGCCGCCGCCCGTGGGCAGCAACGCCAATGTGTCACGCCCCTCCAGCACCGACAAAATAATGTCCTCCTGCAGGGGTCTGAAACCATCGTACCCCCAGTATTTTTTAAGGATGCGGTGAATCTCCGATGACCGTTCGTTTCTCATTTTCACGGTTGCAAAAATACAAAAAAACGTTAAAACGCTTGGTCATGTCAATCAAAAATTGTATCTTTGCCGCCTCTAAAAAAAATCATTGACAAAATTTTGCAACAATGAATAAGAAATTCAAATTTACGACTTTAGCGGTTCTTTTGCTCAGCGCAATTATGATTTGTTCATTCTCTTCATGCGGCACATCCAGCAAAACAACCAAAAGGCCAGTTTCTTATTCCAAGAAGAAGACAAAACAAGCTCGTTGGAACTCAACCACCTCCCGAACCACTACTTACTACATTAAAAAGAGATCTCTGCGTAAGAGACATAATCCGTAATTCGAATCCTTTTATGACCAAATTTCGCAACACCATACAGGTAGTGCTTTTCATCGCACTGCTTTCAATATTTAATAATTTTGCTTTTGCGCAAGAGAACCATATCCAATTCCACGTCATCAATGACACCGCCCATGTAGATTCCGAGATTCCCGTGGATTCTTTAGGCAACTTGATGAACATTGAAGAAGATGAAGAGCTGTTCGACAATGTCGATCATGGAAATGGCATGCTTTTCACCTATTTCAACTGGATGCCCGGCTACAATCTCTATCAGAATTTTGACATCATCACCATTCACTACCGCCATCAGGGTTCTGCTCCGCGCGACACCATCTCTTTGGAAGGGTATCACCATCCGGCCAACTTCAAGAAGACCTCTGACTACGGCTGGCGTGGCAGGAGAATGCACCGCGGCGTTGACCTCGGCTATCCAACCGGCACCCCTGTGGCAGCCGCTTGGGACGGCATCGTACGCATCTCCAAAGGCAACAACACAGGTGGCTACGGCAATCTCGTCGTCATCCGCCACAATAATGGTTTAGAGACTTACTACGCCCACCTTTCCCGCCGTCTCGTCAATCCTGGACAAATCGTGAAGGCAGGCGACATCATCGGACTCGGCGGCAACACCGGACGTTCCTACGGTTCCCACCTCCACTTCGAAATCCGTTACCTCGGCATGGACCTCAACCCGAACCGCTTGGTCGATTTCGACAACTTCCAACTTAAATTCGACACTATGTATGTCGCTGGCTACAGCGTCTCCACTCCGAACCCCACCCCCGAACAACTCCAACAGCAAGCACAACCTGCCCCCAAGCCAAAACCTGCTGCTGTCTATTACAAAGTACGCAAGGGTGACAACCTCGGACGAATTGCTCAAAAATACCACACGACCGTTTCCAAAATCAAAAAACTCAACCATCTGAGAAGCGACTTTATCCGCGACGGCCAACGTCTGCGCGTAAAATAATTACGCACCCCACCCTATCGGATTTTCATCTGATGGTCCTAAATCGCAACAACTGAATGAAAGTTAGAATTTGCTTTTTGATTATCATCCTATGTAGTTGCTTAGCATCTTTTGCACAAGATTTCCACGACGATTACAGCTTCTTCCGCTCGCAATCCATACCCGTCACTATGGACAGCAACCGCATAGACATGCCCTGGACCGGAGGTCTTAACTCCGCACATTTTTCAGAAATAGACTTAGACGGCGATGGCGTCAACGATCTCTTCGCTTTTGAAAAACACGGCAATCGCATATTGACCTTCCTGCGTCGCGGCGACCACTACATCTACGAACCGGAATATATAAGCTGCTTTCCTGAGTTGCACGACTGGGTCATCCTAAAAGACTACAACAACGACGGTAAACCTGACATCTTCACATACGGTCTGGCAGGCATCACCGTCTATAAAAACATCGGCACATCACGCCCTCAATTCCAAGGCATCACCACCCAGTTGCAGGCCTACTACTACAACGGCTATGTCAACATCTACGCATCGCCTGACGACTACCTCGTCATCGACGACATCGACCACGACGGGCACTTGGACATTCTCAACTTCTGGGTTTTGGGCAAATACGTACACCATCTGCGCAACTACAGTGACGACTCGGAAACTTTCGACTTCCGGCTGGAGTCCGAATGTTGGGGACACTTTGAAGAAGCCGCCGACAACAACCTCATCACCTTGTTCTCCGATTGCGACAGCAAAACCGCCGACGATGATGAGCACACGCGCCATACCGGGTCCTCCATGCTGCTGCACGACTTTGACCACAACGGTCTGCCGGACCTGCTCCTCGGGGACGTTGATTCACCAAATCTCATCTTGTTGCACAACACCGGCACACTCTCTGAGGCACGCATGACCGCCCAAGACACCGCCTACCCCACTCACGCGCCTATCCAGCTGTACTCCATGCCAGCACCATCCCTCGTCATGCTGCCGGGACAAAACGAGCCCTCCTTATTGGCGTCGCCCTCCGACCCGTCACTGACAAAGTCGCAGGACCTCAACAGTGTCTGGCGCTATGACTACCAGCCAGACTTGCAGCAATATGTGCTCACCAACACCGCATTTCTGCAAGAAGAGATGATCGATGTGGGCAGCGGCTGTCACCCTGTCCTCTACGATTGGAATCACGACGGACTGCTCGACCTTTTCCTATCCAACTACGGCAGTTTCGACAGCGTGCAAGTCGTCAACGGGTTTCTCACCTCCCACTTCTCCTCATCCATACAATATTATAAAAATGTAGGAACCTCCACCGAGCCTTCTTTCGAATTGCGCGACCGGGACTTTGGACATCTCAAAGCGCTCAACTACCAAGCCCTCCACCCTACTTTCGGGGACTTTGACGGTGACGGGCTCACCGACATGCTTTGCGGACAAAAGGACGGCACCCTAATGCTCATTCCGCATCAGCGAATACAAAACGGTGAAGGCGGCATCGTTGAGCACTTCCAGCAAATAGACGTGGGCGACTATAGCACGCCGCAGTATTTCGACTTGGACGACGACGGCCACGAGGACCTCCTCATCGGCAATCGGCGCGGACTGGTAAGCTACTACCACCACAATGGCAACGCTGGAGCACCTATGTTCACGCACATCACCGACAGCTTAGGTGGAATCGATGTTTGCAACCACTACGATTCCTATTTCGGATACAGCGTGCCCTGCTTCCATCGCGACACCATCCACGGCACAACCATGGTTTGTGGCAGCGAGCAAGGTTATCTTTACTATTACCACGAAATCGACAGCGTTCCATTACAGCCCCACTTTGGCAGTTACCTCTACGTAGCCAGAGACTCCCTCTGCAGCGACCACTGCGAAGAGTGGCTGTGGGACGGCAAACGTACAGCGCCAGCCATCGCCGACCTCAACGGAGACCACTATCCTGACCTTATCATCGGGCAATATGCCGGCGGCGTGACCTTCTACAAAGGACGCTTCCCGCATTTCAACGGCATCGGTATCGAGGAACATGCTAAAGCAGATATAAATTTATATCCCAACCCGACCAATGCCATCTTGAAAATCCATAGCGAAGAATTCACCATAAACGAAGTTCGCCTCATTGATATTTCCGGCAAGACACTCCTCCACACCAACCAGAACATTTTAGATTTAAGCACCTTGCCGTCCGGCATCTACCTTGTGGAAATCAACCATTGCATTCGTAAAAAAGTGGTGAAGTTATAAGCCTTTGGCCGCTTGCTTTTAGCCATTAGCGCTCACTTCTCACTTTGACCAATGACTCTGGGTTGTCTCCTTAATTCTCAATTATAAATTATCAATTGTCAATTTTGCTATTGTCCCGATTCATTTTGTTTTTATTATGATTTGGGCGGCCCGGCACCACCACGCACTTCCCAACGCAGTGCCGTCGCGCTTTTTGCCCTAACTTGCTGCCCACCCACCATGCGCCGCAAGACGCAAATTCACTTCCGATTTGCAAAGATTTGCTTCCATATAAAACACACCCGTCCTCCCGCCCGCACGCAAGTAAATGGGCTCCAATCGCTGCCGCGGTCCCCTATCGCATAGCCCACCGGCCCTATTCGTTTCAGATTTACATGGATTTGCTTCCCCTATAGGCGGCGACAGCAGGTGTTTCCTTCGGTGCAGACCATCCCGCGCCGCCACCTCCGCACTTTGCCATTCCTTCCCAAATTGCTCCCTTCATTACATTCTGGGCTTATCTGGGGTTACAGAGATTCAACCCCTCTGGGGTTGCTCAAGGTACGGCTGCGCCGTGACGCTCTCTTTTTTACGGGTCAACAGGTATATATGTCCATTCCTACAACTTGAGCCAACAACTATTTTCCCGAAAACATGCAGCGATTTTTTCAGTATTTTTGCAGCCAAAATCAAAAATTTCAAATTGAATTTCATCCTTATGATCATCTTCAAAAACAACCTTCCCGTCGAAATCAACTCCCAAGAGGAATTCGACAATTTTGCCAAAGACTACCGCATCATCCACGCCGCCGGCGGCATCGTTTCCAATGAAAACGATGAAATACTAATGATTTACAGATTGGAAAAATGGGATTTTCCTAAAGGCAAAGTCGAAGCCGGCGAACAATACGACGAGGCCGCCATTCGCGAAGTGGAAGAAGAAACAGGACTCCGAGACATCACCTTGGGCAAGACCTTGCCCAGCACTTTCCACACCTACGAGTTGTACGGCGAACCGATTCTGAAAGAGACCCATTGGTACAAGATGAATGCCCTAAGTCAATCTTTAACACCTCAGACGATTGAGGACATCACCCAAGCCGTCTGGATTCCGCGTGCAGATGTTGATGAAAAGATGAAAGCATCTTACGCGTCGTTAGAATGGCTGTGGGAGGAAATTCGGTAGTCATTAGCTTTTCGCTATTGGCTTTTAGCTTTTCAGTCACAACACCTTAAACTTACGTGAGTTCGATATAAGCAACTAAAAGAGAACCAGCTGATTATCAGAGAATGCTTCTACCGATATGGATGGTTTCTTGGGGAAGAAGCAGTAGGCGGCAATGGCGGCGATCGCATTGACCATGAAGTTGCAGAGGCTGCGATGTCTGGAATGTTCGATTTGCGCAATGTTCTTCAACTCGTCGTTGACGGTCTCTATGACGGCCCGTTTGCGTAGGAGTACTTTGTCAGAGACGCTCATCAGGCAGTTCTTCATATTGTTCTTCAGCTTTGTCACAAGTTGTATGCCGTTGATAAACAACTCACTGAACAGGTCCTTTGAAATATATCCCTTATCACCGACAAGTTTGCCATAAATAACTTCGACGAAGTTCTCCATCTTCAAAGGCTCTCGATCGTCAACGTCTCCGGGAGTGAACATGAAGTTGAGTACTTCCCCCTTCTCGTTTATGATCAGGTGGAGCTTGAAACCGAAGAACCAGCCCAAAGAGCACTTCCTTTTCGAGTTCGACAAATCTGTTGTAGGACAACAATTTTGAAAACA
>JAKSMD010000069.1 GCA_024400815.1 Bacteroidales bacterium | reverse complement strand
TCACCACGGATTTATCCAAGTCGTTCTTTTTGTATTCCACATCCTCGTCAACCTGCTGCCAACGAGTCTTGCGGGTAGCCTTATCACGATAATCGATATGCCAGCCGGCCTTAATCAGCCCGCCGTTTTTAGATATTTCCGTTTCTATAGTATAAACATCGTACGGCACATTCACGCCATCCACCACCGATTGCTCGTAAGTATATTCACTCACCACATTTTCGTTGAAAAAACCGAATGTCCTCTTATCGGGCGTTGCGGTAAGGCCAATCAAAAACGCATCAAAGTAATCAAGCACTTGTTTCCAAAGATTGTAGATGCTTCGGTGACATTCGTCTATTACGACAAAATCAAACTGCTCAATCGGAACCTTTGCTGTATATTCCACAGGAACGGCTTTTTGTTCCTTTAATCGTTGCTGCAACCAAGTAGATTCATTTGGATTGTCGGTTTCTGCACTTTCGTCCAATTCCTCGCCTTTCAAAATAGAATACAAACGCTGAATGGTAGAAATGCACACTTGGCTATCGCTCGCTATATAGCTTGAATTCAACCGCTGAACATTATACAATTCCGTAAACTTGCGGTTGTCGTCGTTCGGACGGAAATTCATAAATTCCTGTTCCGCCTGTTCGCCCAAATTGCGGGTATCAACAAGGAATAAAATCCGTTTTGCCTTTGCGAATTTCAGCAGACGATAAATGAACGTGATTGCCGTGAATGTCTTTCCTGCTCCCGTAGCCATTTGAATCAAAGCGCGAGGGCGATTGTTTTTGAAAGATTCCTCCAAATTCACAACAGCCTTAATCTGCGCCGGACGCAAGCCGGTTTCATCCAATATTGGAAAATCCTGCAATCTGCTACGGAGACTTCTTCCGTTGCGAATCCATTCTGCGATAGTTTCAGGTTTATGAAAAGCAAACACCGCGCGGCTTCGAGGTTTCGGATCGCTGTAATCGGTGAAATGCGTAACCGTTCCCGTGGTTTCATACACATACACCAACGGCTCGTTGTTCAGATATTTCAGTTTGGCATTTGCATATCGAACAGACTGTTCTTCTACCGTTGTAAGATTTACTCCTTCTTCTTCGCGTTTCGCCTCAATAATGCCAACAGGTTTTCGGTTAATAAAAAGAACATAATCTGCTGGACCGGCATCCGTTTGATATTCGCGCACGGCAACACCCAAACCGGCTGAGAAATCAATCTTTGCCTTCGATTGAATTACCCAACCAGCCTGCTGTAGCAAATCATCAATTACATCACGCGCTATCTGCTCCGGATTCTGATTCATGAGTCAATGTTATCTTATTAAAAAAGAAGTACGAAGGAGAAATTTCCTATTGCAATTTTATTCTGCAAAAATACGTTTTTTCTCAATAGTGTGCTCAAAAGTCTTCTTTTTTACAAATTCTTCCCATTCGTTTGCTCGTGATAGAACGCTTTTCAAGAAATGTTTTCTACGCAATCGATTATTTTCTGGGTAGTTTTTTCCGGGTAGTTTTCTGGGTAGTTTCTGGGTAGTCTTGTTCTTTTAGGACATTTATTAGGACATTTTCCGGCCGTTTTTCCACATCATCACCATCTGCCACAGAAACGTTGTCCCCGGTTACCCAAACATTGCCCTCCAGACAATATCGGGAGCTGGCTGCTGCCTATCGAAAAGAATTACACTGCTGTATAGGCAAGTTTCAAAATCCAAATGAAAATCCCACCAAAAATAGCTGGACGAACCGGTCCCAGTTCTGTCGTCGTCTTTCAGACTCCTCAAAATCCAATGGAAAATCTTTTTTAAAATCCACTTCAAAAATAACTTCTTTCTCCCCTCCGCCTCTTCATTTTTTACATATACACATCTTCAAACTTTTTTTGTATCTTTGCGGCTCGTTTGCTTATGGCACTCCGAAATCAAATAATCAACTAACAAATAAAACATTAACACAATGTACACCAATTTTCAAGAACACCTTCAGAAAGAATTAGCCGACATCAAAGAAGCCGGTTTGTACAAAAACGAACGTATCATCGCTTCTCCGCAAAGCGGTGAAATCACTCTGCAAGACGGTAGCAAAGTGCTCAACTTCTGCGCTAACAACTACCTCGGTCTCGCTAACAACCCGCAACTTATCGCTGCCGCTAAGGAAGCCCTCGACACCCACGGTTACGGTATGGCTTCCGTACGCTTCATCTGCGGTTGCTCCGATTTGCACAAAGCTTTGGAAAAGAAGATCGCTGAATTCTTCGGCACTGAGGACACCATCCTCTACGCTGCTTGCTTCGATGCCAACGGCGGTGTTTTCGAACCTCTGTTGACCGACCAGGACGCTATCATCTCCGACGCCCTCAACCACGCTTCCATCATCGACGGCGTTCGCCTCTGCAAGGCCGTTCGCTATCGCTATAAAAACGCTGACATGGCCGACCTCGAAGAACAACTCAAGGCCGCTCAAGCTCAACGCTTCCGCATCATCGTCACCGACGGCGTATTCTCTATGGACGGCAACGTCTGCCCGCTCGACAAGATCTACGAACTGGCACAGAAATACAACGCTATGGTTATGGTTGACGAATCACACTCCGCAGGTGTTGTCGGCAACACCGGTCGTGGCGTAACTGAACGCTACAACCTCCGCGGCAAAATCGAAATCCTCACCGGTACCCTCGGCAAGGCATTCGGCGGCGCTATCGGCGGCTTCACCACCGGTAAGAAGGAAATCATCGACATGTTGCGTCAACGCTCCCGTCCTTACCTCTTCTCCAATTCCATTCCTCCTATGGTGGCTGCTGCTGGCTGCAAGATGGTTGACATTATGTCCGAAACCAACGAACTCCAAGACAAGCTCCACAGCAATACCGACTATTTCGTCGCTAAGATGAAAGCTGCCGGCTTCGACATCAAACCTACGGAATCCGCTATCTGCGCTGTAATGTTGTACGACGCTAAATTGTCACAGGTCATGGCTGCCAAATTGCAAGAAGAAGGCATCTATGTCACCGGTTTCTACTATCCTGTCGTTCCGAAAGACCAAGCCCGTATCCGCGTTCAAATTTCCGCAGCTCACGAACCCGAACACCTCGACAAGTGTATCGCTGCCTTCACGAAGATTGGCAAGGAACTCGGCGTGATTAAGTAACATTAGCCATTAGCTTTTAGCTATTAGCTATTAGATTGGCGAAAGTATTAATTCAAATCATTATTCACTAATCAAATTCAATTAAAATGAAAAAATTAGCTGTTTTAGCAATTGTTTGCTTATCCCTCGTATGTTCAAGTTGCTACAGAGATAGCAATACATACAACGCTTCTATCACAGAATCTCATTTCGCAAATCACGACAATGAGACCAGTGTTAACGCTGTACTCAAAACCATCAACTCCTTCTGGGATGGTGATTACTCATACAAAGGTCTCAGCACACTTGAAGCAGACGTCAAAGCTGATCTTCGCTTCGTTTCAGCTGTTACTGCCATCAATTTGCACAACACAGAATTGGCAGATTACTTTGAAGAAGGTGATTATTTCATCTATACGCTTACCCGTACTACAGGCGGTGACAATGTAATCCTTCACCAATACAAAATCACGAAAGATGGTTCAGAAGAAATCTTAGACATTGTCGGTTCCGACGAAAAATAAACGATTTCTCATTCCAATAAAAAAAGGCTGCCAAATGGCAGCCTTTTTTTTTAGGCAACTATATACAACTTGACCTGTTCCTATAAAAATATCACGGCGCAGCCGTACCTTTAGCAACCCCAGATGGGTTGAATCTCTGTAACCCCAGATAAGCCCGGAATGTAATGAAGGGCGCAATCTGGGGAGGAATGGCGAGGTACGGTGGTGGCGGCGCGGGGTGGCGTGCGCCGAAGGAAATGCCTGCTGTCGCCGCCTGTCGGGGAAGCAAATCCATGCAAATCTGAAACAAATAAGGCCGGTGGGTTATGCTATGTGGGACCGCGGCAGCGATTGGAGCCCATTTACTTGCGTGCGGGTGGGGAATGAATAATGAATAATGAACAATGAATAATGGTGTGGGTGGGCAGCAAGTTAGGGCAAAAAGCGCGACGGCACCGCGTTGGATTGCGGGTAGGTGGTGCCGGGCCGCCCAAATCATTATAAAATCAAAATATTCGGGTCAACAAGTATATAGTTGCCTTTTTTATGGACCTATATATCCGTTGACCTATAAACAAAATTGGTCTATTTTTTTTCATTATACCTCTTTGCGAAGACGGGCGACAGGAATATTCAATTGTTCGCGGTATTTGGCAACGGTACGACGGGCAATATCATACCCCTTTTTATTGAGCATGTCGCAAAGTTTATCGTCAGAGAGCGGCTTGTGTTTGTCTTCGGCAGATATCAAGTCGCTAAGAATACTCTTGATGACTTTGGAGGAGGTTTCTTCATCATTGACGGCTTCTGAGAAGAGATGCTTGACCGAGATGATGCCAAAGTCTGTTTGCACATATTTGCTGTTAGAGAAGCGCGAAATTGTGGAGATGTCTAAGCCCACTTCAGTGGCGACATCTTTCAAAATCATTGGCTTTAAGTTGACGTCATCACCCGTCAGGAAATAGTCGCGCTGATGGTTCATGATGGCGAACATCGTGTTGTACATGATTTTCTCGCGCAAGGACAGCGTGTTGATAAACTGGTCGGCTTTATCGACATACGCCTTCATAAATTTCTCAGCTTCTTGGCGTTTTTTATCCACCTTTTCTTTCGTCAGAAAACGATATTCGTTGCTAAACTCCTTGTTGATGCGCACTTTGGGCACGTATTGGTTGTTGAGCGAGAGGGAGAGTTTGCCGTTAGAGGATGTGATTGTGAAGTCAGGTGTAATGATACTTGACAAATTTTCCAAATCGTTGCCAGCGTCTGCTGGTCGCGGGTCCAATTTGGTGATAACATTCATGGCGGAGCGCAGTTGCTCTTTGTTGACGGAGAGTGACTGTGCTCTACGGTCGTAGTGCTTCATGGCAAAGGCGTCAAAGCACTCTTCCAGGATGCGCTTGGCCAGTTGCACGGACTCTGTTTGTTCGGGCAGACGGGCAAGTTGAAGCAGCAGACATTCTTGCAAATTGCGTGCGCCCGTACCCGGCGGGTCGAGTTCTTGGATGAACCGTTTCAAGATGTCTTCCAATTCCGCCGCATTGGTATAGACATTATAGTAGCAAATCAAATCGTTGACCATGGTCTGCATGTCTGAAACGAAATAGCCGCCGTCGTCCAAGTTGCCCATCAGGTAATTGGCGAGCAAGCTCTCTTTTTCGGTCATCACCATTTCGCCCAGTTGCAATTGCCACTGTTCGCGTTGTGAGTTGCGGAACACGCCAACACTGTCGCGGCCATCCTGGGTTTCAGGAGCGTTAATGCGTGCGATTTGATTTTCAATTTCACGTTCTGTAGGATAATCATCCAAGTCGTCATCGCGATAGAAATCCTCATTGAAGATATCCTCATCGGAGAGGTCATTAGACAATTCCAAGGGATCGCCATTTTCATCATACTCTTCAGCAGAAGGAGTTTCTTCCGTATGATAGTCTTCCTCTTCGGGAGCCACTTCCAAAGCAGGATTTTCTTCTACCTCCTTTAGGATTTCTTGTTCTAAGGACACATAGGGAAGTTCCACCAGTTGCATCAGGCGAATCATCTGCTGCGTTGCTATCTGGCGTTGCTCGAGTTTTTGTTCTTGAGATAATGAATTCGGCATAGTTCATAAAACATAGAGACGGTGTGACCACCGTCCCTATGAAAAAAATATTAAAATTCAGCGTTTTGAGGCGTACGAGGGAATGGGATGACGTCGCGAATGTTCGTCATGCCCGTAACGAAGAGCAGGAGGCGTTCAAAGCCGAGGCCGAAGCCGGAGTGCGGTGCAGAGCCGAACTTACGGGTTTCGAAATACCACCAGTATTGCTGTTCCGTCATATTCAATTCTTGAACGCGGGCAAGCAGTTTTTCATAATCTGCTTCACGTTCAGAACCGCCGATGATTTCACCGATGGTCGGGAACAGGACATCCATAGCGCGAACGGTCTTGCCATCCTCATTCTGCTTCATATAGAAAGCTTTGATTTCCTTCGGATAATCCGTCAAGATAACCGGGCATTTGAAATGGTTTTCAACCAAATAGCGTTCGTGTTCAGATTGGAGGTCGATACCCCACTCTACCTTATAATCGAATTTCTTATCTGCCTTCTTCAAGATGTCGATAGCAGAGGTGTAATCCAAGCGGATGAAGTCTTGTTTCAAGACAGATTCCAGACGATTGATAAGTTCTTTGTCGAACATATCGTTCAAGAAGCGCAAGTCATCCATATTGTTATCCAACGCATATTTCACCAGATACTTGATGAAATCCTCAGCGAGGTCCATATTATCGGTAATATCGTTGAAGGCGACTTCAGGTTCAACCATCCAAAATTCAGCCAAGTGGCGCGGGGTATTACTATTTTCAGCGCGGAAGGTAGGGCCGAAAGTATAGATATTGCCCAGAGAGAGGGCGCCGAGTTCGCCTTCAAGCTGACCAGAGACGGTCAAGTTGGTGTGTTTGCCAAAGAAGTCCTTCTTGAAATCCACTGCGCCCTCTTTGGTGCGAGGCACATTGTTCAAGTCAAAAGTCGTAACATTGAACATTTCGCCAGCGCCTTCGGCGTCAGAAGCGGTAATCAAAGGCGTATGGAGATAGAAGAAACCTCTGTCGTTGAAATATTTGTGGATAGCGAAAGCCATTGCATGGCGCAAGCGGAGAACGCAGCCGAAGTAGTTGGTTCGCGGGCGCAAGTGGGCGATTTCGCGCAAGAACTCCATAGAGTGACCTTTTTTCTGCAAAGGATAGCTTTCAGGATCAGCGGTACCGTAAAGTTCAATCATTTCAGCTTGCACTTCCATAGTTTGGCCTTTACCAGCAGATTCCACCAGCTTACCTTCGACATGGAGACAAGAACCGGTCGTGATTTTCTTCATGAGGTCATCCCCAAACTTAGCGGGCTCAGCCACAATCTGCAAGTTAGTCACGATAGAACCGTCATTCAAAGCGATGAAGGCGACATTGCTGTTTCCACGTTTGGTGCGGACCCAGCCTTTTACGCAAACATCATTTCCAAATCCAACGAGTTCTGGATTTTTAAGGAGATCTTTAATTTTCGTTCTTTTCATAAGAAATATAGGTTTTTAGGTTTAATTCAAATAGGATTGTAAAATGCGGCATTTCGCATTATGACGCAGTTTACGAATGGCTTTTTCTTTGATTTGTCTTACACGTTCTCTGGTCAAATCGAATTTCTCACCGATTTCATCCAAAGTCATCGGGTGTTTGTGTCCCAAGCCGTAATACAACTTGATGATGTCCGCTTCGCGTTGGGGAAGCGTATCGATGATAGTGCCGATTTCGTGTTGCAAAGATTCGTGAATCAACGCCGTATCTGGTGGTTCGACATTGTCGGAACGAATCACATCATACAAGTTGGTATCATCATCTTTGGTCAACGTTGCATCCATTGAGAGGTGGCGAGGAGAGTTCTTGAGGGAATCCTTCACTTCGCTTTCAGTCAAATCCAGTTTCTCAGCAATTTCAGAGATTCTGGGTTCGCGTTGCAACTCTTGTTCCAAGGCGGAGATGGTTTTAGAAATCTTGCTAATCGTACCGACCTTGTTCATCGGCAATCTGACGATACGGGATTGTTCAGCGATAGCTTGCAAGATAGCTTGGCGAATCCACCATACGGCAAAGGAGATGAACTTGAAGCCACGGGTTTCGTCAAAACGGTGAGCTGCCTTAATAAGGCCGAGGTTTCCCTCGTTAATCAAGTCAGACAAAGTGATACCTTGGTTTTGATATTGCTTTGCTACTGAAACCACGAAACGCAAGTTGGCGTTGGTCAGTTTTTCCAAAGCGTCTTCATCGCCGGCTTTAATTTTACGAGCCAATTCCGCCTCTTCATCAGCGGTCAAAAGGGGGACCTTTCCTATCTCGTGTAAATATTTATCCAAAGAAGCAGTTTCGCTTCTATTGGTAACCTGTTTAGTAATGTGTAATTGTCTCATTCAATAATAAAATATTTATAAACGATGAACTTTACGAAGAATATTGATTTATGTTACATTAAAAACTGTAACCGATGCCCAAACCAATCATTTCTTTGAATTGTACACGGGGTGCTGGATATCCTGGGAATCCGTTTCTGCCAGGACCATCAATCAAAACTTGGTCATAGTATTTGAGAGAAGTCATCAAACTAACGCTTAACACTTTGAAGAAGTTATAAGAAATTGCGAAGTCCCAGTCTACATCGAAGTTGCCGAACGGCTGAACTTTAGAAGTGTACGGGGTGAACAAAGTAACCGTAGAGATGATTTTCAAATTTTTGATTTTGGTATAATTGACACCACCTTTGATACTCAAACCGAGAGCGGCATTCGCAGCCGGGCGATACAACGTGCCATCTTCACGTGCAACCTCAGGGATACCATAGTGGTCACGAAGGGTAGAATCACGACAGAATGTCAAACGGCCAGCAATTGGGGAAACATAAATGGTAAAGATATCATTCGGTTTCCAGTCAATACCGATAGACAAATCCGTGTAAGAAGGAGAAGCCCATTTAGAAATCAGGGTTTTGTCGCCTGCGTCGTTGTTGGCATATTCATAACCAGGAGCATACTGGCTTTTGAAGCTTCCCAAGACGGAAAGATACCATGATTTAGCCAACTCATAACCGAATTTGCTGTAGAAGTTGAGTTTATCGTTAGATTTTCTCCAACGGGGATTCAAATCAGAAGAATAGAGTTCACCGATTTCTGTGTCCAAGTTGTTATCCCAAGCCAGTTTATTCTTTTTATAAGATAATGTCAAGTTGGCATAGACAACGCCCGTGATATTGTTGTTACCACCGGCAGCCCAGTTGACGAGCTGGGTTTGGGTTGCATTCAAACCAAACATGCCCGTGAACTTCCAGAATTTCACGCTATCGGTAATTTCAGCAGCTTTAACATCCGTTTTCATAGCTTCTTCGGCTGCTTTTTTTGCTTCATCATCTTGAGCGCGCAAGATAGGAGCGCTCATCAGCATACATGCTGTAAGGAGTAAAAATACTTTCTTCATATTATATATAACTTAAATTAATGATTCAATTTATTGTATGCCTTCCACCATCTGTCAGGAATTTTGTCCTCGCAAGCCATATCATAATCGTGTTTGGAACAAGGCAGATAATAGTGCTGCGTCACATTGTTTTCCAAATTGACAATCGGAATCAGCATCCACCAACGTCCAGTTTTCTTGCTGCAGAAGAACACCAATTCGTCCAATGCGCCAGAAACGGCCACATTATATTGGATATAATCTTGCTTGTTTTTGAAAAGATGATCATGCTGGCGATTGATATAGCCTTCCACAAAATACCACAAAATATGGCCGATGAGTTGGGAAGTTTGGTTGGAATAGTCCAAGGTAGGATCATATTCGTAGATGCCGAAAGAGGTCAGCTTATCGCTAACGCCCGCATACTTAGCAATCTGACAAATTTCTTCTCCATAGAAGCCGTTAGAAGAAGCGTGCGGACAGCCGGGAGCGTCAGGGCGACGAACTGCGGAGATGTCAATAGATAGCATGTCCGCATTGCGCACGATAGGTTCTGCCTCTTCCAAACTCTTGCGTACGCTGCCGACACGGTAGGTCTCAAAAAAGAGATCTTCCATCAGTTGCGCCGTTTGAGGGCTATTCATATAGGATTGGAAACCGATATTGGCGTAATTGAGCAAGAAGTTGGGCTGTTGCAGCACCATCTTGTTCAGATAAGCGTCCGAACGGATAGGTTGATTTTCATCGCCCAAGTCAAAGCGAGGATCAACAGCGACCAAGTTCGCCACGCGTTCGATTTTCTCATAGCCGCGGTAATTGGCGAATGCCAAGTCATTGCTGCCGCCCAAGATAATCGGAATCACATTGTTCTCCAAAAGGTCAGCCACAATGTCAGAGAGGATTTCATAAGTATCTTCTATCATTTGGCCTATGCGAAGATTGCCCATATCGATAATGCGGACATTGGACTTCCACTTATACAATTGGTAGAACTGTCTTCTAATTTCATCCGGAGCCATAGAGCACGACTCGTTCTGGAAACTATTACGAGACTCCGGCACACCAATGATGGCCATTTCTGCCTCTTGAATATCTAGGGTTTCCTCCGGATTGTAAAACATCACATACGAGCCCAACTGATCGGGATGGAGCATCTCGGGAGTCAGTCCTATCGTTGTAATATCAACCGGTTCAAAAAGAGGTGAAAAATTCATATTATGCTTTTTTTCTTACAATACGTTTTTTAGCAGTTGGGTGCGTCGAGGCAATGATATCCATACAATCCTGGTAGGAAAGATTTTCCGGAAGTAAATTCTTCGGAATCTTGAAATTGTCAGTACCATTCGTAATATAAGCGCCGTAGCGGCCATTCATCACCTTGATATTGGCATCCTCATCATAAGAGCGGATGACATTTTTATTACCCACATTCTTGATAAAGTCAATTGCTTCACTTTCCGTTATATTGGTGATATCCAAACCTTTGCCCAAGGTAATATTCTTGCCGTCATATTTCAGATATGGACCATAACGACCCGCAGCGGCCAGGATTTCCTTACCATCGAGATGGCCTACCAATCGTGGCGCACGAGAAGCATCCAGTTTTTTCTTATCTTCAATCAGTTGAATACATCTTTCCAAAGTGATAGCCGTAGGTTCTTCATCCTTCGGGATAGAGACAAAGCTGCCATCATAGCGAACATACGGGCCAAATCGGCCTACGCCCACAGAGACATTTTTGCCTTCCCACTCCCCTACTTCGCGTGGCAATTTGAAGAGGTCCAGGGCTTCTTCCAATGTGACCGTTTCAATAAATTGGTTGGGGCGCAGACGAGCATAACGAGGTTTTTCATCGGCATAGTTCTCGCCAATTTGAACCATAGGACCATATTTGCCCAATTTAGCAAACACCTTCGCATTGGTGTTCGGTTCGTAACCCAGCAAACGCTCGCCGCTGGCCTTGGCTGAGAAGTTCAAAGCCGTATCCACCGTTTGATGGAAATCGCCATAGAAGCGCTGCAACATCACTTGCCATTCCTCCTTGCCTTCGGCAATATTATCAAACTCCTGTTCCACATCAGCCGTGAAACCATAGTCCATAATCTGTTCAAAGTTCTCTTGCAGATAATCATTTACGACAATACCCACATCCGTCGGGAATATCTTATCCTTTTCATAACCGTACTTTTCGGTTTTCTGGACGGACTTGATATTGCTGTCTTTCAAGATAATCATTTCATATTCACGTTCTTTACCCGGACGGGTGGTTTTAATCACATAACCGCGCTTTTGGATAGTCGTGATGGTTGGAGCGTAGGTAGAAGGACGGCCGATGCCGAGTTCTTCCAATTTCTTCACCAAACTGGCTTCCGTATAGCGTGCAGAAGGTTGAGCAAAGCGCTGGGTAGCCGTGATTTGTTTGGACAACAGCGTTTCACCTTGTTCCATTGCTGGCAGCATGCCCTTTACTTCTTCCGGTTCATCATCATGAGATTCCGTATAAACCTTCAAGAAACCAGGGAAGAGAATCACTTCACCAGAAGCCACGAACTTTTCACTACGGTTGGAAACCGGAATGCTAATCGTTGTTTTCTCCGTTTTAGCATCGCTCATCTGGGAAGCAATCGTACGTTTCCAAATCAGTTCGTAAAGATGCTTGACAAAGGTGTCGCCTGGGATTGTTTGTCGCGCCATGTCGGTCGGACGAATCGCTTCGTGGGCTTCCTGAGCGCCTTTGATTTTCGTCACATAG
>JAKSMD010000068.1 GCA_024400815.1 Bacteroidales bacterium | reverse complement strand
GCAGCGATAGCATAAGTGCCATAGACGGATAAACAATCTTTACGATTCCAATGGATAACCCGCCGATGATTATTGACCATAGATAGCTGGGGAATAATATTTTGCTAAATGAATATTTGGGCGTTAAATAAACTAAGCTGTTCCCACTTACAATATCGGAAAAAATTAAAATAAACGAAATGGTTGTCAGCAGTAGCGATTGTTCGCCTTTTCCAACGTCCCCCACAGATTGCGAAATTACAATGGCAATCAGAAAGTTGCATATAGCAGCTAACAATCTGGTCCCGAATGTATTGGCAATCTTCTTAAACACAGTTTTCTATTAAAAAAGTAAATTTATATCACCTAAGCCTTCACGAAGTATTGTTATTTCATCAGTGCAGCAGTCTACTACTGTAGATGGAATATTTCCTCCATAACCGCCGTCAATAACAATATCTACCCAATCTCCGTAGCGCTCGTAAATAAGTTCAGGATCAGTAGTGTATTCAACAATTTCGTCGTCATCCTTGACGGATGTTGATAAAATAGGATGACCGAGCACAGAAACGATTTCACGGGCAATGTTATTGTCTGGCACGCGTATGCCAACCGTTTTTTTATTGCTTTGAACAATTTTAGGAACGTTATTGTTGGCAGGTAAAATGAAAGTATATGGTCCAGGAAGCGATTTCTTCATTGCTTTGAAAATCGGATTCGATATGGGTTTGGTATAGTCGGCTAAGTTGCTCAAATCGGGGCAGATGAATGTCATATTCGACTTGTTCTTGGCATTGCCCAGAATTTGCGAGATGCGTTCTACACTTTTCGGTTTGAAAATGTCGCATCCAAAACCGTAAATCGTGTCGGTTGGATAGATGATGATGCCTCCATCTTGCAGACACTCAACAACTTTACGAATTTCTTTAGGATTGGGATTCTCAGGATATATTTTGAGTAGCATAACCGAAAATGCAATAAAAAAGGGTAAGCTACTTATATCGCATCGCTACAACCGATGTACCCTTGCTGCATTCCTGCCCTGGGGGAGTTAAAAGGGAGCTGTTAGTACAAGACTTACCCGAGTGCAAAAGTAGAAAAAAAATCAATACTTATGTTAGTATCCTAAAATTTTTAGCATTGACTTGTAACTCTGTTCTTTAGCGAACAATTTTGTGCAGAGTTCCCCGTTCTCATCACGGTAAATGATGATGTGTTTGGGAGCAGGAGTCATGCAATGTTGTATTCCGCCGTATCCGCTGAGTGCTTCTTGATAGGCACCGGTGTTGAATAATCCGATGTATTGGATGTCGTCAAAATCTTCCCCAGGATACTCTTCGGATGCGATTTTAGGAAGGAAAACGGCATTTAAGTGGGATTCAGAATTGTAGTAGTCTTGACTGTCGCAGGTGATGCCGCCTAAGAATACGCGTTCGTATTCGCGATCCCAATGGTTGACAGCCAATGTGATGAACTGCTGGTTGATACCCCAAGTGTCTGGCAAGGTGGTGATGAATGAACTGTCAATCATGTCCCATAACTCACGGTCATTTTGACGTTTTTGTTGTAGTACGGAGAATAAGGCCGCACTGGCTTCACCCACGGTGAAGGAACCAAATTCAGTGAAGATGTTGGGCTCTTCCACCCCTTCTTTATTGCAAATCTGCTTGATTTGGGAGATGATTTCTTCAGCCATGTATTCGTAGTCGTAATCAAATGAGAGCGAGTTCTTGATTGGAAAGCCGCCACCGATGTTGAGGGAATCCAACTCTGGAGAAATCTTTTTGAGCTTACAATATATATTAACACACTTGGCTAATTCGTTCCAGTAGTAAGCGGTGTCATTGATGCCCGTGTTGATGAAGAAATGGAGCATCTTTAATTCGAATTTTGGGTTGTTTTTAATCTTTTCGGTGTAAAATGGAACGATGTCGTTGTATCGGATGCCCAATCTGGAGGTGTAGAATTCAAAACGAGGTTCTTCTTCGGCAGCAATACGGATGCCTACTTTGCATTTCGTTTGGATGTTTTTGTCCAAAAGATCGAATTCCTTTTTGCTGTCTAAGACCGGCATGGTGTTAACAAATCCTTTTTCCAACATCGCAGAAATGTTGTCAATATATAATTGTCTCTTGAATCCGTTGCAGATGATGTAGTTGTCTTTTTGGAATTGACCAGATTCATAGAGGGCTTCGATCAGGTTCAAATCGAAAGCGGAAGAGGTCTCCAAATGGACGTCGTTTTTAAGTACTTCTGATAGTACAAATTCGAAGTGGGAACTTTTGGTGCAATAACAATAGTGGTATGAACCCTTATAATCGGATTTTGCAATGGCAACATTGAACCATCGCTTTGCCTTTTGAATGTTCTGTGAGATTTTGGGTAGATAGGTGATTTTCAATGGCGTTCCATATTGCTTGATGATGTCCATAAGGGGGACATCGTTGAAAATCAATTCATTGTCTTCTACCTGAAACTCTTCCTGCGGAAAATCGTAGGTTGGTGAAATTAAATCGCTGTACTTGTTTTTCATTTCTTTATCCGATTAAGTTAAAAACGGTGCAAAAATAGAAAAAAAGTGTTTTGGATTGATGAAAAAAATAAAATCCGATTGACTTGGATTGATTGTTTTGGGACGGTTTGAAGTTAGTCGTGGTCGCGGTGATTCTCGCACTCGCAAATGTCGGTGAATAAAATGTCTGTGTGGGGCAGCAATTCTGTCATCGCGACATATTCGTTTCTTGACAAGGGTATTTGTCTTAAATCCAGTGTCTTCAGTGTGTTTTGGAGGGCGGTGATGCTTTGCGGAAGCACATATAGCGGGTTGTCCCAGGCGTCTATTGTGGTTAATGTTTTGAGTTTGGCAATAGCGTCGGGAAGCGTCTCTAGCAGATTGCGACTGATGATTAATACATGGAGGTTTGTCAAATTTCCGATGCTTTCTGGAAGTCTAACCAACTTGTTTCTATCTAAATTTAAGTATTGTAAATGAGTTAATTCGCCTATTCTTTGGTTGACGATACATAGGCGGCAACCTTTGATGGTAAGTTCTCTAAGTTCGGTTAATTGAAATAATTCTTCTGGAAGTGAATCTCGTTCTGGCAGTTTGTTGAGTTTCAGTCGATAGACGTTTTCGGGTTCGGCTAAAGCTTCCTCTAAAGTGGTGAATGTCCGGCCGTCATCGTGTTCACTATAAAGCACAGGAATGTTTTTTTGAGCATATAAGTTGGTGCTGCTCAAGAAAAGTAGGGCGATTGCAATACTCAGGATGCGATGTTGTTTCATAATGAAGCGGTGTGCGTTTCCTTATCTGCCGAAACGGTCAAAAGCAGCTCGTTCAAGTTCTTCTCTTACAGAAGGATGGGCGATGGAAATCAATAGTTTGGCGCGTTCTTGGATGGGCTTGCCGAATAAGTTCACTGCGCCAAATTCTGTGATCACCCAGTTAATTACCGTTCTTGGTGTGACCACCCCTGCACCCTCTGTCAAGGTAGGTACGATTTTGCTTATCCCTTTGGCGGTGATAGAGGGCATGGCTACGATGGGGATGCCGCCTTTGCTGTATGTGGCCCCTAACATGAAATCTAATTGTCCGCCTGAACCACTGAAGATTTTGGTCCCGATGGAGTCGGCACATACCTGACCGCTAAAATCAATTTGGATGGCGGAGTTAAGGGCAACCACCTTGGGATTCTGCGCAATGATGAATGGATTGTTGGTATAAGCCACATCTTGCATAAGTACGGTTGGGTTTTGATGGACGAAGTCGTACAGCTTTTGGGTTCCCTTGAGGAAGGTGGCTACGTGTTTGCCCACATCGATGGCTTTGCGACTGCCGTCAATGATGCCTTTTTCTATCAAAGGGATAACCCCATCGGAGAACATTTCGGAATGGATGCCAAGGTGCTTATGGTCGTCCAATTGTGCTAACACGGCGTTGGGAATGCTTCCGATACCGATTTGCAAGGTCGCTTCATCTGGGATGAGCGCGGCGGCTTGCTTGCCAATTAGGATGTCTTGTTCGCTCAAAGGTGGAAATTCAGCTTCCAGCAATGGAACGTCGTGGCGCACGAATGCGGTTATCTTAGACATGTGGATGCGGGCATCGCCGTAGCAAAACGGCATGTTCCGATTGACTTGAGCAATGACATATTTGGCTTGTTCTATAGCCGCCAAGGTGCAGTCCACAGAGGTGCCCAAGGAGACATATCCGTCTTGGTCAGGTTCGCTGACGGTGAGGAATACGCCGTCAACGGGTTGCATGCCGTCGCGGATGATGCGTGCTGTGTCGGACAAGGAACAGGGGATGTAGTCGGCATCGCCACTTTGCGTGGCTTTGCGCACATTGCCGCCCACGAAAAAAGAGTCCAGGTGGAAACTTTCTGCATATTGTGGCAACACATAGTCGGCGTAGCCTTCCGTGTACAGATGGGTGATGTGTACGTTTTTCAGTTCGTCAGCGCGTTGAACGAGCGCTTTGATGAGCAACTCGGGCGCGGCAGCCACGCAGGGCCAGTGTAGTCTGTCGCCAGATTTAACAACTTTAACGGCTTCTTCAGCACGGATGGTTTTGAGTGTGTTAGAAAGTTCCATACCTTGAGTTTTTATGCGGTGCGAAGATACGATTTTTTTGCTTTCCTCATCCATAAATTTCATTTAGCAGCATCGCCAAACGGATGCCGCTGGCGTATAACTGCCATTCCATGCCTTCGGCAAAATGATAAACATAGTGGTACGCGTTGTTGTCCCAACTGCTCTGATAATCATAGATTTCGTTGCAGAAATGATAGTTTCGAAGGGTGATTTCTTCTATGCTCATCTGACTGATGGCGTTCTTTTGATTCTTAAAATGATCTTCCAGATATTCGGCATATTCGGAATAACTATACCCACGGGCAAGGATGAGGCCTTCGTCCCATACCCAATGAAGATTGCGCTGCTGGCGGTGCCAGGAGACAGAGACGGTGTTGCCGCCCAAGTCGTCCATGTGTGCGGTGTGCATAGGACAGAAGCGGTCGCCCATGAGGTGAACGACAAAGCGGAGCGCATCCATGTCGTTGGGATTGTTTCGCAGCGCGAGGATGAGACTGTCCATTTTGCGGAACAGATTGCCGCCGGCAGTGGGGTAGTGTGTTAGGGCAGCGACCACAGCAGAGTCGCTCATGCCCGCGTCCAAGTCTTGAAAGTGCCAATCGTAACTTGTTGGGTATATCGTATCGCTTTTGATTGCATCAGGCCAGTTGGCCCAATAGACTAGCCCATGTTCGCCCATAATTTTATCAACCTGCTTTCGCGCTTTCTTGCTAAGATGTTGATAGGCGATTTCGCCGATGATACGGTGACCTTCCTGCCCCCATGCCCAAGCAGAATGGCTCAATCCTAGAAATATTGTTGTTAAAATAAGGATGTAGATTTTACGCATAATTTGTTGAATAATTAACGAACGGCAAACATACATAAAATATATAATATTTGTATTTTTGCTGCCTCTTTTGAAACGGGAACGACGGTTTGTGATTGGCTTATGAAATTGAATGATTTAACACAAAATACAATGTTTGAAGGTGGGCGAATGGTTTTCCGCAACGGTATTCGGATTTTAGATTTGCGGGGTTCATGGAAAGAGATGGGACGGCAGTATGGGTACTTGGCGACAGACCAACTGCATGATGTTTACGAACAATATATGCTGCCCAATATCGAGGCGGATTCTTCCAGAGCGCCATTTGTATATGAGGTCGCTGAAAAACTATATCGCTACTATCCCTCTCGTTTGAAACAACTGATGGAGGGCATGGCAGAAACATCGGGCTTGACTTTGGCGCAACTGAAAATAGTAAATGTCGTGGAATTCTCCGCTGCGGTCTTTAACTGCAGCGCTATGGCGGCGTGGAACCAGTATGCCGCGGACGGTTTGGTCTATGGCCGCAATTATGATGCCCCTGGCTTTCAATCGTTATGCAACGACATTTTGGTGGTGGTCTATCACCCGTCAGATGGTTCGTTGGCTATGGCTACGATTGGCTATGCGGGCGAGATATATGCGGTGAATGGCATTAACGAAAAGGGATTGTTCTTGGAGCTGAACAATGGCATGCCGTCGGCAGGTACGGAAATTTTGTATGACCGATTGGCCAGCACGACCGAGTTGATGACGATGCTGCTGGATGCTGATTCATTGGATTATATGGATGCGTTTTTCCGTACGGTCAAAGGTTTTGCCTCTTATACGATTGGTGTAGCTGATGCTCATGAGGCGCGTTCCTACGAGTGGTGCGCAAAGGGAACGGCCTGTGCCAAACCCACAGACCCCAGTGGACTCATGGTGATGACCAATCACTATGTAAGTGAGGACTGGGAATTTCCAAAACCCAGTGACGAGGCCAGTTGGGGCTCCTTTACCCGTTGCGCGAATTTGAAATCTTTGGCTGTGCAGCATAAAGGTTCGCTGGATGCTGAAAAGATGTGCCAAATTATGCAAACTCCGATTGAAAAGGGAGGACCGTGCCATGAATGCACAGTATATCAGATTGTTTATCAACCTTGCACATTAACGATGTGGATGCAGATTGCCGGCGTGAATACTTGGCAGAAAGTGGAAATGAAGGAGTTTTTATGCTCATAGTTTGAAAATAATAAGTGTTTTCTATAAATTTTTTTGCAATGAATAATGTTACTGAGGAAGAAAAGAATTTACGTTCCAAACAGATTACAAAAACTAGTATTATAGGAATTGTTACCAATGTCTTTTTATCTGGTTTCAAGGCAATTGTGGGCCTGCTGTCGGGCTCTATCGCGATAATATTAGACGCTGTAAATAACTTGACAGATGCCTTGTCCTCCGTGATAACTATTTTAGGCGTTAAATTAGCGCATAAAAAGCCAGACGCCAAGCATCCCTTTGGGCATGGGCGAGTTGAGTATTTTAGCGCCATCGTTATTAGCTTGATTGTGCTGGTGACGGGCGCCACTTCTTTGGTGGAATCCATTAAGAAAATTTCAACTCCAACATTGCCAGAATATGGTGCTCCCGCATTGATCATCATCTGTGTTGCCATTGTGACAAAGATTATGTTGGGCCGATTTGTAAAGCACCAAGGTGAAAAATACCATAGCGATGCTTTAGTGGCATCGGGTGCTGATGCTATGTTTGATGCAATCATCTCGGTCTCCACACTTATTGGCGCCTTAATAACATTGATATGGGGCGTCAGCATAGATGGCTGGCTGGGCGCGATTATTGCCATTGTCATTATTAAAGCCGGTGCTGATATGTTGGCGGCTCCGTTGAGTCAGATGATTGGCGCACGTCCTGATAGCGAAATCACACAGGAATTGAAAAAGACGGTGCGTGAGATTCCTGGAGTTATGGGTGCCTATGACTTGATTTTGCACAATTATGGTCCCGACAATGCTATCGGTTCTATTCACGTGGAAATTTCGGATAAACTATCCGCACGAGAGATCCACAAGCTTTCTAAAACGATTCAAAAAGTCGTGTATGATAAATTCAGCGTTTTTATTACGGTGGGTATTTATGCCGTTCACGAAGGGGATGATGAAGCCGCTCAATTGCGTCAGCGAATCAAGGAGGCGATGCTGGCCCACGAAGGCGTTATAGGATTCCACGGCCTGTATGTCTCCGATTATCAGGATACGACAGAAATCACGGATAAATATGTCTCTTTTGATGTGGTCATCAATTTCAGTGTTGGCGATAAGGATGCGCTACATACCGCTTTGGAACAAGAAGTTCTGAGCATCCTTCCAGGGTATGGAGTACACATCAATTTTGATACGGATTATTCAGATTAGTTAGAATATCTAAATGTAAATTTTGAATATGAATAAACAAACTCAATTCCTCACCCAATTATTGCAGGCGCCATCTGTTTCCGGTTATGAAGATGAGGCGGCCAAAGTCTTCTTGAACTATGTAGAACCGTTTGCCTACCTGACGGAGGTGGATGTGCTGAACAACACATACGCCTATGTGGGCAATCCGAAGGCGCAAACCACGGTCATGGTGGAGGCGCACATCGATGAGATTGGATTCCAGGTGCTGTACATCAGCAAAGAAGGTTTTCTGTATGTTCGCAAAAACGGAGGTGTTGACCTCTGCTGTATTCCCGGCAGTCAAGTGCAGGTGCTGGCCAATGATGGTACCGTCATTCCGGGGGTGATTGGCAAGAAACCCATCCACCTCATCTCAGCCGATGATCGCAAGAAGGCCCCAGAATTGGATGCTCTTTGGGTGGACACCGGGTTGAGCGAGCAGGAAGTGCGTCAGCGCATCAGCGTGGGTGACCCTGTCTGCTTTGCGCCGAATGTGATGATGCTGGGCGAACATAAAATCACCTCCAAGGGACTAGACGATAAGATTGGCGTCTATGTGGTGGCAGAAACATTGCGTCGATTGTCGCGCAAGAAATTGAATGTCAAGGTGTGCGGAGTTGCCTCGTCGCAAGAGGAGGTCGGCTGTCGCGGAGCCGTGGTGGGCAGTGCCAAACTCGATCCTGACTATGCCATCAGTTTGGATGTCACCTTTGCCACAGATGTTCCCGACTGTCAGGCACGCAAGCACGGCGAGATCGTTTTGGGCAAAGGCGTGGTGATTACCAAACATCTGGACAGCCATCGCAAGTTTGCGCAGATGGCCCAAAAAGTGGCCCAAGAGCACATGATTCTGCATCAGTTGTCGGCTAACAATTCGGCCACGGGTGGCACAAATGCTTCCAAAATCCAATTGTCGAACAAGGGCGTACGCTCCCTGCTGCTGAGCATCCCGAATCGCTACATGCATACGCCTGCGGAAGTGTGTGATATGCGTGATGTCGATGCAGCGGTGGAACTCATCGTGGCGATGGTGGAAGGACTCTCAAAATGCTAATGGCTAACAGCCAACCGCTAATGGCGGCCGCAGGCAAATTGTCAAGGTGAAATTCATTAGAACAGCAATCTCAGTCCTATCATGCAGCGCCAGGTGCTGGTGACAGAGACGTCGCGGAGCCACTGGTTGTGGTCATGGAAGGTGCTGATATCGCTGGCGTTAAGTTGGTAGGTTGGCACGCCGTTCTCGTCCATGCCGGCATAGCGCAGCAGAGCGAGGGTGTTGTAGCTGGCATTGCCCAAACCGTGGATGCGGTAACAACCCCAGCGGCTGTTCAACAGGTTGGCGAGGTTGCTGACTTCCAAACTCAATTGCAGTGTGTAGCGGCGGTTGGTGCCGAAATTGGAGAACAAATCTTGCAAAAGGCGGATGTCAATTCGGTTGATCCATGGGCCTACTTTGCCATTTCGCTCAGCATATCCTCCTTTGTGCTTGGATAGGTATGGGTCGGATTCTACGGTATTCCAGAATGCCAGACGTTGTTCGTCGGCACTCATCGTTCCCGTTGGCACAAAGTGCAAGTCGTTTTCGTTAGATGGAATATAGAGCAGGTCGGAAGCGTTGCCGTCGCCGTTCATGTCGTTGGCATAGACGAAAGAATATCGACCTTGCGCAGAACCTCTGTATATCAAGGAAAGGGTGAAGGCGAGGTGCTTGGCCTCCTCAATGCGCCAGGATAAAGCGCCTAGCACGAGGTGCGGCACCGCGTAGGCGGAGTGACCGAGCGTTTCGTCAGTCAGACTGTTGGCGGTTACATTGGTTTTCCATCGCGAACTGGACGAAGTGCCTAAGTTGTCGGTGACATTTTTGGAGATGTTGTACGTGTAGGCGACCATGGCGGAGAGACCTTTGCTGAACTTTTTGCTCAGTTCCACGCTGAGAGCGCATTTGTATCCTTTTCGGGTGTTGGTGATCAGGTAAGCATCGTAGTTGCCGACAAGCCGGCGTTGTGAGGTGGAGTCGGTGAGCCACCAAGAACTGCGGTTGTCGTTGCCAGCAAAAACGGTGACGGGAGCTGCTTCGTTGATGTTGCGCTGCATGACGGCATTCACATCTTTGGAGTAGAGAGCCTCCAATGTGAGCACAAACCCTTTGGGCATGTTCAGGTCAAAGGCAAGGTTGGAACGCCATATTTGCGGAAGTTTGAAATGTTTGTCAACTTCGCAGAATTTGGACGGGGCCTGCGTGGCTGCGTGCATGGGGAAAAGGTCCGGGTTTTGCTGAAGAAGCATCTGGTAATCAGTAGCGAAGGGAATGTTGCCCTGGGCGCTGATGACCATGTTCTGCATCATTCCGGAGAGTGAGGGCTGCTCGTTCATCCACACAAAGGGCAGAAATCCGGTGAACAATCCAGTGCCGCCACGAAGTATCATGGTGTATGCGCCGTGGGGCTGGGTCCATTGAAAACCGATGCGCGGGGAGAGCTGGCATTGAGATTTGGGCCAACTGCCCACGTCCATCTGGTAACCGTCTTGGAATGCTAAGGCATCGATGGCGGGATTATCTTGCAAGTCGTTGAGATAGAATGGCATCTCTAAGCGCAGACCATAATTTAGGGTGAATCGTTCCGTAGGCCGCCATTCGTCTTGGACGTAGGCCGAACCGATGCCGAACTCCAATCGGAAGAGGGTTGCGTTTTCGTCATAAGGGTAGGTGAGGGCGAAGACACTGGCGTTGCGCCCTTGCAGGAAATCGTCTAAGGAGTTGTATCGATAGTATCCCAATCCGTATTGGCGGTAATTGTTCTGGTAGCCGAGGTAGTTGAAGGAGGCACCTGCCGTGAGGGTGTGCTTGCCAAGGAAAATGTTCACATTGTCAGTTACTTCCACAATGTGGTTGACCAAATCGGTGCCGTAGGAAAATGGCTCGTAGCCGAAACTCATATACTGGTCGCCATCTTCCCAGATATCTACAAATGGAAACAGGGCGCTGGGACTGTTGCGTTTGCTTCGGATATAGGAGTAGTTGGCCAGCAACTTGTTGGAGACCTTGGCGCTGAAGATGGCGTTCCACTCACCCGTGACGGAGTGAATAAAATCTACCAAACTGTAATTGGTGTTGGCGAAGGCAATGGCATTGGCGCTGTTGCGGTCGGAGTAGGCGCGTATGGGGGCGGACTGGGCGTTGACGAGCTGGTCGCTGCCGGAACGCACCAGGTTGTACCTCAGCACGAATTTGTGTTGCTGTCCGAGGTTCCAATTGAGCTTGGCCAGCAGCTTGTAGTTGTCGTTGCAGAGCTTTCCGATATTGAGATAGTCGCCGGCCTCGTAGCCGTAATTCTCCAATAGGAAGTTGCTGGGAGACTCCTGATACTCGCCGCTGACGAAGAAGAAGAGCTTGTTTTTGACGATGGGGCCGCCTAAGCGGAAACCATAAAGTTGGCTGCTGCTGTTGTTGGCATTGGATACCGTCTCGTCACCGACCAGGTGGCCGTTGAGGGACTTCGGACGCAGAAATGTGTAGGCGGAACCTTTGAAGGTGTTGTCGCCGCTGCGGGTGACGATGTTGACATCGGCGCCGGTAAAATGGGATCGGCGAATGTCGAATGGAGCAACGCTCACTTGTACGGCTTCGACAGCATCAAGGGAGAAGGGTTGCGCATTGTCGCCGCCGGGAGTCAGTTTGGAGGAGAGTCCATAACCGTTATTGAAGGAGGCTCCATCGACCATTATACTGTTGTAGCGGCCGTCGGTGCCGGCAAAGGTGTTGCCCGAGCCAGCGTAAGGCGATAGGAGGAGGAAGTCTTCAATGCTGCGATTGATAGATGGTAAGGTGTTGATTTCTCTTGCGGCCACATGAATGGTGCTGCCGGGATTGGGGTTGAGCGGTTTGCCCGAAATGGTCACCTCGTCGAGCTGCATGTCCGATTTCTGGAGAGAGACGGTGAGCGTGACGACTTCTCCAAGAGGAAGAGTGATGTCTTGGAAGACCTCTGGGTGATAGCCGAAGAGTGAGATTTCTATGGTATAGGGACCGCCGGCGCGCAGGTCTGGAACATTAAACCAACCATCTTCGTTGGAGAAGGTGCCGGTTATGCTGCCGGAAGGGTCGTGGGTGACCTTGAC
>JAKSMD010000067.1 GCA_024400815.1 Bacteroidales bacterium | reverse complement strand
GTACTGCGTTAATGTCTGTTGCAAAAGCCTGAGTGCTGATATGGCATTCCATTTGAGGAAATTCTGCTTTATATACGGAAATCAAGCCAAGATCCTGAACGATACAGGCATCAAGCCCGGCGTCAACCTGCTGGTTCCTGCATCGAAAATTGAATTCTGCACAAGAGCTTACCAACGGGTTTCGAAGCAGTTAAAACCCGACCAGATCATATTGGTGCCGCAGCGTTTCAGCGATTCGCCCACGCCCAGACAACTGGCGGAGGTGGCGGACGGGCAGCCGTTCCAAAGTCCGTCGTGCCTGCTGAAATGCGTGCCGCCGCAAAACTTCTGTTCTGTTTCGTGGGACAAAAGAGTCAACTTCTGCAGCTATGCAGGCGGTAAGCAGCCGCTTACCACCCTCGACTTTGCCGGACTAACCGCCGCACTTGAGCGCGTGCGGTTCTCGTCGTGCTGTAAGGAGAGCAGCGAGGAAAGATGATGCATCATTTTCCCGTGTCTTTGCAGGCCATCGGCGATAAAGAGAAAGTATCCAGAATTCTTTCTTTAGTGCTTATCCAAAACAACCATCTTACCATGGTTGGCATAATACAGGACTATGGCGCGGCAATTCTTTCCCGCTGCATTGATGGCTTTTTCGTAGGCAGACATCTGTGCGAAATAGTGCTCAGGATTTGGCACTTCGCTTTCAATATTCTTGAAGTCAACCAGTACCACACCGTCCTGCGTTTCCCATAGCAGGTCGATTTCACCATGGAGCAGCTGATCATTTTCCATTAAAAGAGTAAATGGCACTTCGTGACCAACGGACTTCGGTTCACCGAATCGGTCAATCAATTGTCCGTACAATAGTTTGATCGCCTTAATCACCTTTGAAGCATCAACCACTCCATTCAACCCGTATGCTTTGATGATGTTTTCGGCCATTTTAACAGTCTCAGTTTCTTCTATGTCTGGATTGTATGCAGCATAAATGTTGTGGATGCAAGATCCGATGGTGTTCATCCGAATTTCTTCCGTTTTTTCCACGGGGAATGCTGCATCTTTTACTTCCACCACATCCACATTGTATTTCATGTCACTACTATTCACTTTGCTCGGATTAAGCAAATGAGGCGATGCAACGACTTCGGTTTTGAGTTTTTGAATGTCTATTTCTTGATATTCACATACATTCTCAGTTTCCACCTCTTTGTTTTCAGATTCGAAATACTCTTTATGCAATCGATGGACCAAGTTATCATAGCGCATCGCGTCTTTTCCCGAGCCCGATTGAAGGATAGTATCCAACCAGTTGTTTTTATTTTCTGTAGCAAACACCAGAATGTCACGTGCGCGAGTAACACCGACATAGAACAATCTGGTCTCTTCTTTCTGCAGGCGTTTCCAGGAATCTTTGAAATAAGGTTCTTCACTTAGAATTTGCGCGGCAAATTTGTCAAGCATTTTACCCATTGGAGGAAAGACTCTCAGCCAATAATCTCCTGTGATTTTCTTTTGTTCTCTAACGCCAATGAATTCGCGTTCTGAAACCTTCTTGACATCAAAAGTTGAGTTGTTCAATTCGTATAGAGCAACCATCGGCCAGTCAAGGCCCTTTGATTTGTGATAGGTTATAACTTTCACGGCTTTTCGTTCCAGACTCTGTTCGGCTTTCTTGGCAGTTTCTATTAAATACTGTGAGAACTTCGAGAATCGCTGCTGGTCATCTTTCCGCTCCATATTTTCGCAGTGTGTGTCAAACTTTGCGGCCTTTTGAAGAAGATTTGTGATGTTGTCTTTTCGGGTCTCCGCATCTCCCCATCGGTTAACGACATCCATCAAGCGCATTCTGTCTACGAATGTGGCCAATGTGTCGTGCATGTTTTTTGCATAACACTCCTTGGATATCGTTTCCAGTAACTGAACCAGCTCGTCATCATTTCTCCACTCCTTAGGAAATTCCCGATAAGTTCGGCCGTTTTTGATTTTTTTCGTAATTTTATCGTGAACGTATTCCACATAATCATTGAGAATGGTTTCCGTGGGTTCATTTTTAAGAATATGAATAATGTCAAGGCGGAGATGCCTTCTGAATTTGGGTTCTTTGGCATATTGCAGAAGAGCCAGCATCAGTTGCACTTCAATTCTCGAAAAGGTGTCCGCTTCCGGGGCACAAACGGGAATGCCTGCATTCTGCATGCAGTTGGCCAGTTTTGAGACGACCTCATTGTTTCTGCAAAGTACGGCAATATCTTCATATTGCAACGGACGCGGTCCACCACCTTTCTTGGGCTGTACTTTATATTTGGAGGATTCCACCATGGCCTTTATTTGTGACGTAAATTCCATTAGTCTATCTTCGGATTTGCTTTGAATGAAATTCCAATAAAGGGCGGATTTCTGTTTTGGATCGATATCATCACTGGGATTCTTGCCCGGCTTTCTGCCCACATTCAATACGATTTCATCTTCAAGCATATTATAATTCGGGCCGCTAAAGATAGGTAGGAAAATGTCATTGGCCAATTTCACCAGTTCCGCACGAGAACGATAACTGTATTGAAGGGCACGCGTTTCGAATCCTGGAACTTTCGAATTCTCATAAGTATGAATCTGATCTCCTACGGATTTGGTGAGCTCCGTATCGGAACCACGAAATCCATAGATGGCCTGTTTGTAATCGCCTACCCAGACGGAGGAATGCTCCAATGGGGAGTTGTCTGCCATAAGCTCAGACAATTTCTTGAATATGTCAACTTGGACCGTGTTGCAGTCCTGATACTCGTCAACCATTATCAGTTTGTAGCGGTTGCTGATCTCTTCACGAACCTCACTTTCTTGCAACAGGTTCCGGAATAGAAGCTCCATATCATTGTAGTCAAGCAGATGGTTCTCCTTCTTGAAAGTGTCGAAATTCGTTCTCCAGATTTCTAGAATGTCGAATAGTTTGTTGACAACAGCAACAAGGATGTCCCTTTTGTCATTCGTGAAAACACGTGCAGATTTCACATAAAGTTCCATTTTCTTACTAATGTCTTTTACAAAAGAAGCACTTGAAGAAGGGAAATCTTCAAACTTACTATCCACAGGTTTGTAGGAATCTATTTTGTTCAGTCTCTTTATTGCGTTTGCCGTAAGTTCCCCAGATTGTTTAACATCCTCTTCCTTCAGAACATCATATACGGTTGGATTAAACTGATGGTTGGCAAAACAGTGCAACACCTCTTCAACTGACAGTTTACGGCTCTCGGTCAGATCTTGAATGTTGTAGTAACGGACCTTTTCAACCATTTTTTTCAATAACTTACGCCAATAAGTGGTATCGTCATCGTGGTACATGCCGGATGTGATATCCAAATTCTTGCGCCATTCTTCAAACTGCTGCATATCTTTATCGGAGACCAGTTCGTTGATGCTTCTGTCTGCGAACAAATTGAAGTCATCCTCCTCCAACTGTTTCGATTCAGGACTGATGCCGGCAAGATACCAGTATTTTTGCAAAAACTTCAAACACACGGAATGTATTGTGCCGATGGATGCCGCATCGAGTTCGGATGCTTTTTCCACCAAATGAGCCTCCAAAAGTCCTTGGCGAGTACGTTCCCTCATCTCAAAAGCGGCGGCACGGGAGAACGTCGTCATCATGATGTCTGACGTGTTGATGGTATGATTGTTCTTCAAGATGTCAACCAGCATATTCACAACACTCGTTGTCTTACCGCTGCCGGCTCCAGCGCTGATATATAATATCTTTTTCATCTTCTGTTATTTTAAATGGTTTTTAAGGATTGTGTGTGAAGTTGGTCTTTGCAACAAGTCGTCCTCCGTTTTGTATTTGCAAAAGTCGGTGGATTTTTTTTGATTTTCATTATAGTCGCCTACCAATCCAATTAAGCCTGTTTTCTTGCTGATTTCTAAATTGCTAATCAGAGTGCCTTCACCTTCTTCAAATTTTCCGTTGTTGACTTCATCCATTCGGAATTTGTAAGTGGCTTTCATCATCTTCCAGAAATCATCGTCCGTAGGTGCTCCGGTAACGGGTTTGACAACTTCCACATTGGCATTGCCTGTTAAATCCTCATTTTGTGTATAAAGTGTCTGTTTGGGAAACAGATAATACCCGCACCAAGCCACGCTTTTTTTTGTTTCATTTTTCAATGCGCGGTTGTAGTATGAGAGTTGAATACTCTGATTGGAAGATAGTGCCTCAGCGTATGATTTTGAAGAAGAATATTTGAAGTCGAAAATCACATAATCATTATTCTTATCCGTTAGGACCATGTCTATAAATCCGTGAGGATTTTTAAAGATGTCTATCTCATTTGTGAATTCCTTTTCGCATTGCTGCGGCGTCAGATCCAAATTGGTAATTATGTTACACAGAACCTTAATGCTGTCCTGTAGTTCCTTTTCAAATACAGCCAATTCGTTTTTATTCTCAGGCTCTTTCAGGAGTTTGCCTTTTAGATCAAGTGCCTGTTCAAGGATCTTATCATAATTGTTCAATTCCGCGATGAATTTTTCCCGATGGCCTTCGTTGTTACTCAGCATCAATTCCACCACCTTGTGCGCGACCTTTCCCTTGACAAGATTGATTTTCTCATCATCATCGTCTTCGGGAGCGGTTAGTCCAAGCATCTGTTCCATAAGATAATCGAACGGACGTTGGAACAGCACTTCAAGAGAAGACGCACTGTCACTTCCCTTTTCTAGTTTGCTGACGAATTTAGTTTTAATGTTCACATAGTTCGTTGGAGTGAATGAAAATGCCTTCGCCTTGGCTGTTAAAGGCAGTGCGTCAGGTTCTTTGGTTTTTACACCGCTGTTTTTCAATTCTGTTACAACGGGGTGCTCCTGCAAGAGTACTCCATCTTCGTATTTTGGGACTACAAGTTCCACCGTTTCAGCTCTGTTCAGCAAAGTTGACAGCCATTGCTGGTAAGCTTTTGACATTTCTTCATGTGTAGGCAATGGCAGTCCAGCATTTTGAAGTTCATCCATCTCGGCTTTGGTCATGAATCCGAATCTATAGGCTGTGCCCTTGTTACCTGAACAATCCAGCCAGACAATCTTCTTCGGTGCATCCAACTGGTTGGTAATGTCATCTGTCGGATGGATGCAGTGAGCATTTCCGATATCGAAGTCTTCGCTTTTCAAACCTTTGAGCGTGTTGTTCAGTCGGTCACCGTTTTTGCACACCACCAAAACATCCTCCTTCAAATCCTGCAATGCGGCGAGTTGCCAAGCTTCGTATTGTTCTTTCACTGCAATGATTGTCCTTCCATCTGTCTTAAGTTGCTTGTCGTTGAAATCCAAATATTCCACATTGGACACTTTTTCAAGCACTTCGATGATGATTTGTGGCACTAATTTTTTGGGGATGCACACAACCACATCAAGGTTGACATTCGGGTTACAGCATTTTCCACCGCTCAGCTGGTCAGCAAGCAGTCTCCACAAGTCGGCTCTTCCGGGATATTGCATTTTATCAAAGCTTTTTTCCCATCGACTTAAGGAAGAAAGTTTAGGGGAATTCGCGTTTTGCGTCATCTCCCTTTTCCAACCTTCCATAATCAGGCAATCGCGCCAGGCGAGAACCTGCTCGACCGTTTTGTCAGAATCGACTTTCAGAGAGCCTTGAATCCATTTGTCTGTCAATAAAGCCTTATATAGAGCGGCTCTGGCTTCGTTTGCCATCTCCGATTCCTCTGCAGGAGTCTGTGTCAACCCTAACCTTAGCAGCAGTTGTTCAAGAAGGGCGTTCGTTCCTACTACGGCTGAATCCCACAACATTCCTCCTCTTTGAGAATAGTTGATATACGTTGCATTGTTGAATGAAGGACAATAGTATAGTTTCATAATATATTAATTATTAGCGCAATCCAAGTCACGGATTCTGATGATTTTGCAAAGCAATCCGGAAATTACATCGCATGTTGTTCGATGCGGTTGCGAAAGTACAAAAAAATGCGTCATAGTGGAGTAGTGCTGTGGAACATCATGTGAAGAGTTGGTCTGCCAATATACAACCGACTGATTATAAACAGCGAAATCAACATGATATGGATGAGATTGATGATTTTTTTGAGAAAAAAGTTGCCAAAGTGTCTGATAATTGATTATTTTTGCACTCGTGATAGGTGTTCATGTAAATAGAATTTTGTACTTCTAAAAAACGGAATGTCAATCCCATTTTTAAGAGAATATAAAGAATTATTTATTAACAAAAAATGTTGTCAACTATTTGAATCATAATGGTGTAAAGTAATGTTTCAAATTTTTGTCAGGTACTCATATGAAACTATATATCGTTCCAACTCCCATTGGCAATCTTGAAGATATTACTCTTCGTGCCTTGAATGTGCTGAAATCCGTGGATTTCATTCTCTGTGAAGATACTCGCACGACGCGCAATCTGCTTAAGCATTATGAAATAGACAAGCGTTGTATGGCCTATCATATCTTCAACGAACACGAGCAGTTGGGCAATTATATCAACCAGATTCGAACTTGTGAAAGTGTGGCCCTGGTGAGCGATGCGGGCACGCCGGGCATCTCCGACCCAGGCTTCCTGATTGCGCGGGAGTGCATTGCCAACGATATTGAGGTGGAATGTCTGCCTGGGGCTACGGCCTTCGTGCCGGCTCTTGTCCAATCTGGCCTGCCATGCAGCAGTTTCTATTTTTATGGTTTCCTTCCTCATAAGAAAGGCAAGGAGTCGTTGCTCAAACGCGTGGCCGAGATGGAAGAGACGGTCATCTTCTACGAATCGCCTCACCGCCTGCTCAAATCCTTGGAGAAAATGATGGAAATCATTGGCCCAGATAGAAGAATCTCCATCTCTAAGGAGTTGACTAAAATCTACAATTATACCTTTCGTGGCACCATCGCCGAAGCGGTCGAATTCTTTGGCCAGAAAGAGGTGAAAGGAGAGTTCGTCATGGTGCTCGCAGGTAAAAACTAACCAATGAATATGATGCCATGCAGACGGAAGCATTCGGTTCTATGTTCACTACGGATGATCCTTGTAGGAGCACTCATCCTTTATGTGCTGCCAGTCTCCTCTTTCGGGCAGACGGACAATATCTCCAAGGGCTATCAAAAAGGGATTGAGTTCAATTATTCCGCCTTGGCAGGTTATTGGGGTGGTCGCAATGCGAATGATAGAGATTGCCATGATGGTATGCAAATAACCTCCTTCGTGCACACTTATATCCAATCAAACCTCTCGTTCAACCTCTGTTTTGTTAATGGCTATCGCTTTAATTCATACCTGTTTATGGGCGGTGGGATTGGACTCTCTGGTGTTTTCTTCAAGGAAGTTGAGCATGTCTATTTTGAACACTATAATGGTGAGTTTGGAAGCCCTTATAACCAGATTTTCGAATATGAGGAGTACTCATTGCAGATTCCGCTCTTTGCTCGCTTTCAGGTGGATTTCCTATCCAAGAAGTGCTCTCCTTTTTTTTCGCTGGACTTGGGTGGCAACATCTGCGTTCATAATGCTTTAATGGATTATAAAGAGTGGTGTGATCTCAAAGGGAATTTCTATGGGCACAACGTCATTATCCGACCGGCCGTGGGCTTGAAAGTCCATTTTAAGCAGAAGCAATCCCTATACCTTGCCTTCGTGTACGATCGGACATATACGCCAGATGGTGAAACCTATTCCCGACATATAAACCACTCCCTCGGTGCCCGCCTGGGCTTTGAATTTTGAACTTTGGATTTTGTTTTAGTTTTAGTTAAATTTTTTTTACTATCTTTGCCCGATTAAATTTTAAAAATAAAAATAACTATGAGTCAGATAATTAAAGTTTTAGGTAGAGAGATTTTAGACTCTCGTGGTAATCCCACTGTTGAAGTTGATGTATATACCGCTGTTGGTGCTATGGGCCGCGCTGCTGTTCCATCTGGCGCTTCTACTGGCGTACACGAAGCTGTTGAACTTCGCGATGGTCAAAAAGATCGCTTTTTGGGTAAAGGCGTTCTCAAAGCTGTTCAAAATGTGAATAATGTGCTCGCCGAACAAATCGAAGGTATGGAAGTTAGCGACCAAGCTGAAATCGATGCCCGTATGATTGAAATCGACGGTACTGAAAATAAGGGCGCTATGGGCGCGAACGCTATCCTCGGCATCTCTTTGGCTGCCGCTAAAGCTGCTGCTCAAGAAACGGGCCAAGACCTTTATCGTTATGTGGGAGGTTGCAATTCCTATGTTCTCCCAGTGCCGATGATGAACATCCTCAATGGTGGTTCTCATGCTGACAACTGCGTGGATTTCCAAGAATTCATGATTATGCCGGTTGGCGCTCCTACTTTCCGCGAAGCTGTCCGCATGGGCGCTGAAGTGTTCCATAACCTTAAGAAAGTCCTCAAATCTAAGGGCTATTCCACCAATGTCGGTGACGAAGGCGGCTTTGCTCCAGATTTGAAATCAAACGAGGAAGCTATCGAAGTTATTCTTCAAGCTGTTGAAAATGCTGGTTACAAACCTTTCGACGATATTCGCATCGCTCTTGACCCTGCATCTTCCGAATTTTTCGATGTTGAAAAGGGCGTCTATAAACTCAAATGGTCAACGGGTGAGGAACTTACTCCCGCTCAAATGGTGGATTATTGGAAAACTTGGACGGAAAAATATCCGATCATCTCTATTGAAGATGGTATGGCTGAAGACGATTGGGATGGATGGAAACTCCTCACCGACACTATCGGCAATAAAATCCAACTCGTGGGCGATGACCTTTTCGTGACCAACGTGAATCGTCTCCAAATGGGCTTGGATCGTCAAGTTGCCAACTCCATTTTGATTAAGGTTAACCAAATTGGTACTCTTACCGAAACCATCAACGCTGTTCAATTGGCACAAAGAAACCGCTACACGGCTGTGATGTCTCACCGCTCTGGAGAGACAGAAGATACGACTATCGCTGACTTGGCAGTTGCTTTGGGCACAGGTCAAATCAAGACGGGTTCTGCAAGTCGTACAGATCGTATCTGCAAATACAATCAATTGATGCGTATTGAAGAGATGCTCGGTTCACAAGCTATCTACCCAGGTAAAGATTTCCCTTTTAGAGGATAATTTTTCCATTTTGCATAAAAAATAGCGGGGTAACCATTGGTTGCCCCGCTATTTTTTTATCGGTTGCCTGATTAATATCGAGTTTCTTCTTGTATAATATCATCAAAGATGGTGCCCTTGCGAATCAACTTGCCTGTTTTGTCATATTGCTTGAATTCGCCGTTGGCCATGCCATTTGTATAGAAAATTTCTTTGGCCAATTGACCGTTTTCAAAGAAATATTGAGTAATTCCATCGTAGGCGCTATTACGATAGTTGATTTTAGAGTAAATTTTGCCATTGGGATAATAGGTGATTTCTTCTCCTAGGATTTTACCGTTCTTATACTCGCTGGTTTCGTATGCTTGGCCGTTCGGGTAGTAGTAGGTGAGTGAACCATCTAAAAGTCCGTTTTTGTAGTTTACGACAGCACCGACTTTGCCGTTTGGATAGTAGGCCGTGATTTGCAATGGTTCGTTGGTCATGAGTTGCGCTTTGCTCATGGAACCATCCTTTTGACTGTACGAATAACTTACAAGTTCCCCATCTTCGTATTCGTACACATATAGTATGGCCTTTCCATCTGGCGCATAGCACAAACTCTTACCATCACGCTCATCATTGACATAATTTTGCTCGCGGTAGAGTTTTCCGTCGAAAGTGTAAACTTTCCGAATACCTTCTGTGCAATTGTTGACATATAAGCATTCTGCATAGAGCTTGCCCATATAATCGTATGATTTTTCAATGCCTTCTTGATAGTCTAGTACTTTGCCGTATTCGTAGCTGATTTCACCAGTGCTAAAATTGGATTTCACAGAACCATCTGCTTTATTATTGATAATTCGGATGCTATCTACAAGGTTGTTGTTGAAATCGTAAAAGTATTGGTAGTTGTTTTGTAGGCCACCCAAAAGATCTGTTTTATTGTAAATGGATCCGTTTCCATAATATTGTTTGATGGTGCCTTTGCCAAAATGAAATGTGTCTGATGCAATCAATTCCCCATTGGGATTATAATTTTTTACAATATAAATAAGACCATTGCAATACCAAGCATCCAATTTGAGATTGCCATTGCTGTAGAATGCCTGATCATGAACATGTTTTCCTTCGTTGTTATAGATGTCTATTTTTTTGATTTTTCCATCCATGAAATAGGAGTAGTATGCGTTTACCATAGTATCGTTGCGATAGTAACGTTCTTCAGCAATGGAATTGTCATCATTATTGTAATAGAGTACGCACAGGCCGTTCAAATGTCCATCCTTGTAATTCACATAGTCTTTCAATTTGCCATTGTTGTAATAGCTTTTGCTGCTGCCGTTGATAGCACCATTCGCATATTCAATTTCTCTGGCAATAGTCCCATTAGAGTGATAGAGAATGCTCTTACCCGTTAATTCGTTGTTGATGTTTCTGCTCTGGGTGCTTATTTTCCAACCATTGTCAGTATAGGTGTCGTAGGTTAAGACCTTGTTCTTGATAGGGATGTTTTCGCGAACAGTGCTGTCTGGATTGAGTGTGGTTAAAGAGACAATTTGTCCATTTTTGTAAGTGATATGGATTCTAGGCTTTCCGTAGTTACTGTATTCAACGACGTCGGTAACTTTATCATTCTGATAGGTGCCGATACAGGAGATTGTTTTGTTTGGGTTATATTCAGTCCATGTGCCGACTTTTTTGCCGTTGTCGTCATATTCTTGAACAGAGGAAACTGTTCCATCTGGATAGTAGTAGCGCCAGCTGCCTACGCGGTTGCCATTCATAATTTGACCTTCCCCTTGAATTTTACCTGTAGGGTAGAAGGACGTGTAGTTGGTCTTCTCATCTTTGCCGCCTACAATGTACTCGTATTCGGTTTGACCGTTGTCATATAAAGACTTGATATGACCCCGAATTTCACCATCTTTGTAGGTCTCAAATCCTTTGAATACACCTTGCTCGTTGTAGTATTTGACTTCGCCTTCGTAACCGCCGTCGCTGCCCTGGCCATCTGTAATCATGATGCCGGCCTCATTGAATTCTTGACGAATACCGTTAAGTTGGTTGTTCTCCAATTCTGTGATGAGAGAAGGAACTTTTTCTTTGGTAATCGGATCTACGGTATATAAATGGATGACGCCTTTGATTTTGCCATCTTTGAAATTGGCTTCTTGCGAAATCACGCCGTTTTCAAAAATTTGCACAAGTCCATCATATTGACCTTGTTTGTAGTTGGCGATGGCTTCCAATTGTCCATATTGAGTGAGGGAGTGCCAAGTTCCGTCTTCTACCGGATTGTTGGGATTGCTTTTGTCTAATTTGCCCCATGAAAGTAGGGTTATGTTGTCACTATATTGATAGTAATATCCTTCTTTGTTTTCTTTCCCCAATCCGTTAGAAGCTGCGTTTTTCATTTGACTGACGATCTCGAGGACTAAAGCATGAATTTGACCTTCCATTTTCTGGGCTTTAGCTGTGACTTTTCCGTTTTCGATATCCGTGTTTGAAAATTGGTAATAACTTAATGTGTTGAATTTCTTTTCGCTCATCAACTGTGCAAATAAAGGTGCATAGAGTTGGTCTTCAATTTCGTGAGAACCTGGACGTGGTTGAATGTTGGTGAATACCACTTGGTTGCTTTTAACCACGCGGTGGTCGATTTTGGAGAGGTTGTGAAATTGTTTTAAAGAGGTAAAGGTGGTGTTGAGTACAGTCGTGATTTTGCTGTAATACTCATTCAGCTCCTCGTATTTTGGGTCGATTTCAATCTTATTGTCTTCATTGTAAAGCTTTACCCCATTGCTGTAGATGGCATCCAATTCGCGAAGTGCTTCAATGGTGTATTGGGTGGAAGGATTGATAAGCGTGCAGTAGTTTAAAGCCAAGATGCCAGGAATGGTGTAGCCCATTTTGAGGTAGCACAAACCGTAACGATAGTGACTGCCTTGATGTGCGGGATTTAAGAAGATAGAAGTCTTAAAGCATTCCAAAGCTTCTGTGTATTTGCCCATGCCCATTAGTGTGACGCCTTTGTTGAAATAGAGATGATAGTAGTAAGGGTATTCGGCAATCGCCTTGTCATAAGATTCGACTGCTTTATCGTGTTGACCTATGTAGTCGTAGCAGTTACCTAACTCTGTGCAGATATTGCTGCTGCTGACGGAGCATTGTGGGTTTTCCAGTAATTTGTTGAGAATGTTGATGGCACCAACGTAGTCTTTGTTCACTTCCATGGCGTAGGCCTTTTCGTATTGGGCCGTCTCATAGTTGACATCGCCAAGCGGAATTTTGTTGTATTCTTTGATGGCCTCATCGTATTGACCTTTTTCTGTTAATTGTAAGGCGCCCCGAATGATGGATTCGGAATTGCTGATGACTTTCAAATTCTTTGTTTCCTGTGCAAAAATATTGCCAATCAGGAATAAGGAAATCAGAGTGATAATTGTTCTTTTCATACTAATGATATTTAATTTATTACATCTAATTCAATAAGAGGTGCAAAGGTAGTAATTTTTTCGATAAAAAAAAGGATGTTAAATTGTTTTAACATCCTTTTTCAGTGGAACCGGAGGGAGTCGAACCTCCCTACCACTATCTCACTGATAATCTTAATATTCCTG
>JAKSMD010000066.1 GCA_024400815.1 Bacteroidales bacterium | reverse complement strand
TTGATATAAAAGTGGTTGCGTCGAAGCGCGCGCCTTTGCGTAACGCGCCGCCTTCCAACTATTCTTTCAACATCCTTTTTTGTTCAAGCAAAAAATTGTATATTTGCACCCGTATAACTAAAAGCATATACTATGGGATTTTTCTCTATTTTTTCAAAAGAAAAGAAACAAGAATTAAACGAAGGTCTTCAGAAATCCAAAGAGAGTTTCTTCGCGAAATTGGCCAAAACCGTCGTCGGCAAGTCCAAAGTAGATGACGATGTGCTGGACAATTTGGAAGAAGTGCTCGTCACGTCTGATGTTGGCGTAGAGACCACCTTGAAGATTATTGAACGTATCGAGGCACGCGTCTCTCGCGACAAATATCTGGGCACAGAGCAGCTCAACGCCATCTTGAAGGAAGAGATTGCCGGTCTGCTGCTGGAAAACGACATGGAAAAAGCCAATGACTTCGTCATTCCCCAAATGGATCATCCGTATGTGATTTTAGTTGTCGGCGTCAATGGTGTGGGCAAGACCACCACCATCGGCAAGTTGGCACACCAATTTAAAAAGAAGGGGTACTCCGTCACCTTGGGCGCGGCCGACACCTTCCGTGCCGCCGCTATCGAGCAGTTGCAAACCTGGGCTGACCGTGCAGGCGTGCCTTGCATCAGCCAAAAGATGGGTTCCGACCCTGCTGCCGTGGCCTACGACACCGTCGCTTCCGCTGTGGCTCACCATAGCGATGTCGTCATCATCGACACCGCCGGCCGTCTCCACAATAAAACCAACTTGATGAACGAGTTGATCAAGATCAAGAATGTCGTCCGCAAGCTCGTTCCCGACGGACCGCATGATGTGCTGCTCGTATTAGACGGTTCCACCGGGCAGAACGCCTTCGAACAAGCCAAACAATTCAGCGCGGCCACCGAAGTCTCCTCCTTGGCCATCACCAAATTGGACGGCACCGCAAAAGGCGGCGTCGTAATCGGCATCTCCGACCAATTCAAGATTCCTATCAAATACATCGGCGTGGGCGAAAAAATCGACCAACTCCAAGTCTTCAACCGCGCGGAATTCGTAGACTCCTTGTTCCCTGACAATTGGTAAGAGTTACAAACTAAGAGATACTGATTGGCTTACAGCCGATGGCTAACAGCTAATAAAATGAATATCACAATTGATGACAATTCCGGTTTTTGTTTTGGGGTAATCCATGCCATCCAAACAGCAGAAGATTACCTGAAGAGCCACAATTCACTCTATTGCTTAGGCGATATCGTCCATAACAACGAAGAAGTCAACCGACTTACCAGCATCGGCTTGCGCGTCATCAGTTTTGAGCAATTCGAGCAATTGCATGACACCACCGTGCTCATACGTGCGCACGGAGAACCCCCTCGCACCTATCAGATCGCCGAACAAAACCACAGCCAGCTCATTGATGCCACTTGTCCAGTGGTGCTGAAATTGCAGCAACGCATTCGGAATTTTCACCTTTCCAACGAAAACAAAGACACCCAAATCCTCATCTTTGGCAAAAAAGGACATGCCGAAGTTATCGGCTTGATGGGACAAGCTGGCAATGATGTGCAGGTAATCTCATCTTTTGAGGAAATTGACAAGATTGACTACACGCGCCCGGCCATCCTATACTCCCAAACCACGCAGAGTTTGGAGCAGTATTATCAACTCATCGACCTTATCCAAAAACGATACGAAGAGGCAGGCAACGGCCAAATGTTTGAATACGCCGACACCATTTGTCGGAAAGTTGCAAATCGGGCGAAAGAAATTGCCGAATTCGCCCAAAAGCATGACACTATTTTATTCGTTTCGGGCGAAAAAAGTTCCAACGGACTCTATCTTTTCGACATCTGTCAAAAGAACAATCCCCACAGCCACCTCATCTCTAATGCGCAGCAGATTGAGACCCTAGATCTGCGCGGTTCGCAGAGCATAGGCATTTGCGGTGCCACCTCCACACCCATGTGGCTAATGGAAGAGTGCGCAAAAAAAGCCGCAAGCATCTGTTAGCACAAACACTTGCGGCTCAAAGATAGGAGCATTGCCTTAGTCGTCTCTACGAAGGAACTTGCCATTTTTATCAAATTCCAAATCCATATCATTATTCAATTCCACATCATATCCGTGATGGTCAACCGATATTTTAACAATATAGTTCTGGGGAAAGTTTGTGCTCACATAATTGGCAATCGTCATCGGAACAATGGCTGATGGAACGGCCGATATGTGGCAGTCAACCTCCTTCCAATCGCCATTCTTATCAAAATCGACTTCAAAACCGTTGGTGAACTTCACCTCATACTCATGACCATCTCTGAGCACCTGGTAAATCGTGCAGGTAGAAAAATAGCGATTGAGGAACTGTTGAGCAGATTGTGGAAGATCATTCTTCGTAATAGGAATATTCTCATGGTTACATGCAGATAAAGTCAAAGCAATAGAGCATAAAAACAATACAAGTGTTCTTTTCATAGCAATTAAAATAATTGATTAAACGATAAATATATTAGTAATTTGAAGTCTCTTAACCTTCTGTCAAGATGACGCGGCAAAAATACAAAATACACGAATATCTAATATTATGAATTTTTGAATAACATTATTGAAAAAAAACGATAATTACCGTCGTTAGCATTTGGGAAACACCCCTCTACTTTTCCACCTTTCTACTTCTCTACTTTGAAACTTTGACCATTGACATTGACCTTTGGGGCTTTCCCAACTTCTCACATCTCACTTTAGTTGTGTAAGAGAAATATAGGTATAAAATAAATCCCGAGCAGAAGCCCGGGATTTTTTATAGTATTACAATTGTACAATTAGCGTGCGATCGTGATTTTTTGATTAACAGCGCCATTTTCAGTATTGACCTTCAACATATAAACACCGTTTGTCAAAGCAGAGGTGTTGATTTGGGTAGTTGTATCGTTTGCATCGAAAGAAGCAACTTTTTGACCCATCATGTTGTAAACCTCAACGAGGGAAATGTTAGAGCTTGCCATAACATTTACAACATTGTTAGCAGGGTTCGGGAATACCGTAACATTGCCGTCGAATTCTTCAACGCCAACACCAGCAGTAACGGAGATGTCGTCGATCTTCATAACGAAAGCATCAAAGCAGTTGTCATGAACGAAGGCGATACGAATCGTTTGGCCAGCGTAGTTAGCGAGGCTTTCAGCTCTTTCTTGCCATTCATCTGTAGTAAGAGTTTCTTCAAAGATGCTAGTGAAGTTAGCAGCATCGGTACCTGTGGTAGAGATCTTTACTTCATAGTGGTCAGCAGGATATGAACCATCTTGAGCAGCAACCCACCATTTAAGAGAAGCGCCTTCAGCTGGGATAACGATTTGCGGAGTAATCAACCAGTTTTCAGGATACAAAACAGCGGCAGTAGCATTGTCGAAAGAAGCGGAAGCGTAAGTACCGTTACCTTCGTGAGCGCTGAGTGTAGAACCCAAAGTAGTGTACCAAGAGAAACCGTCGCCATCATTATCGAGGTTCATCCAGCAAGCAGAGAGTTCGCTTTCGAAACCTTCGTTGAACGGAAGGGTTTGAGGTACAGAGCAATCAACAGCAGTACCAGAAACAGCGATAGTTTCAGAGATAGAACCGCTGGTTAAAGTAACATTGCCGGTGTGAGAACCAACTGCTGTAGGATTGTATTTAACATAGAGAGTACCACCTTCTGCAGGGATAGTAGCAGAAGCTGCGAAAGTATTGCCATCAGCAGAAACTTCGAAGTTTGCAGGAGCAGCAACTGTGATAGGGCTGGTAAGGAGAGCTGTGATAATAGTAGTATTCTTAACAGCGGTGTTGCCATAGATTACGCTACCAAAATCCATAGTTTCATCGTTTACGAGCATAACCGGTTCGTTAAGTTCGGTCAAAGTGATGTTGTCATAAATAATATAGTCAGCAACTTCAAAAATGCCATAGAACAAGTAAGAGCCAAGAGAAACCAAGTCGATAGCGACATATTTTGTACCAGCAGGGATAGGAGTTGTATAGGTAGCTAAACCATTAAGAGAAACGTTAGCATCAGCCAACCATGTGAAGCTGTTAGCATCGGTGTTGGTAGAAGAATAACCTACGCGGAAAGTAGAAGCAGTAGGAGCCTCGCCTGTAGCAGCAGCATAAGACAAGTGGTCGAAGCTGAACATCAAAGGATTGTTGCTGTGGATTTCAGGAGTAACGAGTCTGTCGAGATCCAAAACGATAATAGCTTGAGCATTTGCGTCATTGAATTCAACCATGTCGAAGTTTTCTTCATTGTTAACCGTCCAGCAAGTCGGAGGGAAGGAACCCGTGCTGAAGTCGTAAACATACGGGAAAGTAGAAATACCTTCAGAGCAATCAATAGCTTCACCGAGAACAACAATCGTGTTGTTGGTAGTAGCAGTAGCGATAGTGATAACATCGCTGTAAGTGCCCGGAGTGGTAGGAGCAAATCTTGCATAGAGGGTATCAGCTGTAAACATTGTTGTAGGAGCAGGAAGTGTTACAGAAGCTGCGAAAGTATTGCCATCGAGAGAAACTTCGAAAGGAGCAACGGCAGAGATCGTAGCAGCTTCGGTGAAGTTTGTCGTATTGACGATGAAGGTTTGAGGGTTGGAGTTTGAACCGCTAGGAATAGTTCTGAAATCCAAAGTGTCGCCAACAACAGTAAGAGAACCTTCAGCAACAGAAGAAACGGAGAAGTTGGTGATACGCAAATAGTATTCATCAGCTTCAGAAGTACAATGAATAGCGATTTGATAGTCGCCAGACAAAGAAGTCAAGTCCATATTTTGAGTAGCAGGACCAGCTGTTGTGATAACAGGAGTGATGGCAACAGTATCTGTACCCAAAGCCAAAACTTGGAAGGTTTCAGGATAAGCAGTAGAAACTGAATAGTCGAAAGAAGCGACTTCGCTGCCCGTGAAGGTGAAAGTCGGAGAAATCAACCAGTCGTTAGCATTTTCATCGCTGCTATACAAATATTGAGCGTATGCAGAAGAAGTTTCAAATGTAAATGTGTTGTTATCGTTGTTAGCATCGATAACTGTCCAGCAATCGTTGAGGGCGCTGGTGAAATCGGTGAAGTAAGGAATCGTAGCGATACCGCAATCGAAAGCAGAACCGGTCAAAGCGATAGAAGCTGTTGCAGAACCGCTTGCAAGGGCAACAGTGCCGTTGTCGGCACCAACAGCGGTAGGAGCATATTGAACATACAGAGTACCGCCAGCAGCAGGAATAGAAGCCGTAGTACCGAAGGTGTTGCCATCAGCAGAAACTGCGAATGGAGCAGCGGTAGTAGCGGTGATAGCGCCAGTAAGGTTGAAACCATTAACGGCTGTCGTCAAGACGGCTGGAGTGGAAATATTGATTGAACCGAAATCCAAAGAAGAAGCAGCAGAGATGGTTTCACCTGAAATAGCAAGGACTTCAACATCGTCCAACAAGAAGACGAATTGGTCAGTTACTTCATTGTGAACGAAAGCAACATAAACAGTTTGACCAGCATAAGCGGAAAGATCAATCGTGTGTTGAACATAATCAGCTGTAGCAACGCCTTCTAAAACGGGATTGCCTGTGAAGTTTGCAACTGCATTGCCCGTAGTAGAGACATAAACTTCGAAATGTTCAGCGCACCAACTTGGATCTTGACCCTTTTCCCAGAAAGTAAGGGATGCAGCTGCGCCAGCAGGAATAGCAATAGCAGGGGTCACCAACCAGTTGTTCGGGGTAAGAGCGCCTGCGCCGTCATTGTCGTATGATTCAGAGAACATACAACCGCTGCCAGCATGAGGAGTGTTGTGAGGAGTTTCTTGGCAGTCTTCAAGCTCCCAACCGAAACCATCACCATCTTGGTCGTAGGTAACCCAACCCGTAGGGAGTGTGGCACCTTCAAAACCTTCTTGCAAAAGATACTGAGCTTTTGCACAGAATGTCATAGCAACTAATGCCATGACAAGTGTAAAAAGTTTTTTCATTTTGGTTTGAATTAATTGATTAATAAATAGTTTAATTGTGTATTTTTTGTATATACTTCTTATTGTAATAATATTGTCAAACAAAGCGCAAAAATAGCATTTAATTATTAAATAATGCATCTTTTTAGACAAAAAAATAAATAAAAAAACAACACAAAACTCACACTATTTTATTCCTGCTTTCCACTTTATATTGATGGACATTATAGTCGGAATTGCACCTTTTTGCCAGGATTATGTTCCCCAATATCATGAGTGAAATCAGAATAATATTGCAGGGTGAAGGTTCCATCCGCATCCCTATCCAATGAGAACACGGCGGGATATCCTCCTTCCTCATCTGAGAGAACAGCAATATGTTGGTTCTACCCAGTTTTCCTGTTAGAAGTACAAACTACAGGAAAGAAGACTGAAATACTGTAGAATTTGCAGATATGTTAAATAGACGAGTGAAATTATTGAAAGAGGATTTTTTAGATGCTGTTAATGATTTTTCTCATAAGTTTTTATCATAAAGAAAATCAGAAGGCACAAAACCGGTTCATCATCTTTGCGTTTTTTTTATCTTTGCCGCCTCAATAAGAGAGACCTCTTATTTTCATTCGACAACAAAAAACACCTTATATGAAAAGAGCAATTATCAGCGTAAGCGACAAAACCGGCGTGGTGCCTTTCGCCGCCGGTCTCATTGAATTAGGATACCAAATCATCTCCACGGGCGGCACGAAGAAGGCCCTTGACGCCGCCGGTCTCCAAACCATCGGCATCAGCGAGGTTACCGGCTTCCCGGAAATCATGGACGGCCGCGTGAAGACCCTCCATCCCAAAGTACACGGCGGTCTGCTCGCCATCCGCGACAACGAGAAGCACCAACAGGAGATGCGCGACAACGGCATCGAACCGATTGATATGATTGTCGTAAACCTCTATCCCTTCAAACAGACTATTGAAAAACCCGGCGTCTCCTACGAAGACGCTATCGAGAATATCGACATCGGCGGCCCGACCATGCTGCGCAGCGCCGCCAAGAACCACAAGTTCGTGACCGTGGTGGTGGATTCCGCCGACTACGACACCGTGCTGGCTGAAGTGCGCGCCAACGGCGACACCACGTTCGAAACCCGCCGCCGCCTGGCTGCCAAGGTTTTCCGCCACACCGCCCAATACGACACCTACATTTCCACCTACCTCACCGAGCAGGCCGGTGAAAAAGAGCCCGAGAACATCTCCCTCACCTTCACCCGCAAACAGAGTCTGCGCTACGGCGAGAACCCGCATCAGGAAGCCACTTGCTATGCTGGCAAAAAGCAGGGCTACTCCATCGCCTGGGCAGAGCAACTGCACGGCAAGGAACTTTCCTACAACAACATCCAAGACGCTGACGCCACCTTGCAAATTCTGAAGGAATTCAAAGAACCCGCTATGGTTGCCGTGAAGCACAAAAATCCGTGCGGCGTAGGTTTGGGTGCCAACGCTTTGGAAGCTTGGCAGCGCGCTTACGAAGCCGACCCCGTCTCCATTTTCGGCGGCATCGTTGCCTCCAACCGCGAAATCGACCTCGCCACGGCAGAAGCCATGAAGCCCGTGTTCCTGGAAATCATCCTCGCCCCGAGCTTCACCCAAGAGGCCTTCGACCATCTGGCCACCAAGAAGAACATCCGTCTGATGACCTTCGACGCCACCACCGACCAACAGGATGACAAGATGTTCATCAGCGTGCGCGGCGGTATGCTCCAGCAGACCATCGACAACAAATCTACTGAGGATTACGAGATGAATGTGGTCACGGAAAAGAAACCGACCGAGCAAGAGTTGAAAGACCTCTACTTAGCTATGAAGATCTGCAAGCACGTCCGTTCCAACGCCATCACCGTGGCTGCTGACGGCAAGATTGCCGGCATCGGCGCGGGCCAGATGAACCGCGTAGGCGCAGCCCACATCGCTTTTGAAGAAGCCAAAGGCAAAGGTTTCACCAAGGGCTTGTGCCTTGCCTCCGACGCGTTCTTCCCGTTTGACGATGTGGTGAAGATGGCTGCCGAATACGGCGTCACCGCCATCATCCAACCCGGCGGCTCCGTTCGCGACGAAGACTCCATCAAGGCCTGCAACGAGTTGGGCATTTCGATGATTTTCACTGGAGTGAGACATTTTAAGCACTGACTTTAATTTTGACTTTAACTTTGACTTTAACTTATGTAGAGCATCGGCATTATTTCAAAATTGAAATCATATGATTGATTTGACGTTCAATAGAATTTAATCTTTCTTGAAAGGATTTTAGTTCGTCTGCAGTTATATAATTCAAATTTTTGGCAATAATCAGTTGTGTCTCAACTTCAAAAGCCGAGCCGATGCTTATCTGTAAAAAATGTGAAAAATCTTTTGGGGACAATCTCGAAGAACCTTCTGCTATATTCGAAGAAATTGAGACAGATGCTCTTCGCAACTGATCTGATAATCCAAAGGTTTCATAAGAGGGAAACTTTTTCAACAACTGGTAAATATCAGTAACCAAATCGATTGAATTTATCCACATTTCATATTTTCTAAAATCTCGCATAGCACCAATATTTATACAGTAGTTAATATTTTTTAAAGATTTGCAAATATATAAAATTTATTTATAACCGATGTCAAAGTCAAAGTCAATGTCAATTGTCAACGTCAATGTCAACGTCAACGTCAAAAGCCAACTATCATGATATCCCCACAAATCGACGAAACTTGGAAGCAAGTCCTTTGGGACCAGTTTCAAGCGCCTTATTTCGCACAGTTGAAAAGTTTCTTAGTGGAAGAGAAAAAGCACTATCGCGTCTTTCCACCTGGCAACTGCATTTTCAATGCCTTTAACAGCACGCCATTTGACAAAGTGAAGGTAGTGATTATCGGGCAGGACCCGTACCACGAGGTCGGGCAAGCCCACGGGCTCTGTTTTTCGGTGCAGGACGGCGTGCCGTTCCCGAAGTCGCTCATCAACATCTTCAAGGAGCTGCAGGATGATGTAGGTTTCGTCATTCCCCAAAGCGGCAACTTGCAGAAGTGGACCGAGCAGGGCGTCCTTTTGCTGAACGCCACCCTCACGGTGCGCGAGCATGCGGCCGGCTCGCACCAGGGACGAGGCTGGGAGACATTCACCGACTGCGCCATCCAGCGGCTGTCGCAGCAAAAGCAGGGGCTCATCTTCCTACTGTGGGGCAACTACGCCATCAACAAGCGGGCGCTGATTGACACCACCAAACATCACGTGCTGACGGCAGCACACCCTTCCCCACTCTCCGCCTTCCGCGGATTCTTCGGATGCAAGCACTTCTCCAAAACCAACGAACTGCTCAGGCAGATGGGGAAAGAGCCCATCAACTGGCAACTGTAGTTTCTGGTTTCAAGAAAGATACTCCGAATATTAAATTTCAGGCCTGATGGCAAATGTCTAAGGTTTTAAGTTTAAGGTTTAAGTGAGGATACTCCCAGAAGGTCAATGTCAACGTCAATGGTCAAAGTTTAAAGTAGAGAAGTAGAAAAGTAGAGGGTGGGCTTTAAAAGGCCAGCGGCTAAATTTCATTGACTTTCACCTGTTCATAAACGCAGTAAGTAACAACATCTTACTGCGTTATTTTTTGTATATTTGCCGCCTTAATTGTCATTATATGAAAAAAGCTTTATTACTTAGTGCAACAATCTTCGTACTGGCTTCGCTCCGCCTTGCTGCGCAGACCGAAGTTTCTCTGTACCTACACGACTCCAGCGTTCAGACCTTTTCGGTGAACGAAACAGGCAAAATCTATTTTGACAACGAACGTCTCTTCATTGATGACGGAACTGCTGTTCCTTACAGTTTCGAAGTGTCTTCCATCCGGAAAATGCGCTTCGACGCGCCTGTTGGCATTGAAGACATTACGACTCCCGAATTCAAGATTTATCCGAATCCTGTCGGTTCGTTCCTCAAAATCAGCGGCACCTCCTACCCTGTCCATTACGAAATTTTCGCTATGGACGGCCGACTGATGATGGTGGGCAACAGCGACAGTGAAACGACTTTGGATATGAGTTCCTTTGCGAAAGGACTCTACCTCATCAAAGTCAATGGTAAAACTTTCAAAATCAGCAAAATATGAAAAAGACAGTTCTCATTTTGACAGTTCTATTCTTGGCAGTTTCCAGTTTTGCCCAAAGCATCCTGCACATACACCACGGCAGCAATGTCGTTTTTGAAAAGAGCATTTCCCAAATCGACAGCATCAAGTTCCATGGACCGAGTTCCGTATTCAACTACGGCAATGACTACCGAGCATTCCCTTGCAGTGAGATTGACAGCATCACATTCAGCGACGAAACGTTGATGTCAGGCCAGGACATCTACATCAACTGGAACGCCAACACCGTAAGCATCGACAATCCTCTGGACACCGCCGGCGTAACCATCTTGACAGATGGTGCCAAAGTTGACGTCAACGTCACTTCTGACATACAAGACATCGTCTATCACTTGTCTGGAAGCACCTCCGACGGTTATTTATACATCACTCCGAACAAGCGTTTCACTTTGTCGTTGGAAGGCGTTTCCATCACCAACAGCGAAGGACCCGCCATTAACGTCTTAGTGGACAAAAAGACAAATGTCATTTTAGCCAACAGTTCCCAGAACTACTTGAGCGATGGCAGTGGCAGTTCCAAGAAGGCCGCGTTGCAGAGCAAAAGCGAGCTTATCTTCAACGGCAGCGGCACACTGACCGTGGATGGGCAAAAGAAAAACGGCATTCACAGTGACGACTATGTGCAAATCAACAGCGGGCACATCGTCGTGGCCTCCGCCGTTGCCGACGGCATCCACTGCGACTACTTCTTGATGAGCGGCGGCACATTGGACATCACCTCCAACGGTGACGGCATTGACGGCGACGAAGGCTACGTGGCCATCGACAACGGCACGATAAACATCACCACACCAACTGCCGACTGCAAGTCCATCAAATGCGACAGCACGCTGACCATCAACGGCGGCAACATCACGATTGTGAACAGCGGTGACCAGAGCAAAGGACTCAAAAGCAAGCAAGGCATCGTCATCAACGGCGGCGAGATCAACATCACCCCATCGGGCACAACCGTGTTGGAAGACGTTGACGGCACCAATGACCCATCGTACTGTACCGGCATCGCCAGTGACGGCACCGTGCAAATCAACGGCGGACACATCACCATAACCTTGCCCAGCTGCAACAGCGGCGGTCGCGGCATCAAAGGAGACAGCACCGTCACCATCTCGGGCGGCACGATTGACATTACCACGGCAGGCAACGGCACCGTATATACCGTAAGTGGGACGACCAAAGATGCCTACACCTGTTCCTGCATCCGCAGCGATTACAGCATAGACATCACAGGCGGGCATATCACCTGTACCAGCACCGGCACCGGCGGCAAGGGTCTCACCTGCGAAGGCGAAATCAACATCGGCATGCTGAATGCCGAAGATTCGCTGCTCATCCTCAACGTCACCACATCTGGTGCGCACGTCGCCATCACAACTGGTGGAGGTGGCGGATGGCCCGGCGGGGGCGGCGGTCCAGGCAGCGATGGCGAATATGCAAATCCCAAAGGCATCAAAGCCGACGGCAACCTCACGGTCAACAGCGGCATCATCACGGTGAACTGCACCCAGAACACCGAAGGCGGCGAATGCATAGAAAGCAAGAGCATCCTCACCATCAACGGCGGACAGCTCACGCTCACATCCAAATACGATGATGCCATCAACGCCGGCACACGCCTGAACATCAACGGCGGCACCACGTATGCAGCTTCCGAGAACAACGACGCCATCGACAGCAACGGCCAGCTCTACATCACGGGCGGGTTCACTATTGCTTCTTCAAAAAAATCCCCAGAGGAATCCTTTGACGCCGACAACAACACCTTTTCCATCACAGGCGGCACCATCATCGGCACCGGTCCCAGCGGTGGCATGTTCACCTCCCCAACAGCCAGTGCCTGCACCCAGCACTCGATGAAGTACACGGGCAGCGGCAACAACGCCGTCCAAATCATCCGCGACAGTGATGGGGCAGCCATTCTCACCTTCCACATTCCGACCTTCAGCGGAGACGGCGGACCCGGCGGTTGGCCCGGCGGCGGCGGTTCCTCATCCGCAGTGCTCACCTTCAGCAGTCCCGACCTCACCCAAGGCTCCTACACGCTGAAGTACGGCGGCACTATCACCGGAGGCACCGACTTCCACAACTACTACACAGGAGCGACCTACACCGGCGGCAATACAAAGACTTTCAACGTAGGCTCTTCTTTCAGCATTACAACAGTCAATTAGCATTTTTCAAAAAAATAACAATTCGCAAAAAGTTAGATTTTCCGGGGCATTTCATTAACATTAAATTTTGAAATTTCAGTTCATACATCATGTACGGTTCCACAAACAATAGCAAGGCAAAAAAAAGAAGTACAAATTCCAGTTCTGGCAAGCGTTCCAAATGGATAAAGCCATTTTGGACGGCGTATGCCATAGGTGCGGGCATCATCCTGCTCCTTTTCATCCTTATTTCACTGGGATGGATAGGCTACATGCCCTCCTTCTCCGAATTGGAAAATCCATCTGCCAACCTGGCTACAGAAATCATCTCAGAAGATGGCGAGTTGTTGGGCACCTACTATCGGGAGAATCGTTCCAACTGCAAGTACACGGACCTATCCCAATCTTTGA
>JAKSMD010000065.1 GCA_024400815.1 Bacteroidales bacterium | reverse complement strand
CCTGAAAAAAGAGTTAGAAGTATTGAAAAAGAAAATGGAAGAGAAATAGATGCGCCTACGGCGTGCTTTCCACCAATTAGAATAATGAGAATAATTGGAATAATTATTTTAATAATTTTAATTATGTCTAATTTGTGAAACCGGAGCGTCAGCGATCATCTCGGCGGACGCGATGAATCGCGTCACTACAACCGCCCGTGATTTACGTTGTCACCCTACCTGAAACTCGCCATTATGCTGTTTGGGCCAAGACTCATTAAAACAAAAGCACCTGTCAATCCGATGGTTGAAGTTACTCTCTTTTTTCGTATCTTTGCCGCCGTTTTTATAAAAACCCCAAATAGCAATGGAACAATTAGTTGAAGAATTAAAGAAAGAAATTATCGATGTATTGAACTTAGAAGGTATGACTCCTGCCGATATAGATGAGAACGCACCGTTGTTTGGCGAAGGTCTTGGCCTTGACTCTATTGATGCCCTCGAACTCATCGTTTTGATGGAAAAGAACTACGGCATCAAGTTGGCCAATGCCAATGAAGGCAAGGAAATCTTCAAGTCCGTACACGTTATGGCTGAATATATTACCGCCCACAGAACAAAATAGTTCATGGACAGAATTGTCGTTACGGGCACGGGGATCATCACCTCGTTAGGTGCAGGCAAAGCCGTCACTTTGGAGAAGCTCAAAGCCGGCGAGAAAGCCATCGGGCCTATTCGGCACTTGCGCACCAAGCACACGGACATTCCCGTGGGCGAAGCCCCTTACAGTGATGAGGAACTCAAAAGTCTCATCGATTGCCAGTCGGAACAGAAAATCACTCGAACCTCGCTGCTCGGCCGCGTGGCGCTGCAGGAAGCACTGCAGGAAGCGCACCTGGACGGCAGTGTCCGCAAGCGTATTGCCTTCATCAACGGCAACACGGTCGGCGGTATGGAGAAGAGTGAGATTTATTACAACGACTTCCTCACCAACAACGACAGAAACGAATACATTGCCCTGCACGACTGCGGTGCCTGCACCGACCTTATCGCACAGCAGTTCGATGGGAAATTCGATATCATCACCTCTATCTCCACGGCATGCTCATCCGCTGCCAACGCCATCATCCTCGGAGCGAACCTCATCCGCGAGGGGCGCGTCGACATGGCTGTGGTCGGTGGCACCGAATGCCTGTCCGCCTTCCACCTCAACGGCTTCAACACCTTGATGATTTTGGACCGCGAAGCTTGTCGTCCTTTCGACGCCAACCGTCATGGCCTCAACCTTGGCGAAGGGGCTGCCTATATAGTTCTTGAGCCGGAGCAATGCGCCCAAGAACGCGGCGTGCAACCGCTCTGCCAACTTTCCGGCTACGGCAACGCCTGCGATGCCTTCCACCAGACAGCCACCTCCCCGAACGGCGAAGGTGCCTTCAGAGCGATGATGAAAGCCCTCGAAAGCAGTGGCCTCAAGCCAGAAGATATCGACTATATCAATGCCCACGGCACGGGAACGGGCCACAACTACGAATGCGAAGGCAGCGCCATGATGCGCGCGTTCCGCGACCATGTGCCGCCCGCCTCCTCCCCCAAGTCTTATACAGGACACACCACAAGCGCTGCCGGCGGCGTGGAGAGCGTCATCTCCATTCTCGCCCTGCAACACAACTTCATCCCCGCGAACTTGGGCTATAAAACTCCCATTGAGCAGCACAACTTCCGACCCGTTGACCACGTCATAGAGAATGTGAAACTCAACCACATCCTCACCAACTCTTTCGGGTTTGGTGGGAATGACTCATCCTGCATCTTCTCCGCCATAAGTCAAGGTCAAGGTCAAGGTCAATGTCAATGTCAATGTTTCATCCAGGCAGCATCGCACATCTCCATCCAGCAGCCGCTGAGTGAAGGTTGGTTCGAGCAGCCTATCATGCCGGAGCAGCCTTATAACGAAAGCATCGATCCCGACTATAAAGAATATTTTGCCCCGATGGCGGCGCGCCGGATGGGCAAGTTGCTAAAACGTGCAACGGTAACGGCCGTAGATGCCCTCCAAAAAGGCAACATGGAAAATGTAGATGCCATCATCACCGGCACTGGCCTCGGCTGTATCGACAACACCGAGAAATTCCTCCGCGCCATGATTGACAACGGCGAAGAGTTTCTGCAGCCCACCTACTTCATGCAATCCACGCACAACACCATCAGCTCGCAGGTGGCACTGCACCTCAAGTGCCATGGTTACAACTGCACCTACTCGCACCGCGGCACCTCCTTTGACAGCAGCCTGATGGATGCCTTCGTGCAAATGCGTATGGGCCTAATCCACAGCGCGCTTGTGGGCGGACAAGATGAGATGACCCCCGCTTACTTTGACATGCTCGGCAAACTCGGCTACTGGCGTCAGGGCGACATCCGTCCGGACGCACTTAAACAGGCCGACCGCAAAGGTTCCCTCTCAGGCAGTTGTTCCTTCAATATGCTCATCTCCGACCAACAGCAAGCTCATACCCTTTGTCGCATGGACGCTATGGAAATGCTGTACGAGCCGACTGCCGAGCAACTTGCCACAACGGTCAACCGCATGCTGAGCCAAGCAGGACTGACCCAAGACGACCTCTCCGCCGTCGTGCTCGGCTTGAGCGGCGACTGCGACAACGATGCCGTTTATCATCTGTTTATGCAGCACTGCTGTCCGGAAAAAAACATCGTATGGTTTAAACATATCTTTGGAGAATCGTTCTCTGCATCTTCGTTTGGCGTTTACGTAGGGGCTACCGTACTCAATCGGAACGTCATTCCTGCTCATCTCCTCTACAATCGCGAAACTCCGGTTGACGCTCCGAGACACATTCTGGTGTATAATCATTTTCAAAACAAAGACCATACCCTCATTCTCTTATCACAATGTTAATCCTGATCATCCTCATCATCGTGCAATCCGCGCTGTTAGTGGCAGCACAGAGCTTCTTGAAGATATCGGTAGAGCTGTTCGGCAAATTCTCCTGGTCGTGGCAATACTTCAAAACCGTATTCACCACCTGGCAGTTTGCAGCCTCCGGCATCTGCGCACTGGTTGCTATGTTGGTATGGATGTATGTGCTCAAACACTACGAATTCAGCTTGGCCTATCCCCTGCTCTCCATCAGCTACGTCATCGGTCTGCTCGCCGCCCACTTCGTCTTTCACGAAGCCGTGCCCCTCACCCGCTGGATCGGCGTCATCATCGTGATGGTGGGAGTTTATTTTATAGTTAAGAGTTAAGAGATAAGAGTTAAGAGTTAGTAGATGGGTAGATGGGAAAATTATCAATTGCCAATTTTCAATTCTCAATTAAAATGAAGCGTTTTATCACAATCATCAGCATATTGATTTTCTGCGGGCAGGTGTTCGCACAGGGCACTAATGATGTAGAGGTGACGGGCGAGAAGAAGACTGCCTTGGTGTCCAGTATTGAGAAGTCGCATAAGGAACTTAAAACACTAAGTGCGCAGTTCACGCAAGAAAAAGTATCCTCATTGCTTTCCGAGAAAGTAGTACAAAAAGGAAAATTGTCCTACCGGTCTCCGAAGCAGCTGCGCTGGGAATACACCTCTCCGAAGGCAATGTCCGTGATCTTCAGCAATGGCAAGGTGCTGTTGAAGACCTCCAAAGGCACTGTCAACAATCCCAACAAGATGCTCAACGAGATGGGCGGACTCATCATCAGCACCATCAACGGTAGCTTTTTGACAGATAACGCCAACTTCAAAGCACGTTATTACAAGAACAGCAAAACGGGCAAAATCCTTGTGGTACTCACCCCCATCAACAAGCGCATCAAAGCATACTATTCCAAAATGACCATCACTTTGGACGGCAAATCGCACCTGGCCGAAAAAGTGGCCATGCACGAGGTTAACGGAGACGTAACCACCATCACTTTCAGTGACAAGAAAGTGAACACCACACTGTCTGACAGCCTGTTCAAATAGGTTTCAGGTTTCAAGTTTCAGGTTTCAAGAAAATCACGAGGGAGTTTAAGTGCCGTACTTGATGGCTAATAATATAAAGTTTAAAGTTTAAACAGTGACTCCCCAAAAGTCAATGTCAATAGTCAAAGTCAATCGTCAATTGTCAAAGTTATGTTCCAAGACAACCTTTTCACTATCATCACGGAAGAAATAGCTGAGCAGCACGCCGTGTTTGACATCCGGCTGAATGCGCAGCACGAAATATACAAAGGGCATTTCCCCACCGACCCTATCACTCCTGGCGTTTGCATTGTGCAGATGGCAACAGACCTATTCGCGCACATCCAGCAGCGCAACTGCCAGATGACGGCGGCGAAAAATGTCAAATTCCTCAACCTCATCAAACCGGCTGAGCACGAAGTCATACGCTATGTCTTGAATTGGGAACCTTTGGACGGAGATTCCTATAAAGTAAAAGCAGTCGTTAGCGACGGGGAGACCGTTTTCTCCAAGCTCAGCATCACCATTGCCGTTCGATAATACTTTAGAAATATGCCCAACGAATACAAAGACCTTCTTCAAGAACTCGGCATCTGCGTCATCATCCCCACTTACAACAATGCAGGGACGATTGTGGACGTGGTGCGTTCCGTGGCCGAATTTTGCGGCAACATCATTGTGGTTGACGATGGCTGCACCGACAACACCGCGGCGTTGCTGTCGCAAGTCAAAGAGCCCGTGCAGGTCATTGGCTACCAGCCCAACAAGGGCAAGGGCACAGCACTAACGGTTGGGTTTAGAGAAGCCATGAAGCAAGGTTTCCGCTATGCCATCACAATGGATGCCGACGGGCAGCACTTCGCCACCGACATACCGCTGTTTGCCGAATACATTGACCAAAACGAGGACGCCATGCTCATCGGCAGTCGCAACTTGAAACAGGAGAATATGCCGCAGAAGAACACCTTCGCCAACAAGTTCTCGAACTTCTGGTTCACGGTGCAGACCGCCCATAAGCTGCCAGACACCCAAACAGGTTTCCGTCTCTACCCGCTCCGCAAGATGGGCGACATGCACTTGATGACCTCAAGATACGAAGCCGAATTGGAACTGCTCGTGCGGTCGGCCTGGCGCAACATCGAGCTCATACCACTGCCCATCAACGTCTATTATCCGCCCGAAGGCGAACGCGTGTCGCACTTCCGTCCCGGCCGCGACTTCACCCGCATCAGTCTGCTCAACACGTTCTTCTGCTTCGCCGCCATTCTCTATGGGTATCCTTCGATGATTATTAGAAAACTGTGGCGTTCATACCGATAAAGGCACATTGGACGTGTCCATGGGGAGAATCCAGCAACGGATGTTTGCGTCCGAAATTCAGCGACACATTGCATTCGTTGCCTTCAACCATCTTGAGCATCAATTGTGGGTTACCTTCCCCAAACACATCTCGAGTGACGGAAACATTCTCGTCCATTACTCGTACCTGAACCCAATCGCACTGTGCGCCGATTTCTTGCTTGAGAAATGTTCTTGTTGACAGTACTTGCGCAAGCTGGTCAAATCGATTCCACGACCCATAATCTTGTCGATGAAGGCCTTGCGGGCAATATTTTCAATCTGACCGCCACTGAAGCCGTCAAATTCATGGGCCAACACATTGACATCCTTTTCAGAAATGTCCGGCATCATAGAGTGCCAGATTGACTTGCGTGCGTCCAAACAAGGCTTGTCCAATTCGACTTTGAAGAGGAAACGGCGTTCGAATGCGTCGTCCATATTGCACACCAGGTTGGTGGTGGCAATCATAATGCCTTCAAAATCCTCCATATTCTGGAGGATGATGTTTTGGATGGTATTCTCAGACTTGTCCACGCTGCGCGCAGCATTCACCATACGCTTGTTGATGATGGCATCCGCTTCGTTGAAGAGGAGTATAGGTGCTTGGTCGCAATCGCGCAAGCACTGCCTGTAGATGTCGAAGACCTCTTGTACGTTCTTTTCGCTTTCGCCGACGTATTTATCGCGGAGTTGCGCAATGTCAACTTGCATAATGCTACGATTGGATTCCTTGGCCCACTGCTTCACAGACTCAGTTTTGCCAGTCCCAGGGCCACCCGACAGAAGAATACAGACGCCGGGGCGCTGCTTAGCCTCCACCAACTGGGCCTGCACTTCCTTGAATCGGTCGGCACGAAGCAACTCGCGAATGGTATCCACTTGAACTTTTTCCGTTTCATTATAGTAAAGTTCCTTATATTCGATGCTGTCAGGAGACTTCAAATATCGAGAAACATTGCCCGATGTGCGAACAACCTTGCCCGCGAAAAGCTGCTGCTTCACCATTTTAGTGAGGGCATATTCATCGCCCACCGCTTGTCCGTTGACACAGCTGGGCTCCAACAAATCCAGTTTTATCAGCTTGGAGTTGCCATCAGCAAGCGCATGTGTCAGGGCATTCACCGTAGAGTGTCCATCAAAAACAAAACCCATCATCTTCGGGGTGACGGCCTCGCATTTCTTTTGATAGAAGAGCATCACACTAACCAAAAAGGCCAGCTTTTCAACCGCATTGAGATTTTTCGTCAGCTTGCCGAATTCTTTAACGAAGTTCAACTTATGATTGAGTTTGAAGGCATTATTCAGTTCATAGGTCAACGAGGATTCATCTAAGTAGTCGTCATCGCGTTGACAAAAAAGGTCATCGATATAATCCAAGAGCTTTTCATCGGTCTTGAATTCCGGCTTCTCCGCCACAAACTTCTCCTTTTCTTTGAGTGCATTGACCACATTTTTTGGAACCAGATAGCCCATATCGCCATCAAACTTACGGAAAGACTTGGTGACATATCTGCGATGCAGCAGTTCATCCGTATCCTTGGAGATAGCCATGATTTTCATATTTGACACGTTGAAGTGGTCAGCGAGTTCAGAAGGTTCGCAACTGCCATTTTGACAGTTTTCCAGAATAGCTGCAAAAAGTGCAACTTGAAGCGGGGTAAGTTTGAGCTTCTCACAAGCATATTCATACGCTGGGACAGATGCCTCCAGAGCTTCAGCCACAAACTGACTGCCAGCAGAAATCTTCAATACGATTTCCAAGGCATCAAAGAGGTTTTCAGGTTGTTTTACCTTCAACTTTTGAAGATAAGACTTTCTTTCCTCTTCATTTCCGTTAATTTCCCTAAGGCCAATATTTCTTCTTCTCATATCTTGTTATTAATGATTAATATAAAATTCTAATTTTTTCATGAACTGGCACTATGCTACCATCTTATGGTCGGCCAGTTGCATGCGCAGCCACTCCAGGTCTTGCTTGATGGCGCGTTTCCGATCTTTAGGACCATCGGCAGACAAAACCTTATTGGCATGTTTTTCAACAAATTGAAGTTGTTTTCGAGCAGACTCTACCAACCCTTTTTGGATAAGCAAGGTGACTTGAGACAGTTCCAATTCCACTTGGGTAAAAGACGTCTTGCTGTAACGTCGGGCAGTATCGTCGGCCATATCGCTATAGGTCTTATGTTTATAGCGCTTGGGACGTTTGGGCTCTTCTACCATGATGCCCTGGGCGCGCATCTGGCGAACCTGCTTTTTCGTGTATGGATGACTGGTGACATGAAATCCTTCGCATTCGTGACAATAGTAGATGCGAACAGGACCATAGCCCCGTTCTTCCTTAATAATTTCACCGTAGTTGTCGATAAAGGCCGAGGCCTTTTCTCGAGAGGAATACAAATGTTTATACTTTTTACTCAATAGGCAATAATTTTTTTTATCATTCATAAAATTAATGGTTTTAATAAAGGTGAAACATACTGGTACGCAGAGCGTCGGAAGAATAGCGGAAGTGAAAATCCGCAGCGTGAGACAAAGAAGGCCCGAGACGAAATTGTTCAGGCAGTAAAAACATTCAACGCGAGGTTGATAGAAGGGCTACAAAGCGATAGAGAGTAGGATTAGAAGACACACCGCAGAACCTGCGCTCTCGATTGTACTTCCAAAACAGAGAAGAGAAGTTTTATTTTCATGGCGGCATTCATTTTGTTTTCTATTTGTTTCATGTTCGTTTTATTTTTATTCATAGATTCAATGATTAGAGTGACATTTTTTGCAAATACTATGCCAATCTTTCACCTGTCAGTCCATTTTCCGTGGCAAAGTATCATCAAAAATGACTTTGCAAATATACGTTATTTTTTTGAATATTCGAACAAGTTTGTTTCATCTTTTTATTTTCGCAGCGCATCTGCCTTCTTCCTTCTTCATTATCCACTGTTCTCCAGCCAGCTTTCGCCAGATTCACCGCTGCTACAGCCACCCCACCACAAATTTTTCCAACTGCTCAGGCTTAGTGGTTGGCTCGAAACGCTTGACCACGTTGCCGACGCGATCGACCAGGAATTTCTCGAAATTCCACTTGATGTCGCCGGCCTGCTTGCTTTTGCCGTTGAGCCGCGAGCTAAGTGTCAGCATCAGGCTCGTACTGCCTTCGCGGGTTTTGACCGCCTGTTTGAGAAAGGTGTATAGCGGCGACTCATTGGGGCCGTTCACATCAATCTTCTTGAAACGGGGGAAGGTCGTATCGTAACGCATTGTACAAAAACTGTTGATTTCTTCGTCGTTTCCCTTTGCCTGCTCCATAAACTGGTTGCAGGGAAAGTCCAGGATGACGAATCCCCGGTCTTTGTATTTGCAGTAGAGGTTCTCCAATGCCTCGTATTGGGGCGTGAGACCGCATCCGGTGGCAGTGTTTACAATTAAAAGAACTTGTCCTTGGTACGTGTTCAGCGAGACCTCGACATCCTGTCCGTTTTCGCGTTTGGTCACGGTAATGTCATAAATGTTCATAATGTTTGAATTTAATGTTTGTTGGTAAATGTTTGATTGGCAAAATGCTCTTATTCAGAAACATTTTGCGGCTGCGAAAATATACTTTCTTATTATGATTGAATGTGGAATAGAACAATAAACCTATTGAGTTTATCAATAGGCATCGTCAACCGACACACGTTGCAAACGCTGCTCGGTTTTCAATTTGACACTATTCCCAGTAATCAATCACCACCAACTCATTAGAGCGCTTCTTCAGGGAAATCCAGTGATACTTCCCGACATAGCCCTCCTTCTGCGGAGATTCATACACACTGATGAGGTACTCGTCCGGCGCGTCGTAGTAGAGCGGTGCTTCCGTCACATCACCGAATCTGTGATAGAATTCGATATGATAATTGTGGTCTTCCCTATCCTCTTTGCTTAACACGACGGTTTCAGATTCGGATTTGATTTGGTCAATGATTCGCTGTTTGTCCGCACTCGTGATTTCAATGGTGAAACTCTCGTAAGTGTCACCGTGAATGTCGAAGCCGATGTTTTCGTGGTCGAGGACGCTAAAACGGTCGGTCAGTTCTATCGAAGAATCCTGGAGCAGATTCCGGACTTTGTGTTTAGGGAAAACAACCCAGCCCGTCATACTGAAAAGGAAGGATAGCATAAACAGCCCGTAGAGTACGGACGCACTTATCCCCAACCATCGTCCCAACTTCGGACGTCCCAGCGTTTTGGGGATGTGGAACAACAGGAAGATGATACCGCAAGGCAGGGCAACAAGAAAGAGAAACAAGATGATACCGATAATGATGAACATAGGCGCAAAAATAGTCAATTTTCGGAATAGTGCATTGAACTACAATAAAAAGGTTATTTTTGCTGCCCAATAAAATCAAAAAATATCGGCCATGAATAAACAACTATGGGAACTTTACAAAGAATCTAAACGCGGAAAGGACTGTATCGCATTATTCAGTCTTGATACAGATTCATACGAGTCAGTCGTTAAAATTGCAGAATTTCTATCTCAGCCACAGTTCGGAAACAACGAATTAAATGGATCAAATATAAACTGGTGGATTGATGTTTTCTTATGCAATATACAAGAACGTAATCTCAAACCGACAATTTGGACTAGAGAATCTTTTGCACAATTGGTTGACGACCTTGATATATTCTTACCGATTGAGAATGAAAATGGAGCTGTAACTTTCGACCAAAGTGAATCCGGAACACTATTAAAAAAGAACAGATTTAGAGACAAAGCTTCATTCACACATTGTTTTTCTTTAGCTTTGTATTATACCGAAACGGATTTCAAATTCAAGCCCCTTCTTTTGCCATATAGATTTGATATTTTTCAAAAGAATTGTGATGCATTAGGGATTGATCTCCCAGACATTCCAAGATCAAACAACTATAAAGAATATTGCCTCTACTATTGGGATATAAACGCAGTATTAAACGAGTTTCAAAGTGAGAACAAGTTGTCAGACGAGGAACTGTGTGCCTGCATTTATGACTTTTCTATGTTACTTTATGAAGAGAGTTCTACTATTCAAATGCCTAAGCCCACAAATGTTTGGTTTACTGGTGGGTCAGGCAAAGAAGATTTCGCATTACTTGATTCTCTTGGACAAGATACTGGGGATAATAAAAGTTGTATGTGGGCTTGTAATGAAAAAACCAGAAGAGGTGACATCATTGTAATGTATTGTAAAACGCCTCGCAGCTATATCCATTCCATTTGGAGAGCCCGTTCTAACGGCATTTTCAATCCCTTTGACTGCTACCATTGCCGGACAAATTTATGCGATGGCATCCTAACGCCTCCAATTTCAATCAAAGACCTTAAAAACGACAAACACATGTCCAAAATTCCTATAGTAAGGTCAAATTTGCAAGGATTAAATGGCGTTGAACTTTCCGCTAAAGACTATTCTGAATTGTTGCGAATGATAGAGGAAAAAGGTGGTGATATCACTCAATATCCAAAATTATTTGAAGGAGGATCTATTGATTTTGGTGAAATAAAAGTGGAAAAGAATGTAGAAGAGAACATACTAATACCTATTTTACAACGATTGGGATACAAAGAATCAGATTGGACCAGACAACTTGCCCTTAAAGCTGGAAGAAAAGAAAAAGCCATTCCCGATTTTGTATTTTTTCCTCAAGGTGAAAGACATTTTGAGAATGCGCCAATGGTTATTGAAGCTAAATTTGATATGTCTTCCATGCAAGAATTACAGAATGCTTTCAAACAAGGATTGTCATATGCACGTTTGCTGCATGCTTGCTATATGGGTGTTTGCGACAAAGAACGTTTTATTCTCTATAAAATTAACAAAAACGGATTTACCGACAGCAATATGCCAATCTTCGAAAACCATTGGGTTACAATTTATTCAGATAATGGAGTTGGAGCCGAACTCAATCACCTCATTGGTCGCGAAGCAATAGTTAAGATCCTAAGTTCATATTAATATATCTTGCAATCCTTTTTTCAATTCAACATCAAAAATACGGAATAATTTCGTTTTTGTATTGCAAATTTATGTATTTTTGCAGCACATTTTAAATACAATAGCAATATGTCACAAACAACAATAACCTTCCGGGTGGATAACCAACTCAAATATTTGTTTGATCAAATGTGTGATGAGTTTGGACTTAGCAACACAGCCGCTTTGACAATTTTTATGAAGACAGTGGTTCGTGAACGTAGAATCCCATTCGAGATTCGAATGCCCTCCGAGCAGGAAACTCGCTTACAGGCTTTGGAAGCATTTCGTAATATGCAGAACGATGCAGCCTCTGCCGGATTACAAGATTTATCTTTAGAAGAAATCAACCAAATCATCAATGAAACAAGAAATGCGAAGTAAATGCACCATATATGCGGTTATTGACACCAATGTAATTGTTTCAGCATTGTTATCCCTTCCGAAAGAAACCAATCCGTCCATTGTGCTGTTGGAATTGCTTCATGGTCGAATTGTTCCTCTATATAATGACGAAATTTTGACAGAATATAGAGAAGTACTGTCTCGAGACAAATTTCCTTTCAAAAAGAATGATATTGATTCATTATTGAATTATTTTTCTTTATTCGGCATTGATTCAAAACGTATTATGACAGACAGAAGTGTTTTTCCTGACCCCAAAGACATTGTATTTTATGAAATATCACTAAGCAAAGAGGACTCCTATTTGGTAACAGGGAACATCAAACACTTTCCCAAATCACCCAAAGTGATAACACCAGCAGAAATGGTAGTGATTTTAAAATCCCATGCAAACCTTCCGCACTAACAGCCGCGCCGAGTGGCGCCAGTGGCTCGCCGAACACTTCGAGACGGAGACGGAAGTGCTTTTCGTTTTCCCGACGATAACTTCCGGAGAGGAGAGCATCTCCTACAACGACGCCGTGGAGGAGGCCCTCTGCTTCGGCTGGATTGACGGTGTGGCCGGCACGCTCGACAGCACCCACAACACCCGTCGCTTCACCCCGCGCCGAAAGGGCAGCAGCTACTCGCGCCCCAACATCGAGCGCCTCATCTGGCTCGAGCAGCAGGGACTCATCCACCCGAAAATCAGGGTATCTGTTTTGCCCATCATCCAAGAGCCATACGTTTTCCCGGAAGACATCTTAGCGGAAATCCAAAAAGATGCTGAAGCGTGGGAGCATTTCAACCATTTCACCGCTTCCTACCAGCGCATCCGCATAGCCTACATCGACGCGGCGCGTCACCGCCCCGAGGAATTTCAAAAGCGCCTCGCCAACTTCATCCGCAAGACCAAGGAGAACAAGCTGATTATGGGGTATGGTGGAATTGAAAAGTATTACAAATAGGTATAGGCACACTCTCTCGTTTGTATTAAATTTAATAGTATCTTTGCCCCGCATAATAGTAACGATATCATGAATAGAATCATTCTTCCTTT
>JAKSMD010000064.1 GCA_024400815.1 Bacteroidales bacterium | reverse complement strand
GTGCCATTAATACCGTGGATACCTCCGGCTGGTCCGACACTTGGCAATTCCACACGACCGATCGAGTCATCTTGAATTCACCGTCCAACGACACCAGCAGCACGGGTAGTTGGTACACACGACAGGTATTCCAATGGAGAAATTCTCAAGGTTCAAGTTCTTACATCCTTCAATTGGATACCACTCCTGACTTCAACTCGTCCGTTCTCCGCAGTTTCACTAAAACCAATTCCCATACAGATACCTACGTGTCATACGTGGTAAATGATATGCGCTATGGCACGACTTACTACTGGCGGGTGTGTGCCATTAATACCGTGGATACCTCCGGCTGGTCCGACACTTGGCAATTCCACACGACCGATCGAGTCATCTTGAATTCACCGTCCAACGACACCAGCAGCACGGGTAGTTGGTACACACGACAGGTATTCCAATGGAGAAATTCTCAAGGTTCAAGTTCTTACATCCTTCAATTGGATACCACTCCTGACTTCAACTCGCCCATTCTCCGTAGTTTCACTTCAACCAATTCCCAAAGCAATACGGACACATATTTTTCATATATAGTGAATGACATGCGATACGGGACGACTTACTACTGGCGTGTTTGTTCCATTAACGCCGTGGATACCTCCGGCTGGTCCGACACTTGGCAATTCCACACCACCGATCACGTTGTGCTGAGAAGTCCTGCCAACACTTCCATTGGAATGAGTGTTTCATCTACTCAATTGAGTTGGTATAATTCTACAGGAAGTACCAGTTATTTGGTTCAATGGGACACCTCCAGCACATTCTCTTCCAGTCTGTTGGATTCTTATACGATGACTGCTTCGGGCACATCCTTTGCAGACTACTTCTACAAGAACATCAGTGGCTTACGATACGGAACCACCTATTATTGGCGCGTACGCTCGGCCAACAATGCGCCTGACACATCTGGATGGTCCGACACCTGGCATTTTACCACCAGCTACCAACTGACAACTGGCCCCGTGCTTACAGCACCTGCCAATGACACCATCGGCATTCCTTATAACTCGAGCGTTGCCTTCTCTTGGCAACCCATAGAAAATGTACAGGGCTATTATTACCAAATCAGTACCAGCAATGATTTTTCAACAATCATAGCGCAAGGCAACACCTCGTTAACCTTCACCAGCGTCTCAAACTTCTCTCCTACCACCACCTACTACTGGCGTGTGCGCGGGTACAACAATTCCGGAAACTCCGTATGGTCGCAGGTATGGCACTTCACCACGAACGATGTCGTCTTAACGCCACCTGTTCTTGTGTCGCCAGCAAACGATGCCACTGTCCAGACCTCCAATATCACATTGACCTGGCAAAGCGTATTTGGTGCCAACAGCTACGAATTGCAGTTCTCGATGGATGCCAATTTTGCCACAGCCGTAACCAACTTTACGACCACCGGCACGCAATATTCGCTTACGGGTATTCCTGACAACACCACTTTGTATTGGCGTGTTCGCGCCACCAACGGCAACACCTTCAGCGACTGGTCTGCACCATGGCATTTCACTACAAATGAATGTCAAACAAGTAGTTACGCCTTCTCGCATTCTATATGCAATGGCGAAAGCTATGAGTTCTTTGGACAGACGCTGACCACCAGCGGCGACTATTCGCAAGTGCTCACCAATGCTGACGGCTGCGACAGCATTGTCACGCTGCACTTGACGGTGTTCCCTACAGAATCCACTGAGTTCTCGGAGACGGCATTTGACAGCTACACCTGGAATGGGCAAACCTATACCGAATCAGGTGATTACACGCAGACGCTCACTAACATTCACGGCTGCGACAGTACCGTCACCCTGCATCTTACCCTCACCGTTGGCATTGACGACTGGGCAGAAAGCATTTCCATTTCCCCAAATCCAACCTACGGAAAATTGAGGATTAAAAATGGAGAATTGAAGCTGCAAAATATAAGGATATTAGATGTTTTCGGCAAACAGGTGACCACGATTCCAATCGATGAAAGACAGGCAGAAATCGACTTCTCCTCATGCGCTGCCGGCGTATATCTCCTGAAAATTGAAACCGAAAATGGAGTGGCGGTAAGGAAAGTGGTGAAAAAGTAGGAATTGCTGAACTATTACAGTTTGTATAGCTATTCATAAATCATCATACACCATATTTTTTGTATTTTCGCGCCTCACTTAGAAGTTTCAAGTTTAACACTCATCTACATTATATTATCGCATTAACCCATTAACACATCAATACAATGAATCCATTATTCAATCCTTCTGTTTATCAAAACCGTAGAGAAAAGCTTACGCAGAGCGTGGGCAACGGTATCGCTGTCTTCTTGGGCAACCACGAAGCACCGATGAACTATCCAGACAACACTTACAATTTCCGTCAGGACAGTGATTTTCTATATTTCTTTGGTCTTTCCATTGCCGACATTGCTGCTGTTATTGATTTTGACGCGCATCGTTCCATCATTTTTGGCAACGACTTTGAAATTGACGATATCATTTGGATGGGCGACCAACCTACTATTGCCTCATTGGCTGAGAAAGTCGGTGTGACCGAAACCATGCCGCTGGCTAAGTTGGAAGAATATATCCGCGATGCGCAGGCCAAAGGCCGCAAGGTGCATTTCACCCCGCAATATCGTGGCGACAACCAAATCTGGTTGGCCAACATGACGGGCATCAATGTCAACAACATCCGCGAGGCCGCCTCTTTGGAACTCATCAAGGGCATTGTCGCTTTGCGTTCCGCTAAGGAGCAATGCGAAATTGACGAGATGGACAAAGCTTGCGAAATCGGTGTGAAGATGCACACGGCTGTGATGCGCCGCTGCGTGGCTGGCGCCTCCGAGCACGAACTCGCCGGCATCGCCGAAGGTATCGCTCTTTCCTATGGCAACGGCATCTCCTTCCCGGTGATCCTCTCCCAACACGGCGAAACGCTGCACAATCATTTGCACAACGGCATCCTCAAAGAAGGCAATATGCTGTTGATGGACGCTGGCGCTGAGGGTCTGATGAACTATTGCTCCGATTACACTCGCACCATGCCTGTGGGCGGCAAGTTCACTACCAAGCAACAGGAAATCTACGAAATCGTCCTGAAGGCCAATATGGACGCTATTGATGCAGCTCATCCGGGTATGTACAACAAAGAATTGCATCGCCTCTCTTGCGAGGTTATCGCTCAAGGATTGAAAGACCTCGGCTTGATGAAGGGTGACGTCAAAGAGGCTGTTGAATTGGGCGCACATGCTCTCTTTATGGTTCACGGCTTGGGTCACCAAATCGGTTTGGACGTTCACGATATGGAAGGCTTGGGCCAAGTACACGTGGGCTACGATGAGACCGTCCGTCCGAGCAACATCTTCGGCTGGGCCTCCCTCCGTATGGCGCGCGAACTGAAACCGGGCTTCGTGGTCTCCATCGAACCGGGCATCTACTTCATTCCGCACTTGATTGACATCTGGAAGAAGGAGAACAAGTTTGCCGACTTCATCAACTACGATGTGGTGGAGAAGTACAAAGACTTCGGTGGTATCCGTATTGAGGACGACCTGCTGATTACGGAAACCGGTCATCGCGTTCTCGGTCCGCACTTGCCGAAGGGCGTGAATGAGTTGGCTGAAATTATCGGCAAATAGTCGTATGATTTATATATGAAAAGGGCGGGACATTGTTACAGTGTCCCGCCCTTTTTGTAGTTATACTGCAGATGGGAATTATTGCATTTTGGCAATATTGATCACCACTTCGGTAGCTTTCACCATAGATTCCAAGGGCACATATTCGTATTTGCCGTGGAAGTTGTGTCCGCCTGCGAAGATGTTTGGGCAAGGCAAGCCGCGGAAGGAGAGGTTGGCGCCGTCTGTGCCGCCGCGGATAGGCTGCACCTTCGGGGTGATGCCGGCTTCTTCCATCGCTTTCATAGCACGTTCTACAACATAGAAGACAGGTTCTACCATTTCGCGCATGTTGTAGTATTGGTCTTTGATTTCGCAGGTGAGGCGGTTGTTGTATTTCACGTTGAGATAGTCCGTGATTTGCTGGATTTGTTGTTTTTTGGCTTCAAATTTAGCGCGGTCGTGATCGCGGATGATGTAGTTGAGTTGGCTGTTTTCAACGCTGCCTTCCATGTGGATGAGGAGGAAGAAACCTTCGTAATCTTGGGTGTATTGTGGGCGTTCGAATTCTGGAAGCATGCTGTTGAACTCCATGGCAATCAGTTGGGAGTTGACCATCTTGTTTTTAGCATATCCCGGGTGGATGTTGCGGCCTTGGATTTTGATGCAGGCGGAAGCGGCATTGAAATTTTCATATTCCAATTCGCCGATAGCGCCGCCATCCATGGTGTATCCGAAATCGCAACCGAATTTTTCCGTGTTGAAATATTTGACGCCTTGGCCGATTTCTTCATCAGGGGTAAAGGCAACTTTGATTGGACCATGTTTGATTTCCGGATGCTGGATGAGGTATTCCATAGCGCAGACAATCTCTGCTACGCCGGCCTTGTCGTCCGCGCCGAGCAGCGTTTTGCCATCGGTGGTGAGCAAGGTTTGACCTTTATAATCCGCGAGTTCTGGAAAATCTTCAAGGGTAAGTGCGGTATGGGTGGCTTCGTCCAGCATAATGTCTTTGCCATTATAATTTTCGATAATGCGCGGAGCTGCAATGCCGGGCATATCAGGGGCGGTGTCAAAGTGTGCTATGAAACCGATGACGGGCTTGTCTTGACCATTGTTGGCAGGAAGCAAAGCAGAAACATAGCCGTATTCGTCTTTGGCAACTTCCGTCATGCCGATTGCTTTTAATTCCTCCACCATCACGTCGCCGAAGTCCAAAAGGGCCTGGGTGGAAGGATAGGTGGTAGAATTCTCATCAGAAGTGGTGGCGTAAGAGATGTACTTGGAAAAGCGTTGTAAAAGTTTTTCTTTCATTTTTATCTATGAATTAAGGGTTATAAAAAACGGATGCAAACATACTATTTTATTTTTTTCAACTATTCACTATTTTTACTATTTTTGCAGTCCTCTATTTCCCTATAAATTTATTAACAAAAATCTTAAAATAAAACACTTATGGAAAAAATTAAAATCGGTATCAATGGTTTCGGTAGAATTGGTAGATTGGTCTTCAGAGCCACTACTGAAAGAGACAATGTGCAAGTAGTTGCCATCAACGACCTTTTGGATGTTGACTATATGGCTTACATGTTGAAATATGATACTGTTCATGGTAAATTCGAAGGTACCGTTAAAGTTGAAGACGGTATGTTGGTTGTAAACGGAAACAAGATTCGCGTCACTGCTGAAAAGGATCCTGCTAACTTGAAATGGAATGAAGTTGGCGCTGATTATGTGGTAGAATCCACAGGTCTTTTCTTGACCAAAGAGCTCGCTTCTGCACACTTGCAAGCTGGTGCTAAGAGAGTGGTTATGTCTGCTCCTTCTAAAGATGACACGCCAATGTTCGTTATGGGTGTTAACAATAAAGAATATGCTGGCCAGCAAATTGTTTCCAACGCATCTTGTACTACCAACTGCTTGGCTCCGTTGGCAAAAGTCATCAATGACAACTTCGGCTTGACAGAAGGTTTGATGACAACCGTTCACGCTGCAACAGCTACTCAAAAGACGGTTGACGGTCCTTCTAAGAAAGATTGGCGCGGTGGCCGTTCTATCCTCGGCAACATCATCCCTTCTTCAACAGGTGCTGCTAAGGCAGTTGGCAAAGTCATCCCATCCCTCCAAGGCAAACTTACCGGCATGTCATTGCGCGTTCCTACCGCTGACGTTTCCGTCGTTGACCTTACTTGTAAAATCGAAAAGGCTGCCACCTATGATGAAATCAAGGCCGCTATCAAGAAAGCTTCTGAAAACGAACTCAAGGGCATCCTCGGTTATACAGAAGATGCTGTTGTTTCTTCAGACTTCATCAACGAAAAGAGAACATCCGTTTTCGACGCTACCGCTGGTATCATGCTTAACGAACACTTCGTTAAACTCGTTTCCTGGTACGACAACGAAATTGGTTACTCCAACAAAGTCGTTGACCTCATCTGCAGCATGAACGAAACAGTTAAATTGTAATTCTTTTTCTCTTTCATAACAAAAAAGAGCGGTCTGCTTACAGATCGCTCTTTTTTAATTGATAATTAAGAAAACTCCCAAAAGGTCTATGGTCAAAGTTCAAAGTAGAGAAGTAGAAAGGTAGAAAAGTAGAGGAGGTTTCCAAAATGCTAAAGGCCAACGGCGACCGCCCGGGCTACTCGCAAATCGTGATATTCACAACTTGTCCGCTGGTGGAGTCAATGACAGCATAGTGACCATCCGGTGTGATGGAGTCGGTGTCATACGCAATGAAAGTGTATGTGGTGTCAATATTCAGTATATAGCAATCAACTTTGGATGGAACCACAGAAGTATCAATGTCGATGGTGTAGTGTCCAGGACTGATAAATTCTTGCTGGGTGACGCAGGTGCATTCGTGCATGCAGCTTACACAGAGGAACATGCCAATAAGGGCGGTTAATGCGATAAGGGTTTTCTTCATGGGGATAATATTTAAGGTTGATAATTAAGCTTGTTGGGTTGCTTTGAAAGCCACTGCATACAATTTTACTTGTTTAATCATAGATGCCAAGCCGTTGGAGCGCGTAGGAGACAGGTGTTCCTTAAGACCAATAGCATCCAAATAAGACAAATCATTGTCAATAATCTCTTGTGGGGTACGACCTGAGAGAACGCGAATCAGCAAATTGACAATGCCTTTAGTGATAATGGCATCGCTATCGGCGGTAAAAATAACCTTGCCATCACGGTAGTCGGCGTGAAGCCAAACTTGTGACTGGCAGCCATCAATCAGATGTTCTGCCGTTTTGTATTGCTCCTCAATCATAGGCAATTCTTTGCCCAGTTCGATTATGTAGTTGTATTTGTCCATCCAATCGTCAAAAAGCTCGAACTCGCTGATGAGCTCTTGCTCCATTTCCTTCATTGTACTCATATTATTGCTTGATAAATTTTAAGGTTTTTACAAATTTTTGGTTTTCAAATATTTTGATAAAATAACAGCCGGCCGGATAAGGGGAGATATCCCATGATAGCTGCGTGCTGCTAGTTTGGAATTCGGTCAAAAATTGACCGAAAATATTGTAAAGTTGCAAAGTCTTTTCATCATTGTTGGGGGCAGAAAAGGTAATCTGCTGATGAGCAGGATTGGGCTGTACCGCATACGACTCGGTATCAAAATTTTCAATTCCGACCCATTCCATATAGTCGAAATGCATACTGTCGAGGGCGCTTTCGAAATTGCCGATATGGAGGATGACGGGCTCTCCGTATGTCAAGAATGGATACGGATTGCTGGTGGGTGTGAATTTGTTGCGGGCAGCGATATCTTCTCTAAAGTTGGCTTGGTTGAGAGACCCATTGCTGTGAAGGGTGCCATTTTTGCGGAAAATGTATATTTCGTCAAATACATCTATGCCATCGTAATCGGCATTGCCATTGTAAAGCGCGTTGATACGGTAAAATATAATTCCCCTTCCTGGAATTTGAGAATCAAAAGGTTCGTTTTGATTGCGGTAGTCCATTAAGATAAATTCCAGCGGGTCATCGGTGGGGATACGATAGCATATCTTCTTGGATTCTGCTGAGTTAAGGGCGTTAATCGTATAAGTGCCGTAAGTATTCAGTTCTATAATATCGTCTTCGCTAATCCAATTGCCATATTTGTACTTCATATAAGCGCATGTTTGTTGCGGAGGTTCTTGATTCGAACACATCAAATCCCAAGAACCAATGGCATCCATGTTAGTGTCATCATCATAATGATATAGGTCGGGGGCGCCGAGACTATGGAACATCTCATGGCACATCACGGAGGTGTTGAAATAGCCGCCAGCATCGGCCAATTGGAAGTTGAAATCAAATACGCGTTTCCCGTTGATATAGACATCTTGGGTGTACAAAGCCCATTGATGCGGCCACAGCAGGACGTTCCAGTCGCCCACATCGCCCTTGACCACAAAACAGATGTTATCGACATAACCATCATTGTTGTAGTCGATATTCAGGGTGCTGGGCACCATGTCTTGAATATACAGTACGGCTCTTGCCAGCAGATTTTGTTCGCGTTCAATGCGTTCGTCAATGGAGTCGTTGGCTATATAGCCGATAGGATTTAATTCTGACCAAGGCATGTAATAGGCGCGTGGAAGACTGTCTTGATAGGAGATGATCTGTTCATCTTCTGGTTCGGGATAGAAGGAGGTGTGAATGAACAGTTGGTTGTACGAAGTGTGCTTGAAGAAATCAAACAGGGAGTTTGCTTTGTAATTGTCTGTGGAGTCGTTGAACATGTCGTTTATCGACGAGAAGGTATTGGTGAACATCGAGTCGTCGGCAAAGCTGATGAAAACAACCAGGTTGTTGAAGTCCCCCTTGTTGGTGTTTTCGTCGCGGACGACGGGGCGCTTAGCGGGCTGCAGCATGGCTTTGCGACGGGCTGCATATTCCGCATTGGAAATTTTAATATTCGGACGCAAACCTTTAACAGCCGGATTGCATGTGCCCGCGACAAAATCGCTCGGCACGATTTTTCCCTTGTCTTCAATGGCATAGACAAAATACCCGGTGTGGGGATTTTGGACAATCGTATAGCCGTTGGCATCGTGCAGGCGGCAATAGAATTCATCTCCTGAAATATAGCAATGCAGCGTGTCGCCATTGGGCTGTACCAAAGTGCGAGGCACATTGGTGAGATAGGCGGCATTTGCATATAAGCCTATAAGGCATAAAAAGGTTAGTAAGAATTTGATTTTCGACATCATAGCGCTTCTTCTGTTGTGTTCTTGTCCCAACCCATAGCTTTGGGCATGATGGGTTCTACATATTTGTAAGTGAGAGAGTTTTCTTTGGTCTCCTTTTTCAGGAGTATTTCGTGACGGTCAATATCCTGCAACGCAAACAAAAGCACGCTGCATACGACCAGCACTTTGCAGGCGCCGAACAGCAAGCCGAAAATGTGGTCGATAGATTCGGGAATGACGAGTTTGATGACCTTTTGCATCAGTTTTCCTGCCAAATTCACCAGCAAAATGACAGCGATGAAAATGATGATAAAGGCTACTTGTTCGGCAAAGATTGTGTTGGGCATGAGCAGGGCAACGCCTTTGGCAAAACGGTGGGCAAGGCAAACGCCTAAAACCAATGCCAAGATGGAGGTGATTTCATAAATCAATCCGTTTTTCAGTCCTTTGAATCCAAACCAACACAAAGGAATTAGCACAAAAAAATCGATCAAGTTCATTTTAGAGTTTCTTTCTTATTCGTTGGGTTAAAGGTTGCGCATAGATAAAGTCATTGAGCAGTTCGTTGTCGGAAGTGAGCACATTGTCGCTGCTTCCGCGCCATTCCAACCGGCCTTGGTAGATGTAGGAAATCGTTTCCCCAATGGTGATGACGGAGTTCAGGTCGTGCGTGTTGACGACGGTGGTGATGTTGAATTCGTGCGTTATTTCTGTGATGAGTTCGTCAATCATGAGGGCTGTTTTGGGGTCCAATCCGGAGTTGGGTTCATCGCAGAATAGGTAGCGGGGATTGCAGGCGATGGCGCGCGCGATGGCGGCGCGCTTCATCATACCCCCGCTCAACTCAGCAGGATAGAGCCTGTTGACATCATGCAAATCCACACGTTCCAAACAGAAATTCACGCGTTCCAGTTTTTGTTCGAAGGGTATATCGGTAAACATGTCCAAGGGAAACATCACATTCTCTTGGATGGTCATGGAGTCGAACAGGGCCGAGCCTTGGAAGACCATGCCCATCTCGGCACGCAACTTGCGCTGGTCGGTATCGGGCATGTGGTGAAAATCACGATTGTTGTACAATACCGTACCTTCTTCGGGAGAAAAAAGTCCGACCAAGCACTTCATCAATACCGTTTTGCCAGAACCAGACCGCCCAATGATGAGGTTTACTTTCCCTTCCTCAAAACAGGTGTTGATATCGAACAAAACCTGCTTGTCTCCAAAATATTTCGACACATTGTTAATTTCAATCATTTCTCTCTTTTTTACAACATGATTTGGGTTACAAGCACATTTAATACCAGGATAATAAAGCTGGAAACAACGATGCCTTGAGTGTTGGCTTTACCCAATTCCAAAGCGCCGCCTTCAATTCTGTATCCGTAAAATGAAGATACTGTGGACATGACAAAGGCGAAAACAAAGGTCTTCGTTAAGGCGTAAACCACATCATACACGCGGAAACAGTAGGTCAGCCCGTCGATGAAATCATAAGGAGAGACACTTCCGGTAATGAGGATGGTGAGGTAACCGCCGACTAAGGCGAAGAAAATACTGAAAATAATCAAAACCGGATTGACAATCAGGGAAGCTAGCACTTTGGGCAATACCAGGTGTGAGGCAGGATTGATACCCATCACTTCCAGTGCGTCGATTTGCTCGGTAACGCGCATGCTGCCGATTTCAGCGGTGATTCTGGAACCTAAATTGCCGACCAAAAGCAAACTGATGATGGTCGGACATAGCTCCATGACGATGGAAGTTCTGGAAACGAAGCCAACGGTCCAGGTTGGAATCCAGCTGCTTTCGATCTGCAAAGCCGTCTGGGTGGTGATGACGCTGCCCATGGCAATGGATACAATGCTGACAATCAGCATAGAACCAATGCCCATAGAATCCATTTCGGCCACTAGTTTTTTGAAGAATATACTCCACTTTTCTGGTTTGGAAAAAACCTTGCGCAGAAATATAAAGTATTCACCTATAACAATTAACAGTCGTTGTATCATCTTTTCAAAAAGTGAGCAAAGATACAAAAAATAGCGGGAAGCTCAAATGGCTTTGCTATTATTGGAATCGGTGATGAAAACGGATGGATTGTTAACTTTTGATGCGTATAAAATGTTTTTTCCATACTCCTAAAATTAGCAGAATTTTATGTAAGTTTGCCACCTCAAAAAACAACCTTATGAAACCAACCCTTACTCTGATTAGCGATTGGCGCTTGCGCGATCCCTATTTGGCCATCTTTAAAGCGGCTTTGCAAAATGAAATTCCTGAATCCAACTTGCTGGATATCACCCATCATGTGGATCTCAATAGCCTCAAACAGACGGCGTTCTTGATGAAGCAGACCTATATGCATTTTCCAGAAGGTTCTATTCACCTGTTATTGACAAATGTCAGTTTCCGTTCCGATTTTGACCCTGTGGTTTTAGCGTTTGAAAACCATATTTTCATCGGTGAGGACAATGGTATTTTTAGTTTGATTGCTGGCCCGCAAGCAAAACTTTCGGGTAGAAAATATAAGAAATCGGATTCTTTGACGGCGATAGATAAGATGATTGCGCTGACAAAAGCAGTTATAGAAAAAAAATTGGATAAAATCACCGAACCTTATAGCGATTTCGCTCGCAAATTCATGCCGGAAGCCATCAATTTTGCCAATACCAAAACCATAGAGGGCGAAATCATCTATATCGATGCCTATTTTAATGCGATTACGAACATACCCATAGATATGTTCATGGAAGCTACGGGCGGAAAGAATTTCCAAGGTACGATTCAATCGAAACAAGATTGGCCAGTTAATGAATTTCACCCTCAATATGTGGATACCAGCAAGTTCTTCTTTACAGAAAGCGCATTGGGATGCTTGGAAATTGCATACCATCAAGGAAAAATTGCCGTTTTGGCTGATTTGAAAGTGGGCGATAAAGTTGAAATTCAATATTGATGATGATTTCTGTTGGTCTGATACAGTCGGATATCCAGCCTCATAAAATGGAGGAAAACCTGCAGCATTACGAGGCATTATTGTCCAAAAATATTCAAAAACCGGTTGATTTACTCGTTTTTCCGGAAATGTTCGCCTGCGGTTTCTCTCCTTCGCTGCGTGAAGAAGCAGAACAGATGGATGGGAAGAGTATCTCTTTTTTGCAGCAAACAGCCCAGCGCTATCATTCCAATGTTGTAGCTTCTTTGCCAATTTTGGAAGGCGATAAGGTGGTTAATCGGTTGGTGTGGCTTTCTCCGGAAGGCTTGTGCGGACAATACGACAAAAAACACCTCTTTTTTGGCGATGAAGAACGAATTTGTACGCCGGGCACTGCGCGCACCATTGTGCAGACGCTGGGTTATAAGTTCTTTCCTTTGATTTGTTTTGACGTCCGTTTCCCTAAATGGAGCTGCAATCATTACAGTGAAGCAGGATTCGCCTATGATTGTTTGGTGTATATCGCCAATTTTCCAGCACCGCGCGAGCAGATGCTGCTGAAACTGGCCGCTGCCCGTGCCATAGAAAATCAAGCTTATGTGTTGGTTGCAAATCGAATAGGGACCGATGGCAATGGATTTGCGCATCAAGGCGGCACGGCAGTCATTCATCCTAATGGCGAAATTGTCAAAATGGCGGATATGAATGTGGAACAAGTACTTTTGTGTGATTTGGATTTCGACCAACTCCAGACTTTGCGAAATCGCTTTCCAGTGGCTGAAATGTGGGATTGATTTAGATTTTTTGCGATTCTGCTTTTGTTTTATGGCGTTAAATCAAGGAAAAATCACCCTAAACTATTCTAATCAATCTAATAAGTATTTGATAAACAATAAAGTATAAAAAAATATCATTATTATTTGGAGGTAAAGAAAAAAAGTGTATTTTTGCAACCTCAAAACTGAGACGGTGCTGTAGCTCAGTTGGTAGAGCAACGGACTGAAAA
>JAKSMD010000063.1 GCA_024400815.1 Bacteroidales bacterium | reverse complement strand
GCCAAAGACCACATTGCTGAAAAAGTAACCTCAGCCAGTTTCATCAAGCGGCACAAACTCGCTTCGGCGAGTTCAGTGCAATCAGCCATCAAGCAGCTGCTTTCCGATGATTGGATTTCATTCGACCAGGCCAAAAGGTACTTCGTCAGCGATCAATTCCTCGGCTTATGGCTCAGAAAGAACTTCGGTTCAGGCTATCAATTATAGAAATCCATCATGTCCTCTCTCGAATCATCATCTTCCGGCGAAATCACCTCATCTGTGGAAAACATTTCCAAAGTGTTCACACAGTACACGGAAATCCCGTCATCGGGGTTTAACTGTTTGTTCAAGGCACAGCGTTACGGCAAGTGGTTCGTGCTCAAAGGACTGCGTCCCGAGCACCGGAACGAGGCCATCTATCGGGAGTTGCTGACCAAGGAGTTCGAGTTGGGCATCCAGATGGACCATCCCAACATCGCACGCACCTACAGTTTCGAAACCGACCCGGTGGCAGGCCCCTGCATCGTAATGGAATATGTGGACGGCATCACGCTCAAGGAATTTCTAAAGGCAAAGCCCTCACTGCTCACGCGCAACGCCATCGCCGACCAACTGCTGCACGCAATGGCCTATTACCACGGCAAGCAGATTGTCCACCGCGACCTCAAGCCCGACAACATCCTCATCACGCATAACGGACACAATGTCAAAATCATAGACTTCGGACTGGCTGACAGCGACACCTTTGCCGTGCTCAAGCAGCCGGCCGGCTCGCCCAAATACATGGCCCCCGAGCAAATCAAAGGGGATGTGAAGATTGACGCACGCGCCGACCTATACTCCTTTGCGAAGATTTTAAAGCAAGTTCTGCCGATGTGGCACGGAAAATGGGGAACGGTCATCTCCTGGTGCGACAGCTACGACCGCGAAAAGCGACTGCCAGATGCAAATGCCATTGTGGAAAGGCTAAAGCAAGGCAAACGGCAGTTTCTCATCACCAGTGTATGCGTCCTCCTACTTTTCATCAGCCTCACAATCGTTCTATTTCTATCCACACTTCGTACAACCGACAAACAGCCGATGCCGCAAGTTTCCTCGGGAACAGCATCAGAATCCGCCACAGACACCATACGCGTCCCTCAAAATGAGATTCAAACAACTGTTCCCGCACCCGTCAAGACAACTGTTCCGGAAAAAGAAATCGAGCTTTCCCCAGCCGCACTCCAGCAAATTGAGAAGTGCATAGACACCATTTACAAGCCCTTCTGGGATGCCTACTTTGCTGCAGATGACAAACTAATTGGTCAAATTGAATATGGATTCAAAGTGCCCACAAACGACACCTATTACGAACGTCGGGAGAGCATTATTAAAGACGTGAAACGAAAATATCCGCAGTTTGCCGCTATGGACAAACAGTTAGAAGATGCATACGGTCTCATCTACTACAATAAGATGCAAGAAGTAACGGACACTCTTAAGAACGCCTTGAAGTAGAGTAAACAGAAAATCAACATTTACTTCTATTTGCCAAGATTCTATTCAAAAACAGCATCGTCAGGCGCGCCTCATCCTTTCGCTATGTTGGTCAGTCCGCCTTTGTTGCCCACCACGAAGAGTGTCGGCGCGTTATTGTCCCTGACGAAATCGTCTAAGTACAACGGCTGGCCAATAATAAAGCAGGTACAGTGGAACTTGTCTCCCACCTTCAGCTTGGAATTCTCAGACGCAAGTACTTCGAATCTGCCATCGCCCAAGTGTTTGAGCGACACACGGCGGTCTGGTGCCCAGGCTATTTTCATCATACTTTCCACAGGTATATCCGTGGCCAGCAGCGAGCGACCGAGCACCCACTGCGAGGACTCGCCATCCTGCTGGTAGTTGGCCAAAAAGTCGTCCCAGTCGCGGAAACCCACGGCGCGGGCAAGGATAGAAAGCGTGGAAACACGGGTGGTATCATAACCTTCGATATAACCCCAAAGGCGTTTCAACGTGGTAACGCCCAAGGTCTCCTTGCAGCGCTCCTGAATCACGCCGGTAAGGAACTGGAAATCGGCAGGTGTTTGGATTTTGCGAGACACAGACTTCTCCACGAGTTCCCGCAACAACAATATTTCATTCTCAAATTGTGCCATGTTTACGAATTTAAAGCATTCGACAACTAACTTATAATCAATAGATAGTCACCCTCGACAGCAAAAAAACAGCCAAGGCACAAAAATAGAAAAAGCAAAAAAGGATCGGTCGGCATCCACCGTCCTTTTTGGTCCTATTTCTTCTTGGTTTCGGCTTTTACAGCTGAGGTCAACTGGCTGATGGCACCTTTGACTTCTTTGTCTTTGGTAATCTTCGTGACAGCAGACTTGAGGTCCTTGTCTTGTTTCAACTGATTGAGAGCCTCTTTGACATCTTTGTCTTTGGTGATATCCTGGATGGCATCTTTAACTTCCTTGTTTCCAGCCAAGCCTTTGACTATATTTGTAATTTTAGACAAATCCATAGCAGTAATTTTTAGAGTTAGAAAACAGTGGCAAAAATACAAAAAAGTTAATACAAACAAAGTCCGTCATTTCGCCGAAATCGGATAGTCGAAGGAATACGCCAAAAAGGCCTGTAGTTCTTCGCTATAGGTTTTGTCGAGATCCGTCACGCGGCCGATATTTTGAACATAAGGATTGATGCAGCGTTTCTTGGCAGGCACCACCAATGCGTCCGGACCAGGCTCTCCCACAACGATTTCACGAATAGAGCAGTAGTGTGCCCACGCTTCAGCTGTCGCGCTATCGGCGGTGAGCTTGGCGATGATGTTGGGCTCTGACAGCATCAGGTCGGGTTCCGCAATGACGCCGCGCCCGATGGCCTCTTTCAGCAGCAGGGCCAGTCGCTGCATGGCATAGCGGTCCTCGTCGCTGACGTAAATTTTGGAGCAGTGCAGCGAAAGTCTGGCGAACGCTGATGCCAGTTCCGCATCCGTGAACATAATCTCGGGATTCCCCTCCTCATTGGTGCCGACGCAAAGATTGCGGTACAGCTCCCCTACCCGCTCGCGCGAAGCCAGTCCGAAGTTCACGATGTTGCCCATCGTATATTCGAGACGGTCGGAGGAGAGGCGCGGGGTATCGTTGTCCGCAATGGGGAAGATGTGGTAGTCGGCGACATCCTCGGGCGACAGCGACAGCTCGGCCAAGATGGACACCAGTTCCGGGCACGACTGGATAGTTGCCAGCGTCAGGTCCTCGGTAGATTCCTGACGTTCGTGGTCATTGTGCAGGAAATCGACCACGTGGGCAAACGCCGGCGTGGCAACGTCGTGCAGCAGCGCGGCGACAGACTGTTGCACATCGTGGGTGAAGTGCCACACAATGAGGCCCGCGCCCACGCTGTGCTCGTAGCGCGAGTAGGGCTCCGTCAGTTCGAAAGTCTTAAACGACGTGTATTCGCAGCCGCAGTTCATACCCACCTGCTGCAAGCGGCGCATCGGGGCCGTCTGTGCTATACGTCGCACAAAGTCCGGAATGTCGTTATGGTAAATGTTCCAAAGAGTCATATTTGAAATTCGTGAATCACTAATGTCTATTTTTATAAAAACGGCGTCATATAAACGGGCACCAAAAGGATTTCCCCGTCCTGCCGTAAATCCTTCGTATATAACAGATATCGTGTTCCTATTCGAGAAGGGTATTTTGCACAAAAGGCATCCAACGAAGCATGGGTGTTGTAGCCGGAACTTTTGACTTCTATTGGTATGATTTTCGAGCCTCGAGAAAGCAGGAAATCAACCTCATAGTAATGTTTTTCATCTTTTTGAAAGGTAAAATAAAACAACTCGTTTCCGGCAGCTCGTAACATCTGCGCCACCAAGTTTTCGTATATATACCCCATATTGGCAGGCAGTTTGTCGGAAAGCAGTTTTTCATAAATGACGTTTTCCGTAAAACTTTTATCCCAGAATGCCAACGTGACAAAAAGCCCCGTATCTCCCACAAACAATTTGAATTTGTCCAAATTCTTAGTCAGTCCCATTCCCACATTGGGATCATCGGAGTGGTAAACGAGATTGACGGTCTTGCTGTCTTCGAGTGCATGAAGAGCCGTCACCATCTGCGATTCCTCCACTTCGCCCAAAACAGCAGAGGGCACATATCGAGAACTATTTCTGCTTAGTTGGGCAGGTATGGACTGGAAAAGCTTGGAGACTTTCCCAGACGGATCTATTTTAAGAAAATCATCTTCATATAGTTGAAGGATTTTCCGCTTCACCTCATCTACCTCTTGGAAATTATTGGTGTCAAGATAGGCATTGACAGCCTGCGGCATACCACCTACCAACATATAGAGCCGCAAGTCCCGTTGGGCGGAACGATGCGCCGCATCTAGGGCAAGACGCTTGTCCCAAAACGTTCGAAGCAGAGGAATCGTTGCCGTGTCGCCCAAGGCCCAACGGAACTCTTCATAATCCATCGGGAACATACTGATGCGGTCCTCCTCGCTGGGAATTGTGATGGAGGCGGTGCTCTTCTTAATGCTAATCAGGGAACCCGTTTCAATATAGTCATACCTGCCGTCCGCCACCAAATACTTGATAGCCTGTCGGGCTTTGGGACAATTTTGGACTTCGTCAAAGACAATCACCGACTTCCGTTCAACCAAAGTTTTATGGAAAACCGTTTGCAGGTAAAGGAACACATAATCCAAATCCATTAGGTTCTCAAACAGATTTATGACCGTCTGAGGGACGATGTTGAAATCGATTAAGATATAGGAATCATACTCGTTTTTGGCAAAGGTTTCCACCACTGTTGACTTTCCTACTCTTCGTGCTCCTTCAACTAACAGAGCAGTCCGGCCATTGCTTTTCGCTTTCCAAGCGAGCATCTGACTGTAAATCTTACGTTTGAATGTTTTTTGCATCATAATTCCCGTTCATAAAAACGCTGCAAAAATACAAAAATCCCGATTCCCCCGAAATTTATTTTGCCAAAATCCCCGATTCCCCCGAAATTTATTTTATCAAAATCCCCGATTCCCCCGAAATTTCACAAGAGGAATTTGCAAAAAATAAAATATATGCCCAGACAATTTTTGTATTTCTGCAGCGTTATCTCTCTGTTTTAATACTTTATCATTATGGAAAAATTATTATTAACCCTAATCCTATCAGGCATTTTATTTGCCTCTTTTGCGCAAAACGATGCCACCAATTCCAGGCAAGCCGCACAACAGGAAGTCCAAATGAACAATGTGAATCCGCAATGCCAATTGGGTGATTTAGCGGAACACAAGGTGACCAAAGAGCAGATTCTCGAGCAGCCGTTTTTAAAAGTCGTTCCTGCTATGGAAGAGCCCTACAAAATGGAAGTTGAATCTTTCCAGATTATTATTGTAGTTAAAGGTGAGGAGCGTGCGCCCATTTCCATTCTTGGCAACCAAATCAGTGAAAAAGTGAAGGAAAAAATTTTGCAACTTCCCGCTGGTTCACTTGTGGTATTTGAAAATATCAAGGCAAGCTCCAAGGCATGCACTCGCCACTTGGACGAAGTAACCTACCGCATTGTCGAATAGATTTCAGCCCAACACAGACACTTTGTCAATAAAAAGATAATCAGCCAGATTCACATATTCTATATGGATTTGGCTGATTGTGAAATATTGACTATTGTCGTAAGATATTGTTTTTCAAAAAGGAGACAGGTATTAAAACCTATAACTGAACCCTACTTTTCCGATGCCCTCGTTGCCAAAACCCAACTCGATATTGGCCGCTGAATGCTCGCCGCCCAAACGCACTCCGAATAGGGTGAGTTGAAAAGCGGGATTGACCCAGACGTTACCCTCCAAATGCCGATATGACATAGGACTATCGAAGAGTCCCTCATTATACCATAGATTTAACTCTTTGGCCTGTATGCCAAAGGTAAGTCCCAACGCCGCACCAATATACAGTGAGCAGGCAGATTTCTGCCAATAAGTGAAACGGTACTTGGATATAAAAGACAAATAGGTATCAGTTCCCCTATAAATAACACCTTCCCTGACGTCGGATGTTATGCTGGCTTTCAAAAAGCAGGCGTTTGCACTAACACCAACAGCGTGTTTGGCGGTAATGTTGCATAAGTAATATATTGTAAATGAACCGATATTTTGAGCTTCGTATTTGTCTGTTTTCTGACTGTACCTGAACCAATCGGCAAACGCATAGGGTTTCCAACAGTAATCAGGCGAGGTTGGTATTATAAAATCTGTATGGTTAGACGTATGATTAACCGTATTCAACACAGGGTGGTATCCCACGCCGTATTCGATTCCGATTTCATGGCGGGGGAACGAAGGGTTTGTTTTCTTAGTGCCTGTTTGCGCCATCAAGGCAAAAGCACTGAACGAAAGAACCAGACAAACAAATAAATTTTTCTTCATAAGTAATGTTTTAACGGCGCAAAATTACGCACTAAAACAGGGCTTTTATTGTATCAGTAGAAAAATGCATGGGTTTTGTACGACAACGAAAAGACATCGGTAAAATAATATTTGTATGTTTTTGTAAAAAAGACAATTACATCAATATATTCTCATTCGATTTGAGGCGGTCAAAAAAATTATTCTATCAATATTTTCAAAATATTCTATCAAACACGACGGATATCGTATCAGAATGAAAACATTCTGTGTGCATATCTCCGCATCGAAGAAAAATGTACTTTTGCCAAAATTTCATTGCAATGAGAGACCACCTTAGAATCATCGAGATTGTTGGCATCTGCCTTATTTGCCCATTTATCTTTTGGTATGTTGGATTCAATCAATACTTGGTTTTTGGCTCTTTGGAGCATTTTCTTTCTTCCTTGGTTCTCATTTCACTGCTATATCTCAATTACCGACTTTTATATCCGCGTCTATACGCACGAGACCATATTTGGGCATATTGTATTCTTTCGGCTGCCAGCGTACTCTTTTCGGGATTTTTTGAAATCAGTTTGGTAGATGGAGATGTGTCCAATTTCATTCCAGACTACCTTGCCGATTTGCCCTCCCATCTACAACGGTTCTTATTGGCCGCATTTGTGGTCATACAGCACTTCGGCTTTCTACTTTATACATTCTTTATCAATCAGTTGAAAACTTCGATGCGCGAATCTCGCGAACAGCAGGACTTCATTCGTCAAACGTCCAATGTTATTTATGTACGGGACAAAGCATATCAATTATGTCATCTGGCAGTCAGCCAGATTCTTTATTGCCAGCAGGACCGTTCGGTTTGCAATATTTTCACAACGGACGGCAGATGCTTTCGCAGGAATTGTTCCTTGTCGGAAATTGCGGAGCTTTTAGGGGATAAAGTCTGTCTCCGCATTTCCAGAAACATCGTCATAATGTACGCATACGCTATTTCATATACAGAGGATACCGTTTGCATCTCCGAGTCATCTTCGAATAGGACTTTGTCGTTCCCTTTATCCAATGCTTTTAAAGAAGATGTTCATTTGAAATTGAATCGTTATTTTGAAATGAAAGACAAAAACAACAGTGTGGGGCCTACTGCTGTTTCTAACACTTCCATTTCAGCGAATGATATGTCAGAGCAACTTGCTGATGACACGCATAGAATCCCTGTCTCGCAGCGCATCGAGGAGGTTTATTCCTATATCAGAACGCATAAGTACTGTAAAAATCAAGACATAGCGATGGCACTGAACGTGTCAAGCAGTTCTGTCAACCGCTATCTTCAAGAACTTGTCAGCACAGGGCGGGTCCGATATCAGGGAGCGAAGAAGAACGGGGGATATGTGGCCGTCAAGTGAATTGCCAGAGACATCGTCCCGGGGCATTACCCCAATATTGTCCTTCAGGCATATCCGATAATTGTCACACCTTACTGTGGGAAAGTGCCCTGTGGCGTATGCAAGTTTTTATTGGGAGAAACCAACTTGCAGAACTTGAGTGACTTTTAATCGTTCGTTATCGGAAGTTCTCGGAATATGGCGATGAGGTATTTGATACAAAAAAGGAGTTATCGCTACCTATTTTTTCAAAAAGCATAGCGACAACTCGGTTTTTGAGATTTTATATTTGCTACTGATATACGATTTCGCGTTCGACATGCCGCATCAGACGGCTGGGACAAAGGCCCAATGTAAAAAGCGTAATTGCCGCTATTGTTCTATAAAAGGCGCGAAAACAGTTCATAATGTTCGTCGTATCTGTTTCTAAAAGAGAGCGACAAAAATAGTAAAAAAGGGAAAAGGCGCAATAAAAAAAGCCCCGAAAATTCGGGGCTTTGGTGGTGCGGATAGGGGGACTCGAACCCCCACGGCTCTCACCACTAGATCCTAAGTCTAGCGCGGCTACCAATTACGCCATATCCGCTTCATTTTTTGAGGGCGCAAAAATACACTTTTTTTCTGAATCATTCGGGTTATGACAATTACGAGCTTCAAGATTATTCACTTTATTCTTTGACAAAGATCTTCAAGCGGGCCACCCACTTCAAATCATGAATGAAATTTTGGAGTACGCTTCCAATTTCATTCAAGGGGAAGAATGGCGAAGTGCAGAGGGGGGCGGCGCGGGATGGCTTGCGCCGAAGGAAGCACCTGCTGTCGCCGCCTATTGGGGCAGCAAATCCATGCAAATCTGAAACTAATAGGGCCTACGGGCTAAGCGATAGAGGACCGCGGCAGCGATTGGAACCCATTTACTTGCGTGCGGGCGGGAGGAGGTGTTTATATGGAAGCAAATAAGAGCAAATCGGAAGCAAATTTGCGCTTTGCGGCGCATGTGGGTGGGGAGCAAGTTAGGGTGGAAAGCGCGACGGCACCGCGTTGGGGAGTGCGCGGGCAGTGCCGGGCCGCCCAAATCTATAAAATCAAAACAAACCGGGTCAACAAGTATATGGTTGCAAAAAAAATCCGGCACCACGCAAATGGCACCGGATTTCTATGATTGAACTATCTACCATTAGCGAGTAGCGTCGATAGCTTGTTTGATCAATTGGAATGTGCGTTCCGGATCGTTGTCGAGGCCGACGGAGAAGCGGATAAGGCCTTCGCTCATGCCCATTTCCTTTTGGATATCTTCTGGAACTTCGGAAGAGGTGGATTTTCCGGAGTTGGAGAAGAGGGTCTTGAAGTAGCCCAAGCTGACGGCGAGGTAGCCAACGCCGAGTTCCTGCATTTTTTCCATAATAGCAGAAGCTCTGTCAGCCGTACCCATATCGATGGAAATCATACCGCCGAAGCCGTATTCTTCATTCATCATAGTCTTGAACAATTCGTGGTCAACGTGTTCAGGAAGGCCTGGGTAGTTGTATTTGATACCGGTTTCTTTGAAGCGTTTTGCCAAATACATAGCGTTTTCGCTGTGTTTCTTCATACGGATATGGAGGGTGTGCAGATTCTTTTGAATGCTGGAAGCGCGGAAAGAATCCAAGACAGGACCGAGCAACATAGCAGTACCGTCGTTAACATCGATCAAAGAGTTGATGTAAGCAGCAGAACCACAGATAGCACCAGCCACACAGTCATTCATACCGTTGACATATTTGGTCATACTATAGATAACCACATCAGCGCCGAGACGATACGGAGAGAAGATCATCGGAGTGAAGGTGTTGTCAACCAACAATTTTGCGCCAGCAGCGTGAGCGATCTTAGAAAGTTCGGGAACATTAGCTATGCGGAGCAAAGGATTGTTCATTGTTTCGGTATAGAGGACCTTTGTGTTCGGGCGGATAGCAGCCTTAACAGCGTCCAGGTCTTGCATATTAACGAAAGTAACTTCAACACCGAATTTCTTGATGTAGTTGTTCAAGAAGGCGAAAGTACCACCGTAGGTTGTCATACTGGAGACGATGTGGTCGCCAGCTTTCACTTCGTGCATCAAAGCAACGGTGATGGCAGCCATACCGGAACCGGTAGCCCATGCGCATTCTGTACCTTCCATAGCAGCCAATGATTCGCAGAGAGCCATTGCGCTCGGATTCCAATGTCTGGAGTACAAATAGTAACCTTCGGTCTCACCGTGGAAAGTATCCGTCATAAGGTGAGCTTTTTCAAACATAAAGGTTGCGCTATCGTTGATAGCCGGGTTGACGCCACGGTAAGCATCTTTTTTGTCCAACTTTTCGATGTTGGTTGCGGGATCAAATTTTTCCATATTATTTTTGTATTAAATGTTGTTAAATTTTGGGAGCGCAAAGATATAAAATTTTGTGGCACGATGTACGCCGTCATCATGGTGTCCGAGCGATGCCATCACGCTCAAAATCTATCCGTTTTTTCTCCATGGATAGAACTTCATGAAGAGCAGCGAAAAGAGCAAGATCAGCACGCTATAGACCCATTCGGAGGTCCAGACCCATTGAATAGCAAAGTGGAATTGGTGGGTTGCCAAATAAATGTAGAACACATAAAAGACGATGACGGCACTTTCCAGCAGCAAGGCAAAGAAAGTTTTTCCCGTGCCTGAAACGAATTCAAAATAAATCATCGCTATGGTCAGCAGGATTGCGCCCACATAAATCGTGAACAGAGCGGGCACCGATTGGGCGGCCAAAGCCACGTCATCCGTATATACCGAAGCAATCTGCTGCGGGAAGATGGCAAACAACAGCAAAATCGGGAATAGGGTCAATGCAGACAATTTCAAAATACGCAAGAGGGTGCGCGGAATCTCATCTTCCTTTTGTGCCCCAATCAGTCGGCTAGTCACCGTATTGGCGGTCGCGCTGTAGGCAAAGACCGAAATCGTACACAGCATATAAACACTTCTGACGATGCCAGAAACGGCCATGCTTTCTTCTCCCAAATGTTCTATCATCGCAAAGAACAAGAACCATGAACCGAAGGATACCAGACGCTGAAACATCGTCGGCAACGAGATTTTCAGCACCGACTTAAGCAATGTGGGGTCAAAGCCCAAAAATTGGAACAAATCGTATTGCTTATAGGGAAGTTTGGCCAACGTATAAACAAAGAAAACGATGGTGGCGGTTATTTCGGCCAAGACAGAAGAAAGACCAGCGCCGGCAACGCCCATTTGCGGCAACCCCAAGTTTCCAAAAATCAAAGAATAGTCAAAGAAGATATTCACGATGGCCATCATCAGCGTAGTAATCGTGATGATTTTCGTATTAGAAAGACCAATATACAGCGAACGGAAAAGATAGTTCACACTCACAAAGAAGATGCCCCATTGACGAAAGTCCATGAACTGCAAAGCAGACGCATAAATGGCCGGCGATTGGATAATGTGTTGGAAAAACACATCCGTGCAGAAGTGCATAATACACCACAAGATGGCACCCAGCAGCAGGGTAAAGAAAAAGCCGTGTTCAAACAGCGGGCCTATCTTTTTCAAGTTATTCTCCCCTAGCCTTCTGGCCACCATAATCTGAACGCCCACGGCGAATCCTTGTGTAATCGTCGTAAACACCAAATAATAGAGTCCTGCCATCATAGCGGCGCCCAATTCAGCATTGCCCACATGGCCCAAAAACACCGTATTGACGAAAACAATAATCGTTTGGGCAAGATTACCAAAAATAATCGGATAGGTAATCTGCCATATTTCTTTATTGGATACAGACAGTTGAGTTTTCATCATCTATTCACTTAATTCGAGCCATTCCAACTCTTTTGTTTCCAAGGCGGATTTAGTCTCTTCGTAGGCCTTATACAGTTCGCCAGAGTTGATTTCGGCGGCATACTTTTCAGGTTGCGAGAGTTTGGATTCTATGTCTGCGACTTGCTGCTGCAATTGTTCCATCTCATCTTCCAATTTGCGCAATCTATTCTTCTTTTTACGGTCAGCGGCTTCCTGCTCTTTACGGCGCTCGTAATTTTCTTTATTGGAAGAGACGGCTTTCACCTCACCTGCAGCAGAAGATGCCGTATTGCGTTGTAGTTCATTCAAAGATTCGATTTTACGTTGTGCCAAGAAATCATAGACATCCCCCGAATAACCGCGCAGTTGATGATCTTTGAATTCGTATGTTTTGGTAGAAAGGCCTTGTAAAAAATCACGGTCGTGGGACACCAATATCAAGCTGCCCTCATATTGAAGCAGAGCATTCTTCAAAACATCTTTTGAGGGCATGTCAAGATGATTTGTCGGTTCGTCAAGAATAAGCAGATTGAATGGGGATAGCAGCAATTTGGCCAATGCCAAACGGGCTTTCTCACCGCCAGAAAGCACTTTTACTTTTTTCTCGGTAGATTCAGTATCAAACAAAAAACTGCCCAAGATGGTTCTAATTTTCGGTCGGATGTCGCCTACGGCAACATCGTCAATAGTCTCGAACACGGTCTTTTCAGGATCCAGCAATTTGGCCTGGTTTTGGGCATAATAGCCGATCACGACCTGATAGCCCAGTTCCAGTTGCCCTGCTTGGGGAGTCAATTCACCGACGATTGCTTTCACCATGGTGGATTTGCCTTCGCCATTGCGTCCCACAAAGGCAACGCGCTCACCGCGTTCAAGGTGGAAATCAATTTTATCCAGCACATTCAACGCATCATACCCTAAAGAAAGTTGTTTGGCATCGACAACCATTCTGCCCGAGTGCGGAGCAGGCGGAAACTTGAATGAGATGGAAGAGGAGTCGTAGTCGTCGATTTCAACACGATCCATCTTCTCCAGCATTTTCAAGCGGCTTTGCAGAAAAATCTGCGCACAGTCCGCTGCGCCAGGCCGTGGTTTTTACCGTACTGCGGAAGGACATTGTGTTGTCTGCTGCGGAGACCGGATCGGAATAGCGGAAATCAATCTCATTCTGTCCGGGACCTTCCTCGTGGTGAGAGCTTTCCGGCTGGATACCCATCTGTTCCAGCGT
>JAKSMD010000062.1 GCA_024400815.1 Bacteroidales bacterium | reverse complement strand
CTTAACCATTTGAGCACCCATGTTTTCAATAGGTTCTTGCAATTCGATTTCCTTAGCTACGGAAACACCGTCCTTTGTGATTTGCGGCGCACCAAATTTTTTGTCAATGATAACATTGCGACCTTTCGGTCCGAGGGTGACCTTAACTGCATTTGCTAAAGCGTCAACACCTTTTTTTAAGCCTTCGCGAGCTTCCCAGTTGTATTTAATATCTTTTGCCATATTTTTTCTTTTTTTAATTGTGAATTGTAAATTATGAATTTATTAGCAGATAGCGTAAATGTCGCTTTCTTTCATGATCAAATAGGTTTCCCCTTCCCATTGGATTTCTGTGCCAGAATATTTGCCATAGAGAACGGTGTCCTTAACCTTAACTGTCATAGGTTCGTCCTTTTTGCCAGGACCAACAGCGATAACGGTGCCTTTTTGTGGTTTTTCTTTAGCGGTGTCAGGAATGATGATGCCGCCAGCGGTCTTTTGTTCAGCTTCTGCGGGTTTTACTAAAACTCTGTCTGCTAATGGTTTAATGTTGCATTTCATAATAATAGTTTTTAGTTGTTTATGAATAAATATTTTTGATTGCAAAAAGCAAAGCACATTCTAATTGCAAAATTTGTGCCAAAATCGAAGCCTCCGTTGCAAAGATGACCAAATTGAGTAGTGTTTCAAGTTTCAAGTTTCAGGTTTCTGGTTTCAGGTGGGGAGACCAAAGAAGTCAAATTGAGAATTGATAATTGAAATTGATAATTATGAGAGGTGAGAAGTGAGAAGTGAGAGGTGGGAAGGTGCCGGGCCGCCCAAATCTATAAAATCAAAATAAACCAGTCAACAAGTATATAGTTGCCCCAAAAAAACAGTGTCAAAGATTTTTTTGTAACTTTGCGCCTTCAAAAAATAACCTTATAAAATAATATTGATATGAATGAAGAAATGCTAAATCTCAAACCTGCAAAGGTTTTCTATTATTTCAATGAGATTACAAAAATTCCGCGTCCTTCTAAAAAAGAAGCTAAAATGTCCGAATGGTTGGAAAAGACGGGTATTGAAATGGGTCTTCCTACCAAACGAGATAAGGTGGGCAATGTTTTGATTTCCAAACCGGCTACTCCAGGTAAGGAAAATGTCACTCCTGTGATTTTCCAAGCTCACATGGATATGGTTTGCGAAAAGAATAATGATACCGACTTCGATTTTGAAAAAGACGCTATTCAAACCTATATCGATGGCGAATGGCTTAAAGCCAAAGGCACTACGCTTGGCGCTGACGATGGCATTGGCGTAGCCATGGCCTTGGCGATCTTAGCAGATAAAGAACTCCAACATGGTCCTATCGAATGCCTCTTCACCATTGATGAGGAGACCGGTCTTACTGGTGCCAACGAACTTGAACCGGGCTTTATGTCTGGCAAAATGCTCATCAATTTGGACTCTGAAGACGAGGGCCAATTTTTCATCGGCTGTGCTGGCGGTATGGATACGGTGGCTACGATGGAATGCGATTACGAAGCCGTTAAAGATTTGGATGACGCACCTTACCAATTCTTCAAATTGACGGTTAAAGGTCTGCAAGGCGGCCACTCTGGCGATGACATCAATAAAGGTCGTGGCAATGCTGTAAAGCTGCTGGCTCGCTTGCTCTGGAATGCATACTGCGAATATGGTGTTCGCATTGTGGATATCAAGGCTGGCAACTTGCGTAACGCTATCGCACGCGAGGGTTATGCCGTTGTGGCTGTCCCAGAAGTGAATGCTGAGTCTTTGAGCGCCTACATTAAAGATATGGATGCTACGTATAAGAGCGAATTTCATGCTACCGATGCAGGCGTCATGGTTGTGATGGAAACTGCTGAAAAAGCGGACAATGTCTTTGAAGAAACATTCCAGATCGATTTGATGAATGCTTTGATGGTTTGCCCTCACGGCGTACAAGCTATGTCTCAAGATATTCCAGGCTTCGTGGAAACTTCTACCAACTTGGCATCTGTTAAGAAAGAAGACGATAAGATTATCATCACCACCAGCCAACGTAGCTCCGTAGAATCTCGCAAACAGGCAGTCGTTGACAAGGTTGCTACAACATTCTGGATGGTTGGCGCTGATGTTCAATCTGGGGAAGGTTATCCTGGTTGGACGCCAAATCCGGATTCAGAAGTCTTGCGCGTCCTGGTTGATGCCTATAAGAATCTTTATAAGAAAGAACCGCAGGTGCTCGCTATTCATGCTGGTCTTGAATGCGGTCTTTTCTCCGAAAAATACCCAGGTTTGGATATGGTTTCTATTGGACCGACCATGCGTGGCGTTCACTCACCAGACGAAAAACTTGAAATCAAAACCGTACAAATGTGTTGGGATTTGTTGATCGAGTTCTTCAGATTGTTGAAATAAAGATTATACAATTCTATAAAAAAGAAAACGCCTCCACAATGGGGGCGTTTTTTTTATGTACATCCAGCAAGTACAATAGAATTATTGCACGAAGTTGAAATAGAGATTGATCGTGGTGAAATTCTCGGCCACATTCGTACATGTGAAGGAGCAGATTCGCATCTCTTTGGCCGTGCGAGATTGCTTGCCTTTTTCGGATAAGATCTGGTTCAATTGGCCATTGCTTTGATTGAAGAAGGTGAATTCCGTCAGACTGGAAGAGGCCATGTTGCTGTCGGAAAAGCTGTAGAAGCGATTCTTTTTGATGTTGCCACTGCGCTCAATATTTTGTGTGTATGCGGCAAGAGCTTCTGCTGAAGGCGCGAAAAGATAATATCCGTTGTATTCGCAGAAACAGGCATAGCGTTCGGTCTTGAAGTCCGGAATGTCAATGTGTACGGCACTGTCGGTGGTGGAGTAGATGCCGCTTGGGTTGGCGGCACGGAAGATTTCTGCTTGTTCTTCATTGCCCAAAGGTCTGAACTTCGGGTGCAAGGTGTCTTGTATGACGCCGAAGAAATGATATTGGTGTACAGAATCTGCTAACATGTCGAAGGAGCAGGTGGTGTAGCCGGAGTGTTCGGCTTTATAATATTGGCAGGTGCCGGCGGGCAACAAGTTCTCCGGGAGGGATGATTTTGGTGTCAGCTTTTGGAACGCTGCCAATTTGTCGGGGGTTACCGCGCAGTAACCGGAAAGGAACAATTCGTTCTGGGAAATTTTGATTTGGAAGGCGCTCCAATAGGATTCTGATCTAAGATGGTACATCTCTTTTTGGAACGCATTGTTGAAGAATGTACCCAGAAAATCAAAGTAGGCAGGCGTGTTAATCAACAGCCAGTTCTGCTTTTGGTTCTTCTCGGTCAGCGCGTACATCTTTTTGAAAACCGTATCCGAAAGCATATTCTTGGGATGTGTGTGTTGAATGACCGCTTTCTGCACCAGTTCGATATCATCAGAGAGTGTGAGGATATGGTTGAAATAGACAAATTTTAAGCTCTTTAGATTGGTGCCGTAGGTGTAGATTTTGTACTGTTCGAAAGTTTGGTAGTTGGCAGGGTCAATGCTGAGCGAACGGAGTAGGCGCTTGAAGGTGGCTTTGTCTATTCGTGTGTTGAAAAGCAGATGCAGTCCTTGTTCGCCAGGGTGTCCAGACATGACGATGTCATACTTTCCTTTCGGCAGTTTGCGGTTTACGGTTTCGTACGCGTCCATGGCGTCGGTGCCGAACATCTCGTTGAGGTACGGCTCTATTGTGGGTGTCTCTTTCACCCAAGTCTCATTATCGTTGATTTCGAAAAGAAATAAGGCGTCCGTCGGAACGGCTTCGATCAGTTCTGATTGCCCTTGGCGCAGAAAATTGTAATAGAAGAATATGCCGACGCCGATCACGAGGACGGCAATGATGCTTAACCATACTAGCCATGTTCGGTTTTTTTCGGTTCCAATTGCTTCTTTCATAATCTTTGCTTTTAGGGTTTCTGATAGCTGTTCGACTTATGGGACGACGGTTTTATTGTGCTTGCTCTTCGGCAGGCGTCTCTTTTTCTTCTTCGAGGTCAACCAAGTTGTGTTCTACTAAGATGTTGTACCAGGCGAGCACTTTCTTGATGTTAGATACATATACGCGTTCGCGGTCGTATTCTGGCAATACTTCTGCAAAATAGGCCTTCAATGCATTGTTGTCTTTGGGAACATTGATTTGGGCCCCATTTTCTTTTTTATAAATATTTTGGAAAACACTTTGCAGAGAGGTTTCGGCTTCTTCTGTAAAAATAGCGATATTGTCTAATGTGGCTACACCGTCGTGAGAGAATGCGGGAAAACGGTGACCATCTTCTAAAGATTCTACGATAAAGCTGTTAGGCGTTCTGGAGATGAGTTTGAAAAGTCCGCCTTTTCCGGTAATTGATAAAATGTTACTTAAGTCCATAGTTTTTTAATAATAAATAAGTTTACGATTTCTTACGGATACAATTTGATTGTCAACCACCTTGATTTCTCTTTGCCAGTTGTTCTGGTTGTCGAAGTTGGAATAGTAGTTGAACTCTTTGATGTGATGGATTTTGTCTTCATAGATGGTCTTGAGTTGGCGCCCTTCTTGATTGTATTCGTTGTAGGTGTATTCAATCATCTGGTTGCCGGCTTTGTAAACGCAGCGGTTTACTTCGTCTCCATAGTTGTCATATTCAATTTTGACGGTTTTGAATACTTTGCCATTGGGCTCGTATTCGATGATGCGTTCTACGAGCCCATATACATTGTATTTGTATTCGGTATGTGTGATACAGTCGCCGTAAGATTGGGTGCTGTTGATGATATTGCCGATGCCGTCGTTGGTGTATGAGAAGGCCATCGCAATGCTGTCGCCGTGGAATATCTGCTCGCCAATGAGGAAATGGTTGCGATTGTACAGATACAGCCCTGTGGCTGTTGTCTGGTTAGTGGAATCGTACTCGTCCCAGTTGTTGGGGCGGGCCTCACTGTCGTAGCGATAGATGCGGTGCATAACAGGTACCTTGTCGGGACCGTATTTGTAGAATTTCAACAGGAAGCCATCGGAGCTGTAGAGTTGGTGGGTAGAGACATCGGCGTTGCGTTTTTTGAGCAATTTCGCCAGCTGGTTGGTGTCGCTTGCGGTTAGAGAGTCTTCTGCCAGGTAGAAAGTTTCTGTCTCGATACACTTCACATCCCCGAAAATATGGTTTCGTTGAAGGTGGTTTTTTTCAATGTCGGGGGTAATGGCAATCTCTGCCGGTTTCTTTTTGCAGCCACCGGAAAGAATCGCCAAGACCATGGCAAATATGATGATGCTGTATTTCAATATAGAATAATTAGAAAATATTAAAATGCATTTTCAATCATCGAATCATCGGCCATATTAGGGATGGTGACGGTAAGGTTCGGGTTGGCGTCCATAGCGCGTTTGATGGCGAACAGAGCGCCGTCATTGCGAGCCCATGCGCGTCTGCTGATACCGTTGTTGACATCCCAGAAGAGCATGTTGCGCAATCTGCGGTCACTTTCTTCTGTGCCATCGAGGACCATGCCGAAGCCGCCGTTGATAACCTCGCCCCAGCCAACGCCGCCGCCGTTATGGATGCTCACCCATGTGGCGCCGCGGAATCCGTCGCCGATGACATTCTGTACGGCCATGTCGGCGCAGAAGCTGCTGCCATCGTAAATGTTGGAAGTCTCGCGGAATGGGGAGTCAGTACCGGAAACATCGTGGTGGTCACGGCCAATGACGACAGGTGCGCTCAACTTGCCGCTCTTGACGGCATCGTTGAAGGCTGCAGCAATCTTGGTACGGCCTTCCGCATCAGCATAGAGAATGCGGGCTTGTGAACCGACGACCAAATGGTTCTCGTTAGCGCCTTTAATCCAGGTGATATTGTCTTTCATCTGTTGTGAGATCTCTTTTGGAGCGGTAGCGCTGATTTCGTTGAGAACATCCATGGCCAAATGGTCGGTGACATCGAGGTCTTCTGGTTTCCCGGAGGTGCAAACCCAACGGAATGGGCCGAAACCGTAGTCGAAACACATTGGTCCCATAATGTCTTGAACATATGATGGATAACGGAAGGAACCGTCTTCTTTCATGATGTCGGCGCCAGCGCGTGAGGATTGCAATAAGAAGGCATTGCCATAATCAAAGAAATACATTCCTTTAGCGGTCAACTTGTTGATGGCGGCCACTTGTCTGCGCAAGGAGGCTTCAACGGCTTTCTTGAAATCTTCTGGCTTTTCAGCCATCATGACTTTTGCGTCTTCGAAGGAGATGCCGACAGGGTAGTAGCCGCCAGCCCAAGGAGTGTGCAAAGAGGTCTGGTCGCTGCCGAGGTCAACTTGGATGTTGTGCTCAGCGCAGTATTCCCAAAGGTCAACCACATTGCCTTGGTAAGCGAAGGAACGAGCCAACTTCTTAGCGCGCGCTTCGTTGACTTTTGCGAAGAGTTCGTCGAGGTTTTCGTGTACTTCATCTACCCATCCTTGGTCGAATCTCTTTTGCGTAGCAGACGGGTTGATTTCAGCGGTGATGGAAACCACACCAGCGATGTTGCCGGCTTTAGGTTGAGCGCCAGACATGCCGCCCAGACCTGCGGTTACAAACAGTTTGCCGCCAATTTCGCCGCCGATCTTACGGCTGGCATTCAAAACGGTAATCGTGGTGCCGTGTACAATGCCTTGCGGACCGATGTACATGTAGGAGCCGGCAGTCATCTGACCGTATTGGCTGACTCCCATGGCGTTCATTCTTTCCCAATCATCGGGTTTAGAATAGTTGGGGATAACCATACCGTTGGTGACGACTACGCGTGGAGCGTTTTTATGTGAAGGGAACAATCCGAGTGGATGACCGGAGTACATCACGAGGGTTTGTTCGTCGGTCATTTCGGATAAATATTTCATGACAAGTCGGTATTGTGCCCAGTTCTGGAAAACAGCGCCGTTGCCGCCGTAGGTGATGAGCTCGTGCGGGTGCTGTGCCACGGCTGGGTCCAAGTTGTTTTGAATCATGAGCATGATGGCCGCTGCCTGTTGGCATTTTGCCGGATAAGCTTCGATAGGACGAGCGTACATCTCATAATCAGGACGATAACGATACATGTAGATACGACCATAGTCGTGCAACTCTTTTACAAATTCTGGAATGAGTTGGGCGTGCAAAGAGGGATCAAAATAACGGAGTGCGTTGCGAAGCGCCAGTTGTTTTTCCTTCTTGGTTAAAATATCTTTACGCTTTGGAGCGTGGTTGACGGTGGTATCGTAGGGCTTTGCCTGCGGTAAGGTGCTGGGAATACCTCTTTTAAGATCTTCTTGAAATTCTTGAAGTGTCATAATTATCGTAATTTAAAATAGGGCGCAAAGATACAAAAAAAATGTTGCTTTTGTGCTAAAAATACGTGTGCTCTTTGACGACTTCGAAGTGCCTACTCGGCGGGTGTTTCGCAGGTGATGGTGCAATGGTCTCCTTCTATTTCAAATACCAAGGTCTTCTTGATGGTGCGCCTAGGCATGAGCGGACCATAGACGATGGACAGAAAATCGTAATCTAATTCTTGTGAGATTTTGACCAGCATGTCCGTGTCAATGCTTTTGCGACGGAAAATGTCGTAAATGTTTTGCCTTTGGCAGCCGATTTTTTCTGCCAATTTTGCAGTGGAGTATCTTTTGATTTTGAGCTGCTCCTTAATTAATTTACCAATGTGAATGTCCTCTAATTGCTGCATAAAAAAGCGCGAACTTTGTCATTGTAGCAATAGGGTAATTGGCTAACCCTGCACCATCAATAAGCAAAATCCACGCTACTGCGCAGATTCTAACTTATCTTTTGTGGTGCTTAAAAATGCCAATTTTCTATTGCCAACAGATAAATAAGAAAATCGTATGTGTCTATGTTTAGAGTTGTTTTGAGTTACAATTAGTGTTGTTAGTGTTGGTAGTCTTTACCGCTGCAAAAATAGAAAAAAAATATTTGTGAACAACGGAAGGTCTGTAGTGTTTTTTTAAATTAAAAAGGAAAATATACAAGGACGGTGCCGCTGCCGTGTGTCTCAATGGTGAATGGCGTTTCTGCCACTTCGTTCAGACTGCCCTCCCAAAAATATTTGAAACAGCGTTTCGTTACGGGGTATTTCAACCCATGGAAGGTCAAGGGCAGATTTTCATCTTTACAAAATATGGATACCTGTTGCCCAGGCGTGGCTTCCAGTTGGGCGGTGTGATGGATGACATGGAAGATTCCGTTGTTGGTCAGCATGACAAGGTCCAAACGCTCGCTGTATGTCGCCATGATGCTGATGTTGGCAATGAAATGGTCATCTCGAAGTCCATCGCAGCCGAGCAACGCTATGTGATCCAAACCCAGTTGGATGCAATATTTCAGCGCTTTCTGCAAGTCGTTGTATGCTTCGCTTTTGTCGGGGTGTATAAGATCCGCATATAGTTGAAGGTCCTCGGATTTCATCGAGTCGCAGTCTCCAACAATGGCGGTGGGAGTATAACCATGGGCCATGGCCTTGTCAAACGCACCGTCACAGCAGACGATGTGTTGAACTTGCCGCAGGATCTTTTGGGCCGCTTCATTCTCAGGAAAAGAACCGTTGGCAATGATGGCCGCTTGAAAATGCTCGTTTGCTAACACCATTTGACTATATTGAAATCCAAATCGTGTGGCAGCAAGCGATTTTGCGGAATTATGCGGATGGCACAGTTCCACAAACCTACATTCTTCGCATTGATGTTGCAACGATAGACGGCGATGCCGTTTTCTTCTTGGATGCAGTCGAAATGATATTTTTCAAAAAGATGAATTTGATGATATTCGTCTTCTTCTGCAAATATCATTTCTACTTTGAGGTCATCGGATGTGAGCGCACCTATCTTGAGCGTGACCTGGACACTCAGTTCGTCGCCAACATAGAAGGTGTTGTTCAATTGGGATGGACGCGTTACATCCAAGCAGACAATGTTGTTCCACTCGGAGAGGATGCGTTCTTTCCATTTCAGCAGTTCGCGGGCATTCTGCAATCCGTTTTCTGCCAAGATGGCTTGGCGTTCTTCTAATCTGTGATAAAACTTGCTGTAGTAGTCATCCAATTGGCGCTTCATCGTGTAATGCGGTGAAATCTGGGTGAAACAGTTCTTCATCATAGTCACCCAAGTGGTAGGAATATCGTCGGTGCGTTGGTAGAAAGCAGGGACAATCTCTTCTTCAATAGTGGCGTAGAGCGTGGAAGCGTCTAATTCATCTTGCAGGCGGTTGTCTCTGTAAGTGATCTGTTCTTTGATGGCCCAGCCTGCGCCTGGCACATAGCCTTCTGCCCACCAGCCGTCTAAAACGCTGAAGTTGAGGACGCCGTTCATAATGGCCTTTTCGCCAGAGGTGCCTGATGCTTCGAGCGGACGGGTTGGGGTGTTGAGCCAGACATCGCAGCCGGAAACCAATTTCTTGGCCAAGATCATGTCGTAGTTTTCCACAAAGATGATCTTGCCTACAAATTCAGGAACACGTGCCAACTCGATGATCCGGGTGATTAAATCTTGTCCGGCTTTGTCGTGCGGGTGAGCTTTGCCGGCGAAGATAAATTGCACGGGCTTTTCTTTATTGCAGAGCAACTGCTTCAGTCTTTCCACATTGGTGAAGAGAAGGTGCGCGCGTTTATAGGTGGCGAAACGACGGGCAAAACCGATGGTGAGCACATCGTCGCGGATGGATTTCAAAGTCTTGTCTATGAGGGCGGGCGACTCGTTGCGGCGGCGCATCTGTTCGTTGAGCAGCATCTTGACATGCGCAATCATCTCCTTGCGGAGCTCTTGCTTGATGTCCCAAAGCATGAAGTCGTCCACTTGGTTGATTTTATCCCAAATGGCTGGATTGGAGCGGTCATTTTCGAATTCGGGGCCGAAAACCTGACGATGCAGGCGTTGCCATTTTTTGTGCGCCCAAGTAGGGTAGTGTACACCGTTGGTGACGTATCCGATGTGCGATTCTTCGGCGAAACGACCTTCATAAAGGTCGGCGAACATCTCTCTGGAAACGCGGCCGTGAATGCGGCTGACTCCATTGATTTCTTGTGAGAAATGGCAAGCCAAGATGCTCATGGAGAACTTGTCGGAGGTGTATTCATCGCGCTTGCGACCATAGCCCATGAAGGTCTCCCAGCTGATGTGGTAGCGGTCAGGGTAGGAAGCGAAATAGACGCGCATGAGGTCTTCGGAGAAGGCGTCATGGCCGGCAGGAACCGGCGTGTGCGTGGTGTATAAGGAGGTTGCCTTCACCATTTCAATGGCAATCTGCAAGTTGACTTGCTCGGTTTGCATTACTTGGTAGATGCGCTCGAGGTTCAGGAAGGCAGCATGACCTTCGTTGAGGTGGAAGAGGGTGGGCTTTTCGCCGAGCACTTCCAGCATGCGCATGCCGCCGATGCCGAGGAGCAGTTCTTGTTTCAATCGGTTCTCTTGGTCGCCGCCGTATAGGGTGGCCGTTACGCCGCGGTCTTCACTCCAGTTTTCGTCAAAGTCAGTGTCTAACAAATAGAGCGGAATGCGGCCCACATCCACGCGCCAGATCCGGGCATACAGATTGCGGCCCGGCATCGCCAAACTGATTTTGCGCCAGTCACCGTTTTCGTCTTTCAGCGGCGTGATGGGCAACTTGGAGAAACTTTGCGGCGGATAGAGGTTCACTTGCTCGCCACGGGCGGAAATCTGCTGGGTGAAATAACCATAACGGTATAGCAAACCGACACCGATCATGTTGACATTGCAATCGCTGGCTTCTTTCAAGTAGTCGCCGGCCAGCATGCCTAAACCGCCGGAGAAAATCTTCAACTCGTTGCTGATGCCGAACTCCATGCTGAAGTAGGCGATTTTCTTTTCAGGGCGCGTGCATGGCGTGTCCATATAGGTGCGGAAACGACGATATACTTCTTCTAATTTTGCCAGATAGCTTTCGTTTTGGGCAAAATTCTGCAATCTTTCCAAGGGCAGTATCTGGAGCAAGTGAACGGGATTCTCTTGGCACTCTCTCCAGAGGGTCGGGCCCGCAATCTCTTCAAAAAGCTCGCGTGCTTCGAAGGTCCAACTCCACCATAAGTTTTCCGAGAGTTTTTCAAGTTTTTCTAAGGTTTCTGGAAGATGGGATTTGATGGAAATGCGCTTCCAGTCGGGTGTTTCGCGGCGGATATGTTCTACCATTTGTTTGATGTTGGATGTCTTATTTTGATATTGTGAATAACGCATGTTGCTCTTGCTTAATGCAATGTCGTATGCTTTAAGGTAATTGTCGTACAAGTTGGTCCAAAGGGCTTTCTGTGCCATTTCCATGGCTATGCCGTTGAGTTCGGATTTGGTTTGTGAGTCGTAGTTGGCAAAAACAGCGATTTGCTCGGCGATGTTGGAGACCACTTCCTCGTCGTTGTCGTCGGTGCGCTCAATGACGAGGACACTTTGCTGGTTGCGGAAGTTGTCGCGAACCCATAGTCCGAATCCAGCCAGCGAGGTGGTGATGGTAGGAACGCCAAAGGCGATGCTTTCCAACGGGGTGTATCCCCATGGCTCGTAGTATGATGGGAACACGCTGAGGTCGAAGCCAATGAGCATGTCGTAGTAGTTGAGGTTGAAGATGCCGTCGGCACCGTCTAAGTAAACGGGCACATAGACCACTTTCACATTGTTTTCCGGGGTGTTGTTTAGACCGAGTTCGTGCAATGATTTAAGAATGGGGTCGTTGAACGGGTCGTGCAGCACGTGGGTGGCAAAATCGCCCAAAATAGGTTTGTCGGAAATAGGTTCTTCCATGCGTTTGAGCAAATCTGTGCGTTTGCCGCTGTGACCTGCTGGCACGGTGAGGAAGGCCACGATGGTGCGGGCTGGGTTTGCTTCGGAGAGTTTATGGAGACTTTTGATGAAGACATCAATGCCTTTGTTTTTGAACTCATATCGTCCGCTGTTAATGACCAGCAGGGCGTCGTGTGGCAGGTTTTGCTGCATTAAGGCGGAGGCCACGCTGAGCAGCTTCTGGCGGGCAATGGCGCGCTTTTCCGTGAAGGCGTCGCCTTGAGGCACGAAGTCGTTTTCAAATCCGTTGATGGAAATCACGTCGGCAGGATGGTCGAAAAATGCCCCGCATTCGCAGTCGGTGATGTCGCTTACCGTGGTGTAGGCGTCGGCATGGCGTGCAGACATAGACTCCAAGGAGAACTTGGACTGGACGCCGAAGCGTGCGGCAGTATCCGCGGGAGCGTACTGGCCGATGTTGCCGTAAAGGGGCAGTCCGTTGCCGGCAATGCAGCGACCGAGGACGGTGGCGTGCGTGGTGAACACCGTTGCTATCTGCGGCGCCACGCTCGTGAGATGCAGAATGCCTGTGCCCGTCATCCATTCATGGAAATGGGCGATAATCTTGTCCATGGAGTTGCAATAGAAATTATAGAAACTCTCGATTACCCGACCGGCAGCATAGCCGAATAGTGCTGGCTCGATGTAGTCCCACTGGCCAGAAATGGAATCCAACTTGTAGTTGAGCCAGAACTGCGTGAGAATATCGTTCTTCTTTTCAAAAAATGGCGTGAAATCAACAAGGACAACAACCGGAGAACCACAGATGCGCCAGCGTCCTACGCGGATTTTCAACCCTTCTTGTTGCGCAACTTCTCGCCAATTGCGATATAAGGAGGCGTCCTCTACAAAGTCATGATTGTTTTCTTTGGAAAGATCCGGCCCTACACAAATGTATTTGTCTTGATATTGTTTGACGACCGTTGCCGCTTTGGTGGATAATACCGTGTAGATACCGCCCACTTTGTTGCAGATTTCCCACGCGGTTTCGAAAATATAGTCAGCACTCATAAATTTTACGGTTTTATTTTTAGCGTGCAAAAATACAAAAAATGCGCTTTGCTTGGGGTGAAATATCAAAATCTATTGTGCCTATAAGCGGGATTCTATGGGCTGAATTTACAAATGCTCTTTATAAGATATTGAATAGTAGTAAATTGTTATTTTTTTTCAAGAAATGGTTGTGGAATTGAAAAAAAATGTATTTTTGCGACCTCAAAAAAAGGCGGGGTAGCTCAGTCGGTTAGAGCGTCGGATTCATAACCCGGAGGTCACGAG
>JAKSMD010000061.1 GCA_024400815.1 Bacteroidales bacterium | reverse complement strand
AAACCAAATTTTCAGGAACATTTAGTTCTCCATCATACAGACCATAAAGCGCAATTTTGGCCAGTTCTGCTCTCGTAATGTTTCCGTCTGGATTCAATGATGTTGTACCAGATCCATCAATAATATTATGCTGGCAAAGATATTGTGCGGCCGTGTATTTTTGGGAGACAGTTAGGTATTGCGTGCTCCCACAGGAACCGGAGTTGCAATCCGTCCAGGAACAACCGACGGGAGCATTACTACTGGTATAAGATGCAGACCATCCGTCATAGGTGACTGAACCGTCTGACGAAAAATGGACTAACATTATTCCTGTGTTTGAAGTTACAGGGTCAGGAGATATATTTCCTGAATATCTTTGGAGAGGGGTTCCTGTAGCCGAAGAATTGTCGTAAATGTCAACGAAATCACAGCAGGATTCAGTGTGGAAGGATGAAAACGAAAGCGTTATTGAAGATGCGCCTACAGGTTGAATTAGCCAATAACAATTTGAGTGGTTTCCGTAGTCTGAATAATTCCCTGAACCATCGTCAAATGAACCAGAAGAAGATGTTAGGAATGTAGTTCCTGAGCAGGTGGAAGCTTCTATCGAGAAGGGTTCGCTCAAATCAGCTGCATAGTTCGTTTCAACCCTGATTCTATAATCGCTGCCAGCTCCGAGAGCTGGGACAGTCCAGTTATAGCTTCCGTCATTTGCCGTATTATTGGCGATATCCATCACCCAAGACCCACTTTGATATAAGGAAATATTTGCATTGTTAGCATTGGCCGGGACGTTTGTCGTCCATCGGATTGGACAGATATCCCCTTCCTCAAAGACATCGGATGAAGTCGGCTGCGTTACTTCTAAGTCAAAAACCTCATAATTTCCGTATGCGTGGATACTACCAGCATGATATTTGTTGTTTGTAGAAGTGAGCAAGAAAATATTGAAAGTGCGATCGCCAATCCAATCATTCACATAAATAGAAGCACTCAAATAAGATGTGGTACTATTCGTAATGGAATATGGGATGCACTCCAAATCTCCATTCCAACCATCTCTGATTACAATCTTTCCAGAAGTGCCATTCATAAAATAGCCGTTGTCGCATCGTTTAATTCTGAAAGTTAATCTCCCCGAAGAACTTCTTGACCATAAAGCAGCGCGAACCACGGAACGATCAAATGATGTGGTGAATCCCGGGTTAGTGCAAGAATTGTAATCGATAGCTTCGCCATTATAAGGAGAACTCGAACATTGCGTATATTCGCCTATTTCTGGTTCGTAGGTGTATTCATATTCTTGTGAAAAACCAGCGAAGGTTAACAAGTATATGAAACAAATCAAAGGTAGTACTTTTTTCATAGATAAAGATGTTAATTTTTGTGGTTGATTTTTGTATTTTATAAGTTGCAATAATACAATTTTTTCATCAAGTTGCAAAATAAATCTTGTACTGAATAATGTAAAGATTTATAATGGCGTACTTGATGATTGAAAAGGTTCCGTCCTCCCGTTGATTAGGTCATACAATATGATAACGGCATCTTTCATCATATCGAAAATTTGTGGCAAAATGTCCCCATACTCTGGAATCGCATTTGACCAGGATTCAGAGATGATCCAAACATTATTGGTTGGGGTTAGGATGGCTTTGACGCTTTTGAACATCATGTTGATTTCGTTGATATAACGCAACATGTTTTCTTGATTGTCATCCGTGACGTCGAATACGCCAGGAATGCAGAATCTTAGGAATCTTTCGTCTTTATCATCATGGAAGAATATATAGGGAATTCTATCAACTTTAAAACAAATGTTTTTGTCCTCGTCGAAATGAGGATTGTAACCTTCTTTCTCTAACCATTGAAAAATAGATTCGGATGTTGTCATAAATAATCAGGTTTTTGATAGATGTTGATAAATGAGAAAACTTATGGGACTGGTGATGTGCATTAGAGCCCTATTCCTTCATCACCGCCTCGAATTCTTCTGGGAAGTGTACTTTCAAATACATCATCTGATAGTTCATCAGCGTGTAGCAGACGGCGTGGGACTTGCAGAAGTGATGGGTGCGATGCTCATACCAACCGTTCCAGATTTCTTCCAACTTTTCGGGTTCATATCCGTTGCTTATGCCGCCAAGGATGAATTGATTCTTGAAGGCGGCTAAAGGTTGGGCTGCATTGCTGCAAAGGCTTTTGCGAAAAATGTCGCAATCCTCGCCTGAGAATCCTGCGATGAGGCGGGCCTTCTCCATGATTTCTTCTTGGAAAATATCTGTATGACATTCACCACACTGTCTTCTATAAATAATGTCTATGGGAGAGCCTTTATGGAAAGTGATTTTGGGTGTTTCTTTTCTGGAAGCAAACATATATGGTTGGGCTCCGTAATTGTAGAACGACCATATCGTCACCAGCGTGTCAAAAGTGAGTTCTGGAAGTGCAAGAAGGAGGAGCCGTGTGGAGTCGCGGTTGAAGGCGTAGATATGTTCGGTTTTGCCATCGCCAAAGGCTTGCAATGTCGGTTCGTCCTCTAAACTGATGGCATCGATGTCGAGTGAAATTTTTTTGTTTTGATGTATGGCCTCAACGATTTTGTGCATCTTGGTGAGTGTGTTAAAATCCAATACATCTAACTTGGCCATGCCGGCATTTTGAAGATCGAATTCGTTATACTGTGCAATGGTCCAGTTCTTTATGGAGATGGTTGGAATAGACTCGTCTATGATGTGCTTGCTTATAGCAATGCCACATGCAGAAGGACCCAGGTTGAGGTAGGCCTTTCCCAAATCTTTGGCGGACTCCGTAGGAAGTGCGAACCTTTCAATGATTTGCTCTATTGTATGTGGGCTCATCGTTTGAAAAGAGATTGTCTGGGCGATATGCTTGTCTCCATATTTGTTTTCAAGGTAGGATTGCATTTCTTCGTGGCCGCCGTCCTCAACATCTAAGTCGATATCCGGCCAATTGGGATTGCGTTTGTGGAAAAATCGCTCAAAAGGAAGGTTGAAGGCCATCGGGTCAATTTGGGTGATGCCGAGGCAGTAGCACAACAGCGAACAGGGCGAAGACCCTCTTCCTGGTCCAACCAACAGGTGGCTTTCCTCGCGCATGTGGCGGATGAGGTCTTCAAGAATGAGGAAATAGTCGCTGCATCCTCGCGCGCAAATTGTTTGCAATTCGTGGTCTAAACGTTCGCCCACTTCGGAGGGAAGCGGGGTCCCATATTTTGTCTGTGCTTTCTGGAAGGCGAGATCGTGAAGATAGTCGTCGGGGGAATCAAAACCCTCGGGCAATGGGAAGGCGGGAACTTGTACTGGTGCGCTGAGGTCGTAGAACTCGCACTTCTCAAAGATTTCCATGGTGTTTTGGATGGCTTCTGGCAAATCTTCGAATAGGGTGGCCATTTCTTCTTGAGACTTCAACCATTCCTGTCTTGTAAAGGAGGAATCTCCCTGTTTCTTGTTTAGAATTACGGCATAAGCATCTGCTGTTTTAGCATCCTCATTCCCAGCAAAATAGCAGTTGTTGGTGGCAACGATTTTAACCCCGTTTTCTTCGGCTAATTGTTGAAGGATACCATTGGTTTTCAACTCTTGTTCTTCAAATTCAGTGTTGCCCAATTCGGTTGCAGGATGTCGCTGTATTTCAAGATAGAAGTCCTCGCCAAATACATTCTTGTAATATTGGATGGTGTCGTTTGCCTCCTTGATTCTGCCGCGCAGAATCCGGTCCTGGATGCTGCCCGTGATACCGCCGGATAGGACAATCAGTCCGTGACGATGTTCTTCAATGACCACTGGCGAAGTATTAAAGGTAGTGCGGTCGTTGCCTTGCCAAGAGTTATTCACAATCTTTAAAAGGTTCTCGTAGCCAATTCTGTTTTTGGCCAATAAGATAATATTAAATGTTTGGTATGAACTTCCTGGTTTCAGTATGTTGAGTTCGCATCCGATAATGGGTTTGAAGTGGGAACCCGTACGGCGATTGATTTCCTTACAGTATAGGTTTAATTCCATGGCTCCCATTAAGCTTCCGTTGTCGGTTAGGGCTATGCCGGGCATACCTAAAGCAATCGCCTTGTCCACGAGGGACTGGACGGTTGCTATGGATTGTTTGATTGAAAATCTGGAATGGGTGTGTAAATGGATGAAATTGCTCATAAAATGAATATTAATTACTAAAGTGCCAAAATAGTGTTTTCATGGTTGAAAGTGTGCCGGTCATGGATTATTTTTTGTTTTTTATAACTTGTTGCCCAGAGATGACTTTCCCATTAATGTCGATGAACACCTTAGAATAATTATCCTGCAAGATGGCACAAAATAGGGTGGGCGTGACACCATTGATATAAGTATAGATGGGAGGAGTGATGAATTGACCTTTGTTGTTGATTAAACCAACGTATCGGCCTACTCCGTATTCATAATACTCTAGGTTTTGGACCTGACAGCTCTCGGGTTCGCCAGTTTCACTGTTAATATAGGTCGAATCATAGTAAATGTTACTGATGTTGTCGATTATGCCTTCTTGCAGAACCTTGCCATTGAAGTCGATTTGCTTCTTGAAATCGCCTTTGGTATAGACAATGGCATACTCTTTAGCCAATTCGATGTCATCGTATTCAGGTTTGATGATCCAATTTCCCTTGGGGTCAATGACACCGATTTTGTTGTTTGCGTCTGCTACGACGCAATGTCCGTCGTGAAATACAAATTTGGTGAGCGGGTTGCCCCGATAGGAGAATTTGAGTCCGATGACCAACTTTCCGTTGCTGTCCACAAAACCGATACGACCATCCTTTTCAACCGCGGCTAGGCCTTCTGAGAATACCCAAGCCCTCGTGTAAGTGGTGGGCTCAACGATGACCTCGTTGGTTATGATATTGCAAAATCCGCGCTTGCCTTTCTTGGCGAAAAGGATAATGGTGTCTTTGCCGTCTGTGTAATGGCACCAGTCAATGTCTTTTACAATCGTTCGTTTGGTAGTGGGATTGATGATGCTGCGTTTGCCTTTTTTATAAAGGATGGCTCCATCAATAGGTTCATCGTCGTATCCCGTCTCATAGTAGGTGCATTCGTGTTTGGCTTTGATGTGCTTGACGATTTTAATGACGCCGAAAATTATACTCGCCAGCACTAATAAACCCAATAAAAATTGTAAGAACTCTTTGAAACTTGAACTTTTGGGCGAGTCTCCCTTGGAACATTGGCTATTTGTTTCTTGGTTTGCAGTTTCGTTTACGACTTCTTGCGCATCGGTTGCGACGGGGGTGCCGTCTGACATCTCATTGTTTTTTTCGTTGATAAGGTCTTTTTTTTCCATAATTGTAAATTAGGTTGATGAATAGAGTTGTGCTTTTCGGTGTTGAAAAGGATGGCAAAAATACGAGATATATTTGTATGTAAGATGTTGATATATATGGTATTGTGTGAATGGGCTGAAATAATATGTGAAGGGGTGGAAATAATGTGTGAACCTTAAAAATTGTTCTAAAATCAGGATGAAAAATAGTAAACACGAGAAAAAAACTGTACTTTTGCAGTCTCAAATTTCAGACATGCTTAACGAAATCATAATCAGTAGTCCAACCGAACTGGTCCGTGTTTCTGCCTTTGATGTTTTAGCAATCAAGGCAGACAACAACTATAGTTGGTTGGTGCTGACGGATGGAACAGAGCAGATGATTTCTCTCCAATTAGGACAATTGGAGGATGTGATAAGAAGACAGCTCGGGGATACAGGGGCCATATTCATTCGCGTGGGACGTTCGGTAATGATCAATAAGGAATTTCTGTTTTCTATCAATTTGACCAAAAGAGTGATGATTGTACGGTCGGAATCTGGTGTTCGAAAAGTGTACGATGCCTCAAGAGAGGCGTTGCAATCCTTGAAGAAATATATTGAAGAAGAATTCTCCAAAGTAAATAGCAAATGAATGATTATATAAAAGATAGTATGTCGGATGATGAAATCCGGGTGCTGGGCGGCGTTCAGGAATCCTCCCGTGCTTCAGCCAGAAGTATGAGTGGATCATCTCATCCAATAAGAAAGTATGTGCTTGTTGGATTGGCAGTTATAGGGATCGTAGGTCTCATTGTCCTGCTGAGTTTCTTGTTGGGGAAACGAAATACTCAACAACTTGAAGCGAAAATGAAGCTATCCGAAAAAACTTCTGCCGTATCGGAACGTACGGCAAACTTGAAGTCTTCCAGTAATAGTAATGCTTACCTTGTGTTTAAAGACACCGTTATCAATGATATTCCGATGCGCATGATTTTCCCTGAAAACTGTAAGATGAAGTTGTATGTAGGGAAATTGCCCCAACATGATGATGTCTTGTTGGCCTTGCCGGCTGCGGATGTCCGTAGCGATAAGGATGCCCCGACGGGCGCGTTTGTCGTGGACGGCGAGTTGGTTTCTAAAGGTCAGTCAAAGTACGGCTTTTGTGCGATTATTGGAGATGAAATAACCATCGGCCGCCAATTGGAAACCAAACTTTTCGAACGCAGTATTGAAAATAATGGGAGCTTCTTTCGCCAATATTCCCTCGTGAGTGATGGCAAATTGATAGATATTCCTCCTAAAGGCAAGTCTTTGCGAAGAGCATTGTGTTATGCCAATGGGGAAATCGTAGTCGTACTGACTCAAGACAGAGAGTCCTTCCACGATTTTTCGCAAGCGCTTGTTGATCTTGGCGTTAAAGAAGCCTTGTCCTTGCCTGGCGCGGATGCTGCCATACATTATGTGGATACAACGGGAAACAGTGTGACGCAAGGGCAAACGATAAAAGACAAACCTAAATCAGAGAATTATCTCATTTGGTCAAAATTATAATCCTCTTTTTTAATTGTTTATGAAAAAAATCCATGCGCGTATTGGTCGCCTGATTCTGTTTCTTATGGTCTTTGGCTTGCTGTTTGGACTGACATCCTGTCATAGATTAGGGATGGAAGATTTTACTGTAGGTAAGTGCTTTGCTGGTACGTATAACGGAAGAGATATTGCGGTCCGTATTGATGAGGTTGCCCGCAAAGAACTAAGGTGTAGCTTATATTTTGCGGATACTCCGGTTTCCATGCCGAAACCGATCGTCGTTTCCATGCATAGTGCCAAGAAATGGGTGGTCAAGAATCTGGAAAGAGGGGATTCAAAACGATTTAAAGTGTCGTTTGCAAAAAATAAAATCACTTGTGAGGAACCTCAATCTAACGACATTGCTTATGTATCGCCTGTGGACATGTCTGCAGCGGATTATAAGCCCCTGTATAGTTCGAAATCTTTTGAGGTGAAGTGTACGAAAGATGTGAGGTATGCAGTGGCTCAGGGCTATTGGGCGGGCTATCCGGATGAAGACAAACCATTTGCTCAAATTTATCTGGAACGAATGGGTCAACTGGTTGAAAAACAGGATGTGGAACTTTGTATGGATGTTTACGAACCGGTGGCAAAAGACGCGGCGGATAGTAGTCGATTGCGTCCTTTGATTATGCTGATTCATGGCGGATCGTTCTATAATGGGGACAAGTCGGACGAGCCCTATCGTTTGTGGTGCTCTCATTTTGCTTCATTAGGATATGTTGCGGTGTCTATAAATTATAGAATGGGATGGACGCCTACGAGTGCTTCCATTGACATTGCGGGTTATAGAGCGGCACAGGATGCTCATGCAGCGGTCCGTTTTTTGCTGCATAATGCAGAAAAGTATCATATCAATCCTGAACAACTTTTCATCGGCGGTTCCAGTGCCGGTGCTATCACTGCTTTGAATGTTGCCTTCTTGCGAGAGAATGACCGCCCCGAATCTGTAAAAGGCGAAGGCCCCATCAATAAGGTAGCTCCTGAATATGACGAATCATTCCAAATTGCGGCGGTCATTAACATGTGGGGCGCTGTTTGCGACACCTCAATACTCCAAAATTCGGTCACTTCCATACTCTCTTTCCATGGCGATGCGGATGACATAATTCCATACGATTACGGCTACCCCTTTAGAGCTATGTTTGCTAATATGATTGCCGGGAAAGCCGATCAGTTGATAGAAGGATTGTTTTCGGGTATTGAAAACGCTACTAATTTCTCGGGCTCTTTGCCGAGAATAAGTCTTCCTCGAATCAATCCTCGTGGCCAATCTTCATTCTGGGATGGCTTGGTATCGCCGATGTATGGCTCTTATTGCATAGACCAATATTATAAAAACAATGGTTTCACAAATGTCGGTTTCCGTAGCGAACTGCATACTAAACCGAATGCCGGACATAGTCTGCATGTGGATGAGCATCGCAATTTGTCTTCCTATTTTGATACCATCACGAATGTATCTACGACGTTCTTGTATGAGGAACTTGTTAAGAAACCGGTCTGCCTGCAACAAATTGATGAAACGCATTTTTCTATGGATAATTCCAATGTGGCAGAGTCTTACTGGTGGGTAGAAGGCGGTGCTGTGTTAGCGTCCGATGCCCATTCGGCGCGAGTCGTCTTCTTTGGCGATGCCCCCGTCCATAAAGTTATTGTGGCCGGTGTATACAGAAATGGGATTGAGTTCAGGGAGGAGTTGGTGCTAACCGCACAGTAGAAGCGCTTAGATGATGTGTTTCCTATTATAGATGCGAACTCCTGTTTTTTGCGGGCAACAATGTTTTTTGAATAAAAATGCAGAAAGACTCGCAAATGTCGAAAAAAATGGATATGATTGCATAGACAAAATTTCATTTTAATAAAATATAATAGACATGTTTGATTACAAAAATGAAAACGCCTGCTGTGAACTTGATCAAGAAACCTTAATGCTTCTTGAGGCAATTGATGCCTATGAGTACACGCTGTTAAACCCGGAATATGAATGCCTTGGCGATTTGCATGCAGCATTAGAGAATGTACATGTTAAAAATTCTGTAGGGGAGAGAGTGTACACGGTACAAATGACGATCAAGGAAATTAAGGATTTGATGGAACAATGGGCTAAAATCAATGACCGTATCCGAGCCCATAATGACCGTATTCGTATATCGATAAAAGATTGCAAAGACGAGGAGAGGCAGAAAGCGTTGCGCATGCAACTCATCGACGAGTCTGAATATAAACCTGTTGTGATATTGCTGATTGAATTGCGTAAGCATAATGGGGAACCAGATGACACCCTCATTGATATGACAAGCACCCATACTTTGACTGGGTATTATTCGCGCGTGAGCGGCAATGTAACGGCTGGGTATGTGGCCCTTAAATATACTAAGGATAGTTATGCCCTTGCTACCACGTACATCCATGAGATGATGCACGCATTGTATGATGTGGATTTGTCGAAACCAATGAATGACGCGGAGTTTGCTGAAGAACCTTTGGCCGAATATGGCATGCTGCATTTTGTGCAGGAGTTTGTGAAGGCACACCCTCAGTATAAGGATTTGATGACTTATGCGCTGAAAAAGGTGCATGACAAACAGCAGTCGATAGGCCTTGCCCACTATGGTTTCGGATTCTATTTGTTCCAGAATTTCCAGCATGTGGAGTGGGAGATGCTGATGTGCGCTGCCCACGGCAAGGTGGATAATGCCAATGCGCCGTATACAGAATTGCAAAAGATGCTGCAGGGCGCATTCCCAATAGATACGCAGTTAGCAGTTGTTGCGGATAAACTTTATGAAGTGTTGCATACTGCCGCTGGAACCCGTTGTGGACATTTGAAACCCATAAGATGTTCTGCTCCCTGTCAGACATTGACCGGAGGCGGTGCCTTATTGGAGACTTTTCGTGTGGCTGGGTTACCCTTTAAGGATGACTTTGGTGTTGTGCGAGCGCATGACATACGTTGTTTGAGTGCCGGGGATAAACTGTATTTGAAACGAGATGCCCAAAATTCGCATGACGCCAATGCTATCAAACTGATACGCGCCGATGGCCGAGAGTTGGGGTTTGTTCCAAGGTATTGCAACCAAGTGCCTGCTACTATGATGGATGCAGGTATGGACCATCGTTTGGTTGCCTTCATTTCGGACCTCCAGCCCGAAGGAAATTTCAGAGACCGTTTCGTCGAAGTGGAATTGTGGGTGGTGTAAATAGTGTACTTTAATACTTCTAACCTTAATCAAGTAAACAATAAAATGTTTACTTTTGCGGACTGCTAATCTATGATTGACAGTCCGTTTTTTTAATATCAAGTCTATGGGCATTCTATTTGATAAATTTGGCTCACTGCTGTATCACGAAGAGGCAGGTTTTGATAGATTCAATCTAACCACTTTAATTATTCATGACCCGGTGGATGTGGAATTCAAACGCGTTGTGCAACATGAGTACGATGAACTTTGTCGAAGTACCGGCGATAAACACCTGTTTGTCTCCTTTATGCCGCCCGAGTCTGAAGATTGGCATAAAGCCTCTTGCGATCCCGAGTCAAGTGTTAAAAGTATGGCTTTCGAAAAGGGATTGGATGATGAGCGTATCATCTATCTGCTTTGCTCAATGCTGAGAATTCCTAAAACCCGTCCTCCGTTTTTGGTCGTTACTTCGTCGTTGGATTCGAAACGTTTTTTTATGGTTCCTACATCTTCTAAACAGATTGTAAATCAGTTGATGAAGATAACAGAATATTGCAATGGACTCGATGAAAAACCATCTATGAAGGATCCAAATTTAGATGCTCTGATGTTTGACTTGTCATCGTGGACGGAACGCAGAATGACACATCAGCGGATTCGAGAACTGTTGTTGGCATTGATGGCTCCTTTCCATTTGGAAGATTCGAATGAATATAGGAGGAATAATGCTCAATTGTATTATTCGTGGGAACTGGAAAGAGAGGACCATTATTTGAATTTGCGTTTTGATGAGGATTATAAATGGGAAGAGAATGAAGACAAAGTGTATCTTGGAAGTCGTTTTCTTCGAGAATCCCCATATCATTTCATTACTCATTGTATGACAAGACCGGACTATGAATTGTTCTTGGATCTACCCCCAAAAGATACAGACCTCTCCGGGACAGAAGAAATTACGGACGATAAGCTTTTGAAATACAGAACACTTGAAATCTATAAGGAACTTTGCGCAAACCAACTTCAAAAACCTAAAGGCCGAAATCTTATTCTTATTCCACAATGGAAAGATTTGGAATTTTTTTCTCGAGCCTGTCTCTTTTATATAGAAAATGCAAACCAATGGGATCCCAAACGATATATCATATATTTGGCTCAAGTGATGGAATGTGAGATGCTGCACTCTGTTTTTCAGATGATGAGACATTGTGTTGGTATAGAAATGCCAAAGAATTATATGCGTCCTGAACTTTCGGGAAAGGACTGGATTTTCCAGCGAGGTGGTTTCAAAGTAAATCTAAATGAATATGATAGAAAAATGGAGGTGACGTCAGCTGGAATTGGAAAGATGAAGTCGTGCTATAGGTTTATGAAAGAATCTTTTCGAAAAAAGGAGGGCCTTATCAGCTCAGATCGTTTTGTTGAATTTGATGATGACTTTGACTGTAATTGCTTGCATATGCTCATTTGGCTCAGAGATAGCGTTGCTCATTGTAGACCGGGATTTGAGTTGACTCAACATCACGTAAACTTGGCTCGACAATGCTTTGATGCCATTGTTGAGAACTATCTCGATGAAATGATTCAATTGAAGAAGCAACTTCGCGGGGATACTTTTAATCTGAATGCGGCTGTTTAGAAACACGATTCGTCTGCCCATACATTCTTTCGATTCAACGGTTTTAATGAAAAATAACCAGGCCAACCTACCGATTAATTAACCGCGAATAATGACTGACACGAAGCGTTAGTACGAGAGCATTCCGTAATAGTAGGTAATTGTTCAATAATCTGTTGCCCAATAGTTTATGGCGGCGCACAAAGACAATGTTGAACTGTCGGAAATGCCTCAAATCTTCTCTATGCGGCAAAGCACGCGATCAGTCTGTCTCCGCAAGACGCTTGCTTTAATTTCTTCACGGCCTTGATATGGATTTGACGGACGCGGTCTTCGGAAACAGCTAATGTTTTGGCCAGATCGTCAATGTAACGGTTTTCGCCTTTCAACCCATAGAGATTGTTGATGACAAATTGTTCTTTGTCGTTGAGAACCTTGCTTAAGATGTCTTGAATATCCAGCGAGATGGATTCTTTGTCCAACTCGGCATCGCAGCGAGTAGAGCAGGAGAGGGTGTCGCCAAGCGTAAGGACGTCATCCTCGTCGGAATAGAGGTTTGTCGGAGCATCCAAGCTCTCGTACCTTTTGGCGGCAGCCAGCGCCTTCACGACGGTGTCGTACTTGTTGTCACTAATTTCGCAGTATCCCTCGATGCTGAGAATGCGATGCTTGCTTTGGAGCATCTGTTCGTTCATACGTTTGTAGTCCCTTACAATTTGAGTCTGTAGTTGCGATTGAGTAACCGCAGCAGAAAAATCATCGAGACCCTTTTCGATAGTGTGTCGGATAATCTTGTCCGCATAAGAGGCGAACTGGAAACCGAGTGCCTCATCAAAGGTCTCAACGGCATGGACGAGTCCCTCGTTGCCAAGTTGGATGAGGTCCATGATAGAAAGAATAGGATGGTTGTAGTTTTTGGCTACGGACACGACATATCGAAGGTTCCCTTCAACAAAACGATTGCGAGCCGCTAAGGCCTCAGGACCGCCGGCATGCATAGCAACCAATAGCTCATGTGACTCTTCTGGGGTGAGGCGTTTGTGACGGCGAACTTCTTTCAAATAGAAGTTAAATAGTTCGTCACTACGGTTGGTGAAGGATGTGGCTTTGTAACAAGAATTTTTTGTGCTCATATTTTGTTTTTTTATGGTTTTTGTATAAGCGGGAACGGGTCGGTTAAGCTCGATTTCCCTGTTTTTTTCTAAAATAGCGTTTTTTTTAATGCAATTCTTGTGCCAAATTTTGCTTGTCAGGTTGTTTTATTTTTGCTTTTATGAGCAACAAATTGGAAGCAAGTCCCTGCTGCGCAGTGCCATCTTTTCGTATGCGGAGAGGGCGAGATTGAAGAACTCTGCGCTGCCGGCGAATGTCCGCATACGAAAAAAGCAACGCTTGATGCGTTGCTTTTTGTTTTGCGGAGAGGGCGAGATTCGAACTCGCGGATAGGTTACCCCATCGACAGT
>JAKSMD010000060.1 GCA_024400815.1 Bacteroidales bacterium | reverse complement strand
TGACATCATTAAAAGAGACATTGCTAATAGAAAAAAGAAAAAAAACTCCGAATGACATCTTCATCGCTAAACCAGCGACAGCGTTTTTGTTTTTAACATAAAGAAAATTATAAGACACAAAACTTTGAGCAATTCGGATATTGTTCAGAAGAACAACAAGTATTACAAGCTCAATTCATGCGATTTTAACCCATATAAAAATAAATGGTTATGAAAAACAATGTTAATTTATTAGCGATAATATGCATATGTGTGTTGTTGCTGACATCACTAAATTTGAGCACACTGGCACAATCAGGGAAGATGTTCGACTGCTTTGAACTTCAAAGATTAGCACAAGATTGTTACTATCAGGCAAACTTTGTAGACGCAGCGCAAATAGAGCTGAAACGCTATCAATGCAGCGGTGACAACGAAGCGTTGTACAATGCAGCCCAAATGTTTGCTATGCAAAACAATGCGGATTCAGCTTTTTATTATTTGGAAAAAGCAGTTGAAAGCGATTCGTCAATGTATAGACTAACCAAGGGGACCTTCTTCAATTTAGTCGAAGATTTTCGCTGGCGACAAATCACTGAAAAACAATTAATCAAGTTCGAAATGAAATTTGGTCATATTAAATGTAGGGATATAGCATTACTACTTTGCGACATGCTTGTAAAAGACGATGCGTATCATGAGTTAATAGCCATCAAACCGGACATGGCCGATTCTTTATGGGCGTTGAAAAAGGTTGTTAACGCCGAGCTACTGAAAGAAATTAAGCAAATCACAGATAGTATCGGATGGCCCAAGATATCCGAAGTAGGTGTTGAATTCTCAATGGCTCCATTTATGGTGGTGCTACATAGCGGAGATTTGGAAGTTATGCGTTACTATTTGAAAATGATACGAAAAAGTGTTAGAAAACAAGATGCTTTGCCTATGACATATGCATATCTGATAGACCGAATTCGATTACGTGAAAAAAGGAAGCAACTGTATGGCACTCAGATGACAGCATTAGGAAAATATGTTGACATCAACTCCGTAACGAATGTGAGAAATATCAATAAACGCCGCGAAAGAATGGGGCTATCTCCTTGCTACCTATTTTACACACCGTAAACATGGAGAAAGGGTGATGCCATTATTGTTTTTAACATAAAGAAAATTTTAGGACGCAAAACCAAAAATAAAAAAAAATCGAAAAACATGCAACTTATTGAAATTATTGTATTTTTGCAACTCGTTTAACAACAAAAAACACCTCGTTTTTTTCGAGGCCAAAACAGAAAATGATTACACGAAGAACAGGGGGGGCTAATGAAGAACTTACTGATATCCGTATTAACAGTGCTATTAGCTTTCTACGCGTTTCCACAGAGTGGAAAATCCAATCTGACCAAGGAGCAAATTGATTCCATCCGAAAATACGATATGGACCAATTCTTAAATGAAGATACAGTTAGAGTGTTTGATTCTTTATGTCAATGCGATTATATTGAACGACACATTTATCCCAATGGCCAGCTCCACTATGAGGTTACTGTAGTCAACGGCCGACAAATCGGCCTGCGAGAACAATATCATCCCAATGGAGAGTTTCATGGAAGAAAAATTGTCGGATGTGACTTCTGCAGCTGCAATCCTCAAGTTGTTTTTTGGTATGACAGATTTGGAGATGTTAGCAGTTTCGAATTTTGTCTGGAATATGCTTCAAAGACCTATTATTTCCAGACTATAAATCCTGGTGACGATTTAGTCTATCTTTTTATTCATAGAATTGACACTGCCAACCCTCAAAGTTACCATTCCAGATTTACCATTGCAGCGGAATTCGCCCGTTGGAAAGGAAAGTGGGAAAAGCATCCTTTTCACGGAGGTGATTGGGCAAAATGTCCAAAACGTCTGTTGAGACTATATTTGTTAGAGTGCAAACGTCGAGAACTTGATTTCTGACATTATGCTTTCAAAAATCGAGATTATTCCAAAAACCGTGTTACAAATAATACTGTAAGACCAGATTTTGTTTTTAACAAAAGAAAATTATAAAACACAAAACAAAATAATATTTTTGGTGTCGCTGATAAAAATGGAAATATAAGAACTATGTTCAAACCAGATGATGGTATTAATTATTTAAAGAAACAAATAAAAACAGATTTAGGTATCGATGGATTATAAAAGTTTAACCAAAGAAGAATTGAATATTTGTCCAGTTTGTGGATATGATGATTTGCCAGAAGTTCCGTATGACTCATATGGTTTCCCTACTTATGTTATCTGTCCTTGTTGTGGATACGAATTTGGTTTTGATGATGAATCAAAAGGTATATCTTTTTCAGAATACAGAGATAATTGGATTTCTAATGGTTTTCGGTTTTTCAATAAAAAAAGAAAACCAAAAAAATGGGGAGAAACTGAAATGCAAAGACAATTAGGTAATATAAAAAAAGTAAATTATAAATCACGAATTTTATAATACTTATATAATCGCCCAAACAAAATGTACACTTTTTCCAAACAAAATGTACACTTTTTGTTTTTAGCATAAAGAAAATTATAAGACACAAAACAAAGAAAATAGCACCTTTCGGTGCTATATAGAGGGTCTCGGTTTAGATTCCCTCTTCAAGGATAACGCGTCCCGACGATCTTCAAAAGAAGATGCCGCAAAAATACAACTTTTTTAACACAAACAATGCTATCATGCTAATTTTTACCATTGTAATACCATTATTTCTTACTATTTCGACATATTACATTCTTCAAGCTCAAAAACCAGAAAGGAAATTGTTGGCAATTGAGTTCAAAAGATTAAGAAAAGAGAACCACAAATTAAGAAAACGATGCCGTGAATTGAAAAGACAGGCTGAATTCACAGCATGCAGTTTTTAGCATAAAGAAAATTATAAGACACAAAACCTCAAAGTCATAAACCAGTAACGATTAATTATTTACAGCGATTTTTAATTAAAAAAATTCAATTAGATCTGGTCCTTTGAGCAATTCCTCACTCTTTTTTTTGGACTTCGGTCCCAAATAATGATAGGAAAATTCAGTCTGTTTGTCTCCAATCAAAAAGATACTCACACAACAGTTGTCCACCAGCATTTCTTTCCTTTCCCCTTTCTCAATTATTCTTGTATCTTTGCTGCCGTTTTTGAAAATTACATCTTATGAGAAAAATCCTTACCCTGACGGCTGTGATACTGCTCTCCGCAATCACCTCTTTCGCACAAGACCACAACATCTTCGCTCCCCTATTCGGCAACGATCCTACGTACTTCCAACAAGTGCAACAGGACTACCAACAACGTAGGGAAATTCCTAAAGATGTTCAGCAGGCAATAGCAAACTTGTCGGCATCATCTGTTACATACACGGCTCAGCAAGCGGCCGCACTGCAATTTCTGTATGCCTATATGCCGCAAAGCGATATGGTGGATTACGGCATCGACTTCTTCAAGCAGCAGGTCGATATTGCCTTTGAGGCACGCGAGACGTTCAGCTGGGGCAAGACCATCCCCGCAGAGATCTTCCGCCACTTCGTATTGGTTCACCGCGTCAACAATGAGGACCTTGACACCGCCCGCGCCTACATTTTTCACCAGCTGAAAGACAGAATCAAGAATATGAGTATGTACGAGGCCGCCTTGGAGGTCAACCACTGGTGTCACGAAAATGTGGACTACCAGCCCGCGGATGTGCGCACCTCCGCGCCACTCGCCACCCTGCGCACCTCGCACGGCCGCTGCGGCGAAGAGAGCACGTTGGGCGTCACGGCCTTACGCGCCGTGGGCATTCCCGCCCGCCAATGCTACACCCCGCGCTGGGCGCACTGCGACGACAACCACGCCTGGGTGGAAGTCTGGGTGGATGGCAAATGGTACTTCCTCGGCGCCTGCGAACCCGAGCCAGACCTCAATATGGGCTGGTTTGCCGTGCCCGCCTCCCGCACGATGATGGTACACACCAACGTCTTCGGCCGCTACAACGGCCCTGAAGAGGTGAACAAGAAAACGCAATACTACTCCTGTATCAACACGCTTGCCAACTACGCCGAGACCGTCCAGATGACCGTCACGGTCGTGGACGATCACAACCAGCCCGTGAAGGACGCCACGGTGCGTTTCCAACTCTACAATTACGCGGAATACTACACGCTCGCCGCCCGCCAGACCGACGCCAACGGCCAGGCCTCCATTCTCACCGGCAAGGGCGACCTGCGCATCTGGGCCAACAAAGGCGACCACTTCGCCTACGCCAAGATGGACGGCCGCATCCAGAAAACGCTGACCCTGCAACTCAACCTTCAGGACAACAGCGCGCCCAAGGAATACACCAACAACCTCGACATCTGTCCGCCCACGGGTGGCGCCAACCTCACGCAATCAACGCCCGAGCGCATTGCCCGCAACGACCAGCGCAAGCACTACGAAGACTCCCTGCGCGAAGCCTACCGCAACACCTGGCCCACGAAGGAGACCCTGGCCAAAGCCGGCTATCACAACGCCAACTTCACGGACGAGCAACTCTACGACATCGTCCGCCGCAGCGAAGGCAACTATGCCGAAATCATGAAGTTCTTGGATATGCACAGCACGGTGAACGAGCACTATCTGATTCCCGAATACATTGCTGCGCTGAGTGACAAAGACTTGCGCGACGCGCCCGCCGACGTCCTGGAAGCACAGCTCCACTACTACAACAACGAGTGGTGGCCGCGCGACGTGTTCGTCAAGGGCATGCTGCCCGCCCGCATCTCCAACGAGCTGCTGCGCCCCGACCGCGACATCTTGGGCGTCTGCCACAAGCATATCTTCCACACCATCCCCACCATCCAGCAACTGCGCGCATATGTAGCTACCACCATCACCGTCGATAACGACTGCAACTACTTCAACTGCCCGATTAGTCCGATGGGCGTGCTGGCCGGCAAGCGCGCTGACAGCCATTCCCGCGGCATCTTCTTCGTGGCCCTCTGCCGTTCCCTCGGCGTGCCCGCCTACATGGACAACTCCAATGGCGAACTTTATGCGTGGGAGAAAGGCGAATGGCAGAATGTGAAGTTTCAGGTTTCAGGTTCCAAATTTCAAGATGATGCCACCATCATTCTGCACAATCCCAACAGCTATGTCTATTACCCGCACTACACTTTGCAGCGCTTCGTGAATGGCGAATACGTCTCTTACGACTTCGAAGGCGACCCACGTGTAGAAGGCAATCCTATTGAGTTGAGCGTTCCTGCCGGTTCCTATTGCTTGTCCACGGGCAACCGTTACAGCAACGGCGACGTGCTCTCGCAGATGGAGTTCTTCAACGTGCCGACCAACGGCACCGTAGAGAAGACCATCACACTGCGCCCCCTGGTGGCACGCGCCAACGAGTACGGCCGCATTGACGTTGACCAGACTTTAGTCAATGGGCAGTCCCTGCAAAGTCTGATGACGCAAAGCGGCAAAGACCGCCTCATCCTCTGCCTTGTCACCCTGGGCACCGAGCCGGTCAACCACCTGGTTAAGGAGCTGGAAGCCAAACAGGGCGATTACGAGCAGTGGAACGGCCCTATGGTCTTCATCGCCAACAACGCCAACTGGAAATCCTCTAAGAAGTTGCCCAAGAACCTTGCGGTCACGCAAAACGGCTATCAGAAGACGATGGACATCATCCTCCACGGACTCACCGAGAAGCACGACGGCCACAACCCCGTCTGCATCGTCGTGGACAAGAACGGCACCATCCGATTCTTCTCTGAGGGTTATCACATTGGGCTGGGAGAGCTGTTGATGGAAGCGGTGGAGAAGTAGTTTCAGGTTTCAAGTTTCAGGTTTCAGGTTTCAAGTAGGTAGGGGCGCAATTCATTGCGTCCGCCAACAGCGTCCGTTGGTTTGAAAATCATCCTGATGGATTTCGAAAGATCCCAACGATGAATAACGAATTTTAGGCTGATTTTATCATTTTAAACGAAAAACAAAACAATCATGATTGATACTGTATCTGAGCGAAATGCTTTAGCAACAAAACTAAAATCCATAGGAATGGAAGTCTATTTGACCATCTTATATCCTGAACTCAAAAAAGATCCAAATATCACCTGGCAAGAAATTAGTCGTAGATATCCACGATATAACTCATTGTCTGTTCTTGCTCAACAAAGTAGATTTTCCAACGCACTAGCAAACATCCGAAATGGTTGGGAGGAAGATGCGTTACGCATGATAGCTGATGGTCGGGCTGATATATACGTGGTCGAACTTGCTAAAAAAAAAAAAAAAAATGATGGACATACGTTCAAAGAAGCTGTCATCAATCACAAATCAAACATAGAACAGTCTTCCAATAAGCCAACGAACCATTTTTTTCAGCAAAAAGATAATGATAACATAAAACAGAATTTTGATTATGATAAATTATTGTTTTGGCCCCGAAAAAACCGAGGCGTTTTTAGTTGTTAAATGAGTTGCAAAAATACAATAATTTCAACAAGTTGCATGTTCTTCGACAATATTTTGTATTTTTGCGCTCTTCTTGAAAAGAGCCACTCCTTATTAAAACAAACACTATGAAGCGATTATTACCCCTTTTCTTATTATTGGTTGCTGTATCAGTCACTCGGAGCCAAACGGGAACGGTAACGCTGACTTTTACCGGATGCGATATCAATAACCAATATTGCCAACTCAACAGAGTGATCATCCACAACTTGACAAAAGGTTGGACGGAAACTATCACCTGGCCAGACACGACCCTGATAATGCAAGTCGGCACAGGCGTTGAGGACTATGTCACGACCAACACTTTAGAGCTATTGCCAAGCACCCCCAACCCGTTCAACGGCGTTACAGATGTCACACTGTTTGCGGCACACTCCGGGGATGTCGCCATCCATGTCATAGACGCTAAAGGCCAATTAGTTGCATCTGCAAAAAATCCCCTCCAACCAGGTCAGCACCAGTATCGCGTACAACTTGTCAAGGCCGGCATTTATTTCCTGACCGCCCGACAAAACGGTAAATCATCAACTGTAAAGATGGTGAACAACGGACGATGTGCGATGAACTCAGTGGAATACGTTGGCGCTGAAAACACTAACCAGACGTTACCACAAGACAAAGGCGGCATTAAGGGATCTACCAACAATCCGTTCTCTTACGGTGACCAGATGGAGTATGTGGGTTATGCCACCATCAACGGAACGGAATTGGAAAGTCAGCATATCCTACAAGATCAAAATGAATCGCAGGACTTCTTGCTGCAATTTCCCACTTTGGGCGAGCCAGTTGACGGCGGGCCTTGTCCGGGTACCGCCACCGTCACAGACATTGACGGCAATGTTTACCCCACCGCGCTATTGGGCCAGCAGTGCTGGATGCAGGAGAACCTGAGGGCCACACGATACGCAGATGGCACAATCATCGATTGTGGAAGCACCTCAAGTTTCAATGTGGCTTACCGATATTATCCCAACAATGACAGCAACAACGTGAGTTCATACGGCTATCTATACAATTGGAAGGCGGTGATGAATAATTCCACATCTATCAGCAACCCCGGCGGCGTACAGGGCATTTGCCCTACCGGCTGGCACGTGCCCAGCGAAGCTGAATGGACACAGCTGCTAACTTATGTGGGCAGTCAAAGCCCGTACATATATAATGGCGACAGCACATGTGTCGCCAAAGCATTAGCCAGCACTTGGGGTTGGGAAAGCAATCCTACTGAAAACACCCCTGGCTATGATCCAGAAACGAATAATGCCACGGGCTTTTCAGCGCTTCCTGCAGGTGCTTATGCCACCAGCCCCTACAATTTCGGTTCCTTCGCATATTTCTGGAGTGCCACTGAGGAGAATGTCAACATCGCCCGCAGGTTATTCCTTCAAACTTCAAATAGTATTGTGACATTTTCTTCTGATGTCAAAAGCACCGGCGTATCGGTTCGGTGCGTGAAAAACTAAAAATCGCAACTGTCCTTTCTTGTCTTGCAAAGAGAATGGCTGTTATTCACTCAATTTAACAACATAATATGGAAAAGAAACATCTCTTCAAATATGGTTTGGCCACATTAATTTTCGCTGGGCTGTTAGGTATTGTCGATTCGCTAATCCCGACAATCCCCAACATGATTTTTGACAAAGTGTTTGACTACAGTTGCTGGGCGCTTGTAGATTTGAATCTACTTAATGTGGTAATTACCGTACTGTTCACTGTAGATCTCTGCCGCAATCACAGATTTTCCTGGCTATACTGCTTGGCAACGCTGTTCACAGGTCTGTTTGGGGTGCTGTGTTATTACCTTTGCGAGAAGTATCGTGAGGATGAATCTTTTGTGCGTATGGCCATTAAATATATGGTTGCTGCCGCGTTATTGGTGTTGTATTCCAATCTTCACGTCATTCTTGACCTGGCATCTCCTATCACTCGTCCAGACGGGACTTTGCTCTTTGACTTCAAGTTACATAATTCTCTGACAATATCCAAAGTGTTGCGAGGGATAATCGCCGTCATCGTCTTTTTCGACCTGCTACCCTATCGTAAGAAAGGCATCGGACTTATGATGACCATCCTGACCGCTGTTTTCACCTATTTCTATGCCGCTATAGGAATGGCATTCAGTTTATTCCAAATCATCCAAATCGAACATTCCGAAACGATAAGCAAGCCCTTGCGTTTGTCCCGTTTTATGGTGCTATGCTTATGTGCCTCTATACTCACCTCGATATTAACATTGATGACCAATCTTTATCAATGGCAATTCACCTTCATCGTGCTTTCCTATATTCCGATGGCCGTATTTGTGATTTTAGCAATATTGACGTTCCTCGAGTTGCGTGCTTACAGCATGCAGAAGCGCATCTGGTTACTGCTGCTGACTGTTTTCGGTTTCTCCGAATATGGTTTGGGAATCATCCTGCTGGACTCGAAAGACTATAATGAGGAGTGCGATACTACATCACAAGAAATTTGAAAGAATTTGTACTTTTGCACCACTTTACAGCCCAGCATCTCCCCCTATGAAAAAAACGACACTCTCGATACTTATCCTATTGGTTACTTTCGGCGCCATGGCCCAGAAGCCCATCACCTTCAATGCCAACACCCACTACGTCATAGTTTTGCCTTCACATCCCACGGATGCGCAAAGGTTAGCCGCCGACCAACTGTCGCTCTACCTCGGCTATCTTGGCGATCTGAGTGATGATGATTCCCTGGCCTGCACCGACCATTTCAAAGGCAATCTCGCCATCTTCATTGGCAGATGCCAGCAGTCGGAAAAACTCTACCGAAAGTACGGCGACCAAATCCGCGACGACGGCTTTCTGCTCCACACCGACGGCAAGAATTTATTTATCCTCGGCAAGCACGGCAAGTCCGAGCTGTACGGTGTTTATCATCTGTTAGAGAACTATTTCGACATCACCATCACCGACAAGGGCAACGAGGGTGTATTCTTCTTTTCCACTCCCAAGCAGCGCACCCTCTGCCTCCACGACCTGCAGAACCCCTCGTTCCAATATCGCGAGACGCTGCACAACCTGCCCAACAAGGCCGCAGGCTATGCCGACTGGCACAAGCTGTCCTGCCGCGAGGAGTTCAACAAAGACTGGGGACTTTTCGTACACACCTTCCAGAAACTCGTTCCCGTTGACACCTACTTCGACGAGCATCCCGAATGGTTCTCTGAGTTGCACGGTCGTCGCATCCGTGACGGGCAGCTCTGCCTCAGCAATCCCGAAGTGTTGGAAGTCGTGTGCCAAAACTTGGCGCAGCACATCGCCCAGGCGCCTGAAAAGCAGTATTGGTCTGTGTCGCAAAACGACAACGAGTTTTCCTGCACCTGTCCGCATTGCCGCCATCTCGACTCGCTCTACGGCGGCCCGTCCGGCACGCTCATCCACTTCGTCAACCAAGTGGCGGCCCGCTTCCCCGACAAGACCATCTCTACCCTCGCCTACCAGCAGACGCGTCGCCCGCCGCAAAACATCAAGCCCGCCGACAACGTCAACATCATGTTCTGCTCCATCGAGTGCCAACGGCAGATGCCCATTGCCGAGAGTCCCACCGACCAGTCGTTCCAACGCGATATGGAGGGATGGACCGCCCTCACGCACAACATTTTGCTATGGGACTATGTGGTGCAATTCCGCAACTACATGGACCCGTTTCCCAATCTGCATGTCATCCAGCCCAACCTGCAGAACTTTCACCAGCACGGCATCCCGATGATTTACGAGCAGGGCTCCGCCTTCGACATCAGCGATTGCCACGCGTGGCGCACCTACCTCATTGCGCACCTGTTGTGGAATGTGAACGTCAATGTCGATAGCCTGCGCGACAGATTCCTCATTGCCCACTACGGCGAAAACCGCGCACCGTTCATTCGCCAGTATCTCGACACGATGACGCAGGCGCTACGCGACTCCAAGCAGTTCCTCAACATCTACGGCTACCCTATTGACGCCAAAAACGGCTATCTCGCGCCCGACAAAATCAAGTTCTACAGGACCCTCTTCGCGCAGGCCAAACAGACAAAGCCCTTCGATGAAGACTCCCCTTGTTGCACTTTCCGCGACTGCAATTCCGGTCCAAAATACGACTTGCGCACCTATGACGACCGCCTGCGGCTTTTGGAAATGGCCTTGGACTTCGCCGTCCTGGAACTCTCCATGAGCGAGGTGTCGCCCGAACTCTCCTACTTCAAGATAGAGAACGGCCAGAAGGTCGTGCGCCCGGAAATGCTCCAGATGGCCGACAACTTCGTGGCCGACTGCCAGCGATTGGGCGTTGCCAAACTGGATGAAATCAGATTCACGCCGGAGCAGATGCGCGGCAACATCGACAACTTCATCCGCAAATCCACGCAGCAGAACATCGCGCAAGGCGAGTCCATCACGAGCCTGACGCCGGGGAGCAGCGCCTACGACGTGGGCGGTCCAAAAGCCTTAGTGGACGGGGTATTCGGTATCATGAACTACAACTTCAACTGGCTGGGATTTGAGGGCAACGATATGGATGTCATCATCGACCTGGACAGCGTGCAGGACATTCACAACATCCACGCAGACTTCTTCTATTTCCCGCTGTCGTGGATATTCGCTCCAAAAAACGTAACCTGCTATGTCTCCGACAACAATATTGACTGGCGTGAAGTGGCCACGCAGGATTACGAGAACGGCACTGTCTTGGCGGAGAGCAAGCTCGTGGGCTTCGACTTTGCAGACCTCCAGCAGCACGCCCGCTATATACGCATCAAAGCCGAGTCGCTCAAGGTCTGTCCGGAGTGGCATCGCGGCGTCGGCCAGCCCTGCTGGATATTCTGCGACGAGGTGTTGGTGAAGTAGCCAGAGGCTGCTGTTAACTATTGGCTGTTGACCATTAGACTTCCTAAATGGCGTTGACAGATATGAACAGGAGGCAAAACCATTGCGCCGCTAGGCGCAACCTTCGCTTCCGATTTACCCGAATTCGCTCCCTTAATAGAACAAACGCCCTCAAATACTGAATTATCTTATCGCTTTTTTTCGTACTTTTGCACCATCTCAAATGTAATATTTTTCATACATTTGCACTCGTTATTGAAGACTCCAAAATAGATTACAACATATTAAAATACACAACATTAACAATTATCATCATGGTAGATTATAAAAAAATCGGATTGGTAAACACGCGTGAGATGTTTGCTAAAGCTGTGGATGGTGGCTATGCTATCCCGGCATTCAATTTCAACAACATGGAACAGTTGCAGGCTATCATTCAAGCGGCTGCTGAAACCAAGAGTCCTGTTATCCTTCAAGTATCCAAGGGGGCTCGTGACTATGCCAACCAGACACTTTTGCGCTACATGGCAGAAGGTGCTGTTGAATACGCCAAGGAATTGGGTTGCAAACATCCAGAAATCGTGCTTCATCTTGACCACGGCAGTGACTTCGACATCTGTAAGTCCTGTATTGACATGGGTTTCTCCAGCGTAATGATCGATGGTTCTGCGCTTCCATACGAAGAGAATGTGGCGGTCACCCGTCGCGTTGTAGAATATGCGCACCAACATGATGTTACCGTTGAAGGCGAACTCGGTGTTTTGGCTGGCGTTGAAGACGAAGTATCCGCTGCCGAAAGTCACTACACCCGTCCGGAAGAAGTCATCGACTTTGTCACCAAGACCGGTGTTGACTCCCTCGCCATCTCCATCGGTACCAGCCACGGTGCTTACAAGTTCACGCCGGAGCAATGCACTGTTGACCCAGAAACCGGCCGTCTCTTGCCTCCGCCATTGGCATTCGACGTGCTTGAAGCTATTGAGCAGAAACTCCCTGGATTCCCGATCGTATTACACGGTTCCAGCTCCGTTCCTCAAGAAGAAGTCGATATTATCAACGCTAACGGCGGTGCATTGAAAGCTGCTGTCGGCATTCCAGAAGAACAATTGCGCAAGGCTGCAAAAAGCGCTGTCTGCAAAATCAACATTGACTCCGACAGCCGCTTGGCCATGACCGCTGCAGTTCGCCAAACCCTCGCTGCCAAACCGGCCGAGTTCGACCCAAGAAAATATTTAGGTCCTGCTCGTGATCGCATGAAAGCCCTCTATATGCACAAAATCGTCAATGTATTGGGCTCTAACGACAAGCTTGCTGAATAACGAATAAAAGACATTCCCAATAATGCAAAGGGCTGGTTCCAAATGGGACCAGTTTTTTTTTACTAATCACGCCCACCCGCCTCTGGCCACCATTGGCCATTAGCATTTTGGAATCTCTTACCTGAAACTTGAAACCTGAAACCTTTTGCCTTTGGCCGCCATTAATTTCGTATTTTTGCAGCCCTAAAAAAATCAGGAATGTTTGTAGGTGAGATTCTCTCCATAGGGGTTGCGATTTCTTGGACGGCAACGGCGCTTTTTGCCGAAGTTGCCTCCAAGCGTATTGGCTCTTTGCCTCTGAATGTAACCCGTATGGTCATCTCGCTCGTCCTGTTTGCCGCCACCCTTTGGGTCATCATCGGGGCGCCCTATCCCCGTTTCGCAGACGCCACCACTTGGATGTGGCTACTGCTGTCGGGCGTGGTGGGCTATGTCATCGGCGACTACTGCCTTTTCCAAGGGTACATCCTAATCGGTTCACGGTTCGGGCAGCTTTTCATGAGTCTGTCCGCCCCCGCAGCGGCCATCACAGGAAGACTACTGTTAGGCGAGCAGATGCGTCCATTGGCGATTGTGGGTATGTGCGTCACCCTGACGGGCATCGCGATGTCCATTCTCTCCAAAGGCACGAAAAAAGAGGGCGAAACGACATCCGCCATTCGATTGAAACTGCCCTTCAAAGGCGTGCTCTACGGTTGTGGTGCCGGCATCTGCCAAGGCATAGGGTTGGTGCTGAGCAAAAGCGGTATGGAGGCCTATAGTGCAGCCATCTCCGCACAGGGCCTGACAGGGCAAAGCATACCCAGTGGGGCACTCATTCCGCTGCCGTTGGAACTGAGCCTGCCCTTTGCCGGCACAATGATACGCACATTTATGGGCTTGGCAGGATTTCTCCTCCTATTGATGCTGTTCACCAAAGATGGGAAGATGCAGTTGCAGCGCGCCGTCCACGACCGCAAGGCGATGGGATGCGCTTTGGGTTCCACCTTCCTCGGCCCGTTTTTC
>JAKSMD010000006.1 GCA_024400815.1 Bacteroidales bacterium | reverse complement strand
AAGTTGAATTGGACAACACCTATTTTGGTGCGATGATTCAATATCCGAACCAACACGGCGAAATCCACGATTTCCGCGCTTTCGTAGAAAAAGCTCACGCCCTGAACATTTTCGTTGGCGTTGCCACCGACCTTTTCGCACTCACCTTGCTCACCCCTCCGGGCGAATGGGGCGCTGACTGCGTAACGGGTTCTACCCAACGTTTCGGCATTCCTATGGGCTTCGGCAGTCCTGCTGCTGGTTTCTACGCATGCCGCGAAGAATTCTTGAGACAAATGCCGGGCCGTATCATCGGCGTTACTGTTGATGCACAAGGCAACCGCGCTGTCCGTATGGCTCTCCAAACGCGCGAACAACACATCAAACGCGAAAGAGCAACTTCTAACATCTGTACTGCAAGCGCATTGACCGCTATTATGGCCGGTTTCTACGGCATGTGGCACGGCGCTGAAGGTCTTAAGAATAAAGCCCTGAAGATGAACAAACTCGCCGGCGTTCTCGCTGACGAAGCAGCTAAATACGGCTACCAGCCTGACACCAACTTCTTCGACACCGTTTGCATGGAAGTTCCTGCGGGCATCACCACCAAAGACGTTGAAAAAGTGGCTCTCTCCAAGAAAGTCAACTTCCGCTACTGGTGCGACCGCTGCATGAGCATCGCTTTGGACGAAACCGTTTCTCATGACGACCTCAACATGATTTTGGAAATTCTCGCAACAGCAGCCGGCAAACCGTTCACGCCACACGTATGCAACGGAAACTGTGACGCTTCTTTGCGCATTCCTGCCGAATTGGTTCGTAAAACTTCCTTCATGCAACAAAGCATCTTCAAAAAATATCATTCCGAAACAGAAATGATGCGCTATATGAAGATGTTGGAAGTAAAAGATCTTTCACTCAACCGCGCTATGATTCCACTGGGTTCCTGTACGATGAAGTTGAATGCGGCTGCCGAAATGTTGCCTCTGAGCTGGGCAGAAGCTTGCAATATCCATCCTTACGCCCCTGCGGACCAAGCAGAAGGTTATCTGGAAATGATTCAAGAAGTCAGCGAATGGCTCTGCAAAGTCACTGGGTTCAAAGCCATCTCCCTGCAGCCAAACTCCGGCGCTGCCGGCGAATATGCGGGTATGACGGTTATCCGCAACTACCATATCAGCCGCGGCGAAGGTCACAGAAACATCTGCTTGATTCCTTCTTCCGCCCACGGCACCAACCCTGCCTCTTCCGCTAAGGCAGGCAATAAGATTGTGGTCGTAAAAGCTACTGACCAAGGCGAAGTTGACATTGAAGATTTGCGCGCAAAAGCAGAACAATATCGCGACAACCTTTCTTGCTTGATGATCACTTATCCTTCTACACACGGCGTATTCGAAGAAGGCATCCTCGAAATCATCAAAATCGTTCACGACAACGGCGGTCTCGTCTATATGGACGGTGCTAACATGAATGCTCAAGTAGGTTTGACCTCTCCAGGCACCATGGGCGCCGATGTATGTCACCTCAACTTGCACAAAACCTTCGCTATGCCTCACGGCGGCGGCGGTCCTGGCGTTGGCCCTATCGCTGTATGCGAAAAACTCGTGGACTTCCTTCCAAACCACGCTATGGTGGTTACCGGAGGCAAAAATGGCAGCCAAGTGGCTTCTGCTCCTTACGGCAGCGCTTACTTGTTGCCTATCACCTACGGCTATTTGAAGATGTTAGGCGGCCAAGGTCTCGCTGAAGTAACCAAGGGTGCTATCCTCAATGCAAACTATATCCGCGCAAGATTGCAAGACCATTACAAGATTTTGTACACAGGCCATCAAGGTATGTGCGCACACGAAATGATTCTCGACTGCAACGAATTTGACCGCCACGCTGGCGTTCAAGTTGGCGACATCGCAAAACGTTTGATGGACTATGGTTTCCATGCTCCTACCGTCGCATTCCCTGTACACGGCACTCTGATGGTTGAACCGACCGAAAGCGAACCGCTGAGCGAACTCGACCGCTTCTGCGACGCTATGATCGCTATCCGTCAAGAAATCCGCGATATCGAAGAAGGTCGTGCTGACCGCGACAACAATGTCATCAAGAATGCGCCACACACAATGAACGTGGTTTGCGCCGACGAATGGACTCGTCCTTACACCCGTCAGCAAGCCGCCTTCCCATTGGCACACACCGAAAAATACTGGCCTACCGTCGGTAAAATCGATGATGCATTTGGCGACAGAAACCTCGTATGCAAAGTCAACGAATAACTCTATTACATCACATAATGAAAAAGGTTCCCACTTCCATGGGAACCTTTTTTTATTTCATATATTCCAAAATTTCACTGATTATCTGACGGGGCCTTGGCTGTAACAGATTTTATGCAAGTGGACTCAACTTGCCCTTGATCATATTCACAGCCCGTACATATCCAACGGGAACCTCCCAAATACTCTGGATCACATCCTGAAGCACAAGTGCCCCTGCATTCGCAAGTAGTTGTAATCTTACCTTCACGAGTCTGGAAGCCATCCTTAAATTCAAGAACACAGGCAAAACGGACAATGGTATCCAAATCCATACCCTTAGCTATAATAATCTTATACCCGTTATCCTGATTGACAATCTTGCAGGAATCAAAAGCCAAGTCCGTTCCACGCGAACCATTATATAAGTCAGCCATGTAGGATGGCACATCTTCCCAAGCCACTATCTCACCCCAAAAATTGATATTGGGTTTAATCGTTTTTTGATACTGTGCCTGAAGTGCGGGAAATGGGAAGAAGAGCAAATAGGATAAAAGAACCCCAACTAATAAAAATTTATTTTTCATAGCATTTTCATTTTGCCTCCCCGAAAAAATATAATATGGCGCAAGGGGGGGACAAGCCTTATCAGCAACAAACTTAATGAAATCAGTTTATGAAAAAAACATTGTATTGATTTCGGGACAAAGATACTCATTTTTTTACAAAAGTATTAATATGATACTTTTATTTAAATTAAAAATCATTGATTATCGGAACATTAGCACGAAGCATCTTCAGAAAGGACGGACCAAGCCAGCGCACCCATAAAACAAGAATCAGATGTTGCAGGATTAACATACCAAATGAAACTTTCTTCAGCAATAGCTGAGAAATCGCCACTTCAAAAAGTATCTCAGCAGGTTTTTTGATGTTAAAAAATATTTTTTTGCAACTACTTGATTATATTCAAAAAAAGTGTATTTTTGCGCTCCAAAATTTAGAACAATAAAAAAGTAAAAATAAGATGAAAAAAGGTATCCATCCAACAGAGTACAGAACGGTTGTATTCAAAGACATGTCAAATGATTACGCTTTCTTGACAAAGTCTACCGTTGCTACAAAAGACACGATTCAATGGGAAGACGGAAATGAATATCCGCTGGTAAAATTAGAAATTTCTAACACATCTCACCCATTCTTCACGGGCAAGATGAAACTTGTTGACACCGCTGGTCGTGTTGATAAGTTCCGCAACAAATATGCTCGCCATTTAGACGCTAACAAATCTAAATAATCCATAATATTTTGTACTTTTGCTGACCTTTTTTGTATCCCAAAAAAGGTCAGTTTTTTTTTGCTAATTTTAAGATAATGAAAGACATATCGCTGTTAGAGGAATTTATGAACAACGACTCGAGTTTCATCCCCCTATTCTCATTAGACGATGAACAACGATTGCGCAACGAGGAAATCCCTGAAGAAATCGCACTGCTTCCGTTGAGAAACACCTTGCTTTTCCCAGGAATGGTCATCCCCATCAATGTAGGGCGGACTAAATCCATCAAACTCGTGCAAGAATACGCCCACAACAATAAACCTTTCGGTGTGGTGGCCCAACGAATCAACGAAGTGGAAGAGCCAGTTTTAGAGGATCTTTACATGGTCGGGACGCTGGCTCGCATTCTCAAGCAAATCACCATGCCTGACGGCGGCGTAACTATCATTGTGCAAGGCATACGGCGCTTCAACCTGTTAGAGTTCACCCAAACAGAACCCTATTTCAAATGTAAAGCATCGCCTTTCATCTCTAATGATTTCGACAAAACCATAATTGAGCATAAGAATTTCCGTGCTCTCATTTCGACCATTCGAGACACGGCCACGCGCATGATCAAGCTTTCTCCGAATCTTCCCAAAGAAGCTTCATTCGCCCTTAAGAACATCGAGAGTCATGTGTTCTTGCTCAACTTCCTCGCCAGCAATCTTTCCGTAACGTTGGAAGAAAAGCAGCTCATTCTGGAAACACCTGACATTGTGGAACGTGCACAACGAATCCATAAAATGCTGCACCGCGACCTTCAAATTATTGAACTAAAAAACCAAATTCAAGATAAGTCAAAACAGGAACTCGACAAACAACAACGCGAGTACTTTCTGAACCAACAGATTAAGACTATCCAAGAAGAGCTGGGCGGTTCTCCAACCGAAAAGGACATCACCTCCCTTAAGGAACGTGCAGCCAAAAAGCGCTGGAATGTAGAGACTGCCAATCTTTTCAAAAAAGAATTGGAGAAACTGCAACGCACCAATCCCATGGCGCCCGACTACTCCGTGCAATTGAACTATCTGGAATTGTTAGTCGATCTTCCTTGGAATGAATACAGCAAAGACAACTTTGACTTGATCAAAGCCAAGAAAACGTTGGACAAAGATCATTATGGACTTGAAAAAGTCAAGGAACGCATCATTGAATATCTTGCCGTGCTTAAATTGAAAGGCGATATGAAGTCGCCGATTCTCTGTTTGGCAGGTCCTCCGGGTGTGGGTAAAACATCTTTGGGCAAATCCATTGCCGCTGCTCTAGGCCGCAAATACGTACGCGTTTCTTTGGGCGGTTTGCGCGACGAATCCGAAATCCGCGGCCATCGCAAAACCTACATCGGCGCCATGCCTGGACGCATTATCCAAAATATGCGCAAGGCAGGTTATGCCAATCCCGTTTTCGTCTTGGACGAAATAGACAAAATCACGGGCATGAATGTCCAAGGCGACCCTTCCGCCGCTTTACTCGAAGTCATGGACCCCGAACAAAACAATGCCTTCTACGACAACTATTTGGAGACATCCTTTGACTTGTCACGAGTACTTTTCATTGCTACGGCGAACAATCTTGCCAATGTTCATCCTGCCCTATTGGACCGTATGGAAATTATTGACATTCCTGGATATTTGGCAGAAGAAAAATTGGAAATTGCAAAGCGCCACTTAGTGCCCAAGCAATTACATGAAAACGGATTGCAGAAGAGCGAATTGCAAATTCCCTCTAAAACCATCGAAGCGTTGATTAGCAAGTACACCCGCGAATCTGGGGTTCGTACTTTGGAAAGAACCATTGCTAAAATTATCCGCAAACGTGCTGCTCAACTTGTACAAGAAGGACAGATTGCAAAGAAAATTCTCCCTGAAGATTTGAAAGACCTCCTCGGCTCCCCTATCTTCCAATTGGAGAAAGCCTTCGACAATTCCGTTCCAGGTGTTGCCACCGGTTTGGCTTGGACTGCCGTGGGCGGTGAAATTCTTTTTGTAGAAGCCCTCACCTCGGCAGGCAAAGGCGAACTCACCATGACCGGCAGTCTTGGCGATGTGATGAAAGAATCTGCCACCATTGCCTACGAATTTCTCAAAGCACACGCCCAAGAATTCGGCATCGATGCTGCTGTTTTTGAAAAGAAGAAAGTACATATTCATGTGCCCGAAGGGGCCACGCCCAAAGACGGTCCTTCCGCCGGCATCACCATTCTGACAGCACTGATTTCTGCCTTCACAGGCAAAACCCTGCGCGACAAAATCGCCATGACAGGAGAAATCACCCTACGCGGGAAACTGCTCCCTGTTGGCGGCATCAAAGAGAAGATATTGGCAGCCAAACGAAGCGGCATCTACGACATTGTAATGTCAGAAGAAAACCGTAAAGACATTGAAGATATCAAAGAAAATTTCATCGACGGCATGACTTTCCACTATTTTTCATCTATGAAAGAGGCTGTGGAATTCAACTTCGGCATGGACCGTTAAACTTTAACACTTGAACTTTGAAGGGCGAAAAATTTTCGCCCCCACATTATAACACTATGGCAGAAGATTTTCAATCGGCATTGACAGAACGCGAAGGCATAGAGCAACCCTTGCAGGTAAACCCCAACTTAGTGCGCCGCAAACGCAAAGTGCTCACTTTAGACGACTATGTGCAAGGCATTCTCAAAGGCGACCGCGTCACCCTCAGCAGGGCCATCACGCTGATTGAAAGTGCCAATCCCGAGCATTTCGATATGGCCCAAGCCATTATCGAACAATGTCTGCCCCACTCTGGCAACTCTCTCCGCATTGGCATCACAGGCGTTCCCGGCGTCGGCAAGAGCACCTTTATTGAGGCTTTTGGCAAGATGCTCACCGGGATGGGGCACAAAATTGCCGTATTGGCCATTGACCCCAGCAGCGAGCGTTCCAAGGGCAGTATCTTAGGCGACAAGACGCGCATGGAATCTCTTTCCGTGGACCCTGACGCATTCATCCGTCCTTCGCCCTCCGGCAGCACACTCGGCGGCGTCGCCCGCAAAACCAGAGAATCCATCATCCTCTGCGAAGCTGCCGGCTTTGACATCATCTTAGTCGAAACGGTGGGCGTCGGCCAATCAGAAACCGTCGTAAAATCCATGGTGGACTTCTTCCTGCTCCTCATGCTGGCAGGCGCCGGCGATGAACTTCAAGGCATCAAGCGCGGCATCATGGAGATGGCTGACGGCCTCATCATCAACAAAGCAGATGGCGACAATCGGGCGAAAGCCATTGGGGCACAAGCACAATACCGCGCCGCTCTCAAACTTTTCCCTCGTACTGAAAACGATTGGACCGTGCCTGTGGAAGTTTGCTCCGCCCTCGAATGCTATGCCATCGACAAGGTCTGGAACATGATTCTGCAATATGAAGCACATACCAAAGCCAATGGCTACTTTTTCAAGAACCGGACAGAACAGTTCGTCAACATTTTCTACAATTGGATAAATTTCACCTTACAGAACAACTTCTACAATAACGAGGCAACTCAAAAAGAGATAGATCGACTACTGCCCCTCATTCGAGAAAAGAAAATTTCTCCATATTTGGCTGCCTCCAAATTAATCGACAAACGATAGCCTTTTCTTCTTATTAGGAAGGCAATTTATGACCAAACAAGCTATAGATCCAATGGCTTGCAAAACAAATAGCGCCATCAAAAATGGTCTCCTATAGCGCAATTCCACCTGATGTTCGCCAGCAGGCACAGCAAATGATATCATTGAAAAATTAATTGGAGTTAATGATATATCCGTATTTCCATCCAGTTTTGCAGACCAACCTTTATAATAATTCTGGGCCAGTACAACACGACGAGGTGCATTCGATTTCACCGATGCGATGATATGCCCCGGTTCAAAACAAGACAATGAACAATCCACAGGCTGGCGATACAAACCAGACATCTGCTTATTTGTAGTATAGGCCGTATCCTTATTCAACCAATGAGAATTCGTATCATATATCACTGCCGAAGGGCAAAACAAAACAGGAATAGACAGTGTTTGAACATGGTCATGATACAACTTTAACATTTTATTGTTGGCATACAACTTGACCGGATTCAAACTATACCACTCCACCTCTTTGAAAAAAGGTCCCAAGTTTTGCCAAAAAGCCCAAGCCTCATGCTTTTGAGCAATTTCCGAACAATTCATAGTCTTTGTCGGTATCGGATAGCCTTTGACGCTTTGGGCCTTTGCCATTTCGGTTTTATCTTTCGTCGTATCGTATATTGTTTTCGGTCCGCACAAATTGGTTTGGCAAATCAAATCAGCCACAAGAATTAAAATGGCACATGAAATCATCCAATTTTTATTTTTAATCAAAAGCAAAAACACGAGACACATGAGACCTTCTATCGCCAGAATAGCTGACTCAACAAAGCATTTCTGAAGCAGTGTGCCCTCCCGCCAATTTTGCCATAGCAGCGAGCCATTGCTTAAAATAGCTGTGACAACAATAAAAAGAATAAAACTGAATAACACGACAGACAAGCCAATGAGGAGTTGCCTTTTATGGTTTAGAAAATCTTCTAAAACCATTTTCAATCCTATTGCGGCAAGCAACAAAACAGTCAAGATAAAAAACACTCTAAATAAAGCCGGTATTCTAACAAAATTGATTAAAGGAAAATGTTGAAAAAAGAAACAGAATAACGGGAATTTAGTACCCAATGACATCAGAAAACTAAATAGTCCAAATGCAAACACCCCCCATACTACCTTATCACGATTCTTAAACAAACCATATATAGCAAAAGGTACAAGCCAAAAGCCGAAATAAATATTAGCCATTGAAATATCCGTCTGGATAAATTCTGGTGTGCTTACTGAAACATAGGGAAAAACGAGAGAGATCACTCCCTGCACCGTGAATGGGACCCCTGTTTGATCACAAGTTAATTCAGCGCCTCTCGTAATCTGCGATTTAAGTTCCCAAAAGGACATTAACGTCGGAGCGCATAACAACAGTGCTATAAAAAAGGAAAACGCGCCAAACCGGAGCAATCGGCGGCCATAATTCCAGTCTCGTGAGTGCAGCAAACGTACCAAATAAAAAACGGCAACAACCAATAATAAATAGACCAAAATAAACGATGCGCCTGGATAGCCGCCCGAAATCATTAAAGATAGCAATAACGGAAAGAGCAAGGCGGATTTCCAATTAGGATTTTCAAAAAGACCTATAAAGGAATTGGTTACCCAAGGCAGCCAAGCTGCCGACACAATCCAGGCCAAGTGTTGGGCATTGCCAATATAGAACCCTGAAAGCGCATAAGCGCATGCCGTCACAAAAGAAGCAAGGCGATTATCTGTAAAGCGATACGCCAACAAATAAAAGCCACAAACTCCCATAAAAGCATGAAAAATGAAATCTAATCCACAGGTAACACGCGAATATTCTCCAAAAACAGCAAACACCCACATCGGCAGATAGAACACGCCCGACTGAGGATCAACAGGCGTGCCCATGGATTGATATGGATTCCATAACGGACAAATCCCATTACGGATGCAATTCGTCGTAAAATATCTTGATGGGTAGAACTGATTCATGAAATCATATATGGGGGCATACTTAAGAAAGGCTCCATATCCGGCCATACAAACCACGAGCATCATAATAAGATACAAAACATGGCTTTGGCACAATCGATTCCAAATGTTATTAGGTTGCAACAACATACAATAGCGAAGGCAATACTTATTCAGTGCCCAATACGATTATCTTCTATTTAATTCTTTTTGAATTCTCTCTGCCAATTCAAAGTCTTCGCTCTCCACAGCGCCTTCCAACAAAGATTGGAGTTCTGCCGTGGTCATTTCAGTCAATTTTTTATCAATATACGAATCGGAAACGACATCTTCCTCATCTAAAATATCTTCCGCAAAATTTCCCAATTCATTATACTCCGAATCCTCTTGTGTATCCTCTTGGCAGTTGGCTTCAAAAATATCATCCTGCATAAAAAAGGGCGCATTCGACTTGAGGGCCAAGGCAATAGCATCTGATGGCCGAGCATCCAAATGGAACAGCGTACTATCCGAACGCATCATCAGCATATCTGCAAAATAGACTCCATTTTCAAAATGGACGATATTGACTTCGACCAGGCTGCAAGCAAAATTGTCCGCCAAAGAGACAAACAGTTCATGTGTCAGTGGGCGATGCGTAGGCGATTGGTTCAGTTCCACCAATATCGCGCGCGCCTCACTCATGCCGATGATCACAGGCACATAGCGTCTTCCCTCTTTTTCCTTCAATATCAAAGAAAAGGCCTCCGACGGCTGAGATGCCGCATGTATATCTGCCACAGTCAGTTCTATTTTGCCCATATAATGCAATTTATAAATCAGACGATACGTTCAGTTCCCTGACGAGATTATTTACGGAAATAATCTACAGCATTTTGGAAAAGATCTTGGATTTTATTGCCTTCAATATTCTTATAAAGATTCTCGCCCTTACGTTCGCTATGGCCCATCTTTCCCAGAATCAAGCCGTCAGGGGACACAATACCTTCAATAGCATAGAAAGAGCCATTAGGATTATCTTTCGGATCCATAGTAGGAGCGCCCTGCTCATCACAGTATTGGAATGCCACTTGTCCGTTTTCGAACAGTTGGCGCGCCAATTCCTCATTCACGACGAACTTGCCTTCGCCGTGACTAACGGCAATATGGTGAACATCGCCCACTTGGAAAGAGCTCAGCCATGGAGAGTTCACTGTTGCGATACGCGTGCGAACCAAGCGAGAGATATGACGATTGATATTGTTGTGATACAATGTTGGAGAAGCCGGCGTAATGTCGCCCAAACGACCGAATGGCAGCAAACCAGATTTCACCAAAGCTTGGAATCCATTACAGATGCCAATCACCAGCCCCTTGCGCGCCAGCAAGTCGTTAACAGCGGCCTTAATTTGAGCATTATTCAAAACCGTAGCAATAAACTTGCCGCTGCCATCCGGTTCATCGCCAGAGCTAAAGCCACCGCTCAACGCCAGAATTTGAGAATCACGTATCGCTGCAGCCAATTCGTCCAGCGACTTGTTGATTTCCGTTTCATTTAGATTACGGAACACAAAAATATGAGGTTCGGCGCCAGCATCTTCAAAGGCCTTTGCAGTATCATAATCGCAGTTTGTTCCTGGAAATACCGGCAAGATAACCTTCGGTTTATCCACTTTCACCGGAGACTTCGGCATCTGCTGACATTTGCTATTGATAGCAAACGCTTCTCCAACAGAAGCGGTTTCGTTTTCAACCATATCCGGATAGAGTTTGCAATAAACCCCACGCCATGCTTGCAGGCAAGCAGCTTTATCTATCATTTCACCATTGATTACAAATTGCTCGGCCACCTGACCCAGTTCAATAGCAAAGTCCGCATCCAGTTTGACCTTAGATTCCACTACAAAACTACCATAGCCGTAATCGAACAAAAGAAGGTCCGTATGGATATTAAATCCCAAATCATTACCGAAACTCATCTTAGCCAATGCTTCGGCAATACCGCCATATTGAAGTGTGAAGGCAGATACAATATTGCCATTCAGCGTATTCTCATGAACATAGGAGAAAATGCGTTTGGTATTTTCAACATTGGGCAAGCAATTTTCCAACTTGTTTTGAATAAAATAGATATAATTGCCTTTTTGTTTAAATTCCGGAGAGATGATGTTTCTTGCATTTTCAGTCGTGATAGCAAAAGAAACGAAAGTTGGAGGAACATTCAAATCCTTGAAAGTGCCACTCATAGAGTCCTTGCCGCCGAGTGCGGCCAAGCCGAACTGCTTGAGCATCCAAACGGAGCCGAGCATAGCTGCACAAGGTTTGCCCCAACATTTGGGGTCGTGCATTTTTTCAAAGTACTCTTGGAAAGTAAATCTAATCTTCTGATAATCAGCGCCTGTGGCTACCAATTTAGACATAGATTCCAAAATAGCGAATACAGAAGCATGGAATGGAGAGCGCATGGCGATGAATGGGTTATATCCAAATGCCATCACGCTGGCCGTGTTGGTATGTCCGTGCAAGACCGGCAACTTCTGAACAGAAGCTTGCGTTTCCGTCAATTGATGTTTGCCACCAAAAGGCATCAAGACTGTGGTAGCGCCAATGGTAGCATCAAACATTTCAATCAAACCTTTTTGTGAAGCCACATTCGGGTTCGTCAGGCAGCTCAACATTTGCTCCTGCATATTCTTCCCGTTGACCGGTTGTGCTTCCAAAACATTGTCCGGAATAGCATTAACCAACACATCTGTCTTTTGTCGAACGCCATTGGTATTGATGAAGTCGCGGCTCAAATCCACGATAGTTTTGCCCCGCCAGGTCATCGTCAAACGATTATCATCCGTAACCTTTGCGATAATGTTGGCTTCAATATTTTCCTGACGGCAATATTCGAAGAAAGTCTCCACATCATTAGCATCAACCACCACGCTCATGCGTTCTTGGGACTCGCTGATAGCGACTTCCGTACCATTCAGGCCTTTATATTTTGTTCTAACAGAATCCAAATCAATTTTCAAGCCATCGGAGAGTTCGCCGATAGCCACACTAACGCCGCCGGCGCCAAAGTCATTGGATTTTTTTACCAATCTGGTAACTTCAGGACGGCGGAAAAGATGTTGGATCTTGCGTTCTTCTGGTGCATTGCCCTTTTGGACTTCAGCGGCGCAAGTATCCAGGGATTTCTCATTGTGTTCCTTAGAAGCGCCGGTTGCGCCTCCAATACCGTCACGGCCGGTGCGGCCGCCGAACATAATGACCACATCGCCAGGTTGCGGGCATTCGCGACGCACATGGTCAACAGGGGCTGCGCCTACAACAGCACCGATTTCGAGACGCTTAGCACGATAATCATCGTGATAAATCTCGCGCACATGGGTTGTTGCTAAACCGATTTGATTGCCATAGGAAGAGTAACCAGCCGCTGCGTTTTTGCTGATCACAGATTGCGGAAGTTTGCCTTCCATAGTCTCACTCATTGGCGCATTGATATTGCCAGCACCTGTAACGCGCAAGGCTTGATAGACATAGCTACGGCCACTCAACGGGTCGCGGATAGCACCGCCGACACAAGTGGCCGCTCCACCAAACGGTTCGATTTCCGTAGGATGGTTGTGTGTTTCATTTTTGAACATCAGCAACCAAGGTTCCGTCTTGCCATCCACATCCACATTGATATAGATACTGCAAGCGTTATTTTCTTCTGAGACCTCCATATCCTCCAAATTGCCGGCCTTGCGCTCATATTTGCCGTTGATGCAAGCCATATCCATCAAAGTTTGAGGCTTGTTTTTACCCGCATAAACTTCATTACGCATAGCAAGATACTGTTCATAGGCTTCTTGCAGTTGATAGGCCATAGCAGATGGGGTAAACACAATATTTTTGAGTTCGGTTTCAAAAGTCGTATGACGGCAATGATCACTCCAATAGGTGTCTAACAACTTAATTTCCGTATCAGAAGGTTCTCTTTTTTCTTCATTCTTAAAATAATCTTGAACGAAAGCAATATCTTCCAAAGACATAGCCAGACCCATTTTCACGCGGAAGGCTTCCAATTCATCCCTTGTCCAAGAAGTGAACTTCTCATAAATAGGGACATCCATCACTTCCGGATTCTCCGTGATTTCCAAAACGCTCATATCTTTTTCGCGAGCTTCAACTTCATTGATACAGTATTTTCGAATTTGAGCAAACTGAGCATCCGTCAATTCTGCATCAAAAATATAGACTTTGCCGCTCTTAATAACCGCCTCCGTTTTAGGGTCGAGCAAAGACATGCATTGCATCGCACTGTCGGCACGTTGGTCGAACTGTCCCGGCAAAAATTCCACCGCGAGATAGGTTAGACCATCCAAAGAAAAATCTTCAAAAATCTCATCTACCACTGGTTCGGAAAGAACGCCGACCTTGCATCTTTCCAACAAGACTTCATCTACATTGAAAATATCATAGACATTCAAGATCCGCAAACCACGGATAGACAAATTAAAATTCTGATTGAGAGTTTCTTTCAAATGAGCGGCTTCCAAATCAAAGCCATGTTTTTTTTCTACGAAAATTCGAGCGTTGCGCATAACTGGAGTATTTTATTGAAGTTGCAAAAGTACAAAAAAAACAATTTATCAGCAATAAAACAGGCGCATTTCAAGCACTGGGAACTTCGTTTTTTCATGCGCTAAACAAGTCCAAAAATTTAACCTTAACATGTTTATAAAAAATACTTTACAGCACCTATTTTTCGTTATTAGGATTGTATCTTTGCAAAAGATATTACCTTATTATACCTATATGAGAAACCAAAAGCAACATACAAAGCGTCTTATTGCCCTTATTTTCACCATATTATGCCTTTTTGGCACACAATATTGTGATGCACAAAAGAGCAGTACGCAGTTGAAAAAGGACAAGCAAAAAATAGAAAAAGAGATTGCCAACACGCAAAGTTTGCTCAAAAAAACAGAAAAAAATCAGAAGGCCTCTTTGCAACAGATAGCGGTGCTTCGGCAGCAAATCAACAATCGTGAAAAACTCATCACGGCATTGAATGCGGAAATCATGCAAATGGAAGAAGAGCAGGAACTCAACCAGCAGATGATTGAAAACCTGCAAAAGAAGTTGGACTATATGAAGGCCGATTATGCGCAAGTGGTCTATATGGCCTATCGCAACCGGAAATTGATGGACAAAGTAACCTTCATTTTAGCTTCGGATGATTTTTCACAGATGTTCCGCCGATTGCGCTACTACACCATATTCTCCCAGAATGTACGCAGTCAAGCAGACCAGATTGCCAGAACGCAAGCCGAGTTGCAGGAAAAAAACAATGCTATTATTGCACTCAAAAATGAAAAGCTCACGTTGCTATCTGGCAAAGAAACCGAAATCAAGAATTTGGAAAGCGACCGCCGTCAGAAGACCAAAAATGCGGAAGAGCTAAAGAAGAAATCGCAACAGTTAAGTGCGGATCTTAAGGCAAAGCAGAAGAAGAGAAAGGAACTTGATGCGGCCATCCAACAAGCCATCAAGGCTGAAATTGCAGCAGCCAATGCCAAACGGGCCAAAGCAGCAGCAGCTTCTACCGGCAAATCCAGCAGTTCGTCTTCCAATAGCGGCAGTAAGACTTCATCTTCAAGCAGCAATGCCAGCACATCTACACGAAGCAGCGCAACAATTGCTCTAACTCCGGAAGAGAAATCCTTGAACACCTCGTTCGTCAACAATAAAGGCGCATTGCCTTGGCCAGTTGCCAAAGGCGCCAAAGTCAGCGATTTCGGCAACTACCCGCACCCCGACGTTCCTTCTGTGATGATTGAAAATCATGGCATTGACATCATGACCGATGCGGGCACAGCGGTTCGTGCCGTTTTCCAAGGCGAAGTCACTACCATCATGGATATCATGGGCACCAAGGTCGTGATGATACGTCATGGCGAATACCTCACTGTTTATCAGAATCTCGCCAGCATCAGCGTCAAAAAAGGCGACAAAGTATCTACTAAGCAAACTATTGGGACAGTCGGTAAAAATGCAAGTTCGAACACATACGAACTTCATTTCGAGATTTGGAAAAACAACGCATACTTAAACCCCAACAGCTGGTTGGCAAGAAGATAATCCTATGATCGTAAAAAACGCCACTTTTATTCAAAGTGTCACCGATTGGCACAAATGTCCTGAAGGCAATCTTCCAGAATATGCATTCATCGGCCGCTCTAATGTTGGCAAATCATCGCTCATCAACATGCTAGTCAACAACAAGAGTCTCGCGAAGACCTCCTCAAAACCAGGAAAAACGCAAACCATCAATCATTTCCTCATCAACAAGAATTGGTACTTGGTGGATTTGCCAGGATATGGTTATGCCTCCATATCGAAAGCGATGCGTGCCAAATGGCAGAAAATGATAAATGACTATTTCCGTCTGCGCGAAAACCTGCAGGTTGTCTTCGTCTTGATAGATTCCCGATTAGAACCGCAAAAAATAGACTTGGAGTTTATTGAGAATCTCGGCGAGATGCAGATTCCCTTCGCATTGATTTTCACAAAGGCCGACAAACTTTCCGCAAACAAAGTGCAAGGCAACGTACAACGCTTCAAAAACAAGCTGTATGAGAATTGGGAAGAGTTACCTTACATCATGGTCTCATCGGCCGAAAACGGTTTGGGGAAAGACAAAATACTCGATTTCATTGAACAATTAAATTTACAATATCAAGAAAATACAAACAATCAAAACACATCAGTATGAAGCTAAAGATTACCACAATGATTCTTGCCGCTGTATGTTTTGTCGGATGCAAGACTACGAATAAGGCCACAGAAGCAAACAACAAACCGCTGGTCGGAACCCAATGGAACCTTGTAGCCATCAATGGTGAAGCAATAGACAGCAATCAGGTCATTCAACCTTTTATCATCTTTGATGCAGATGGCAATTTCAACGGAAATTTAGGATGCAATACATTTTTCGGCACCTATTACCAGAAAAAACAGAAAATAGAATTGACCTATTCTGGAGCGACCAAGCGATTATGCCATGAAATGGAAACAGAAAAGAGCGTAATACAGGCATTGAAAGCTGAAATCAACAATTTCACTATATCGGGAAACACTTTAACGCTCTACGCTGGGAAAGTTGAAATTCTAAAATTTGAATCTTAATAATTTCAAACAAAAAAAGGACGACCGTTAAGATCGTCCTTTTTTATATTCATTGTAAAATTATTTGCCTTGTGTTTGGGAACCGACTCTTGCCATAGCGCAACGGAATCCAATATAGTCAGTAGATTCGTCTTCATCAAGATAACGTCTTGTGCCAGGGGAAGACCAGTAAGGGATATCTCTCCAGGAGCCACCTTTATACACGCGAGCTTGATCGCTAACCAAAGAGTAAGCATAAGCAGCATCGGCTTTACGGTACATTTTTTCAGTAGCTTCAGTATTAGAGGCTGCTGTAGCCCAATCATCCATATTTTGAAGAGATTGCCAGTCACCATCGAGATAGTTCTTGTTGTCAGCAGCACGATAGTTGCGTCTTCTATCATTTTTGAAGTCAGAAACAGGAACCATTGGGATTCTACCCACGCTATCACGTTCAGCAACAGTACCGTCTTCAAGGAGTTTCTTCGTTTCGAAGTAGTTACCACGGAACGGGTTGTATTCTGTCACATCGTCATGAGAACTTTGTCTGTAAACATCCATAACCCATTCAGAGACGTTACCTGCCATTTGATACAAGCCGTAGTCGTTCGGCCAGTCGGATTTAACTTCTTTGGTTTTGAAGCCGGCATCATTCAAAGCGCTTGCGACACCCATATAGTCGCCACGGCCACGACGGATATTGGTCATGAAATCGCCATAGTATTTTTTGTCTTCCGTACGAAGTTGTTGCCCGTTCCAAGGATAAACCTTACGTTCGAGGACGCGTTCATTGAGGGTATTGCCAACGATGCCATAAGCAGCATATTCCCATTCAGCTTCGGTCGGGAGTCGATATTTCGGGAGCAAGATACCATCTTCCATTTTAACATTACGATATTCACCGGAAGAGATATAGCGAAGTCTTTTTTGGCCTTCAGCTTCATAAGTTTCGTACGTCAAGTAAGCATCCGTATTGAAGTAGCCTTCAGCCGTAGGGGTTTCAGCATATTCGACATAGCCGCGGTCAGCCAATATTTTTTCGTTCACACGGTCGGTACGCCAAGCAGCATAGTTAGTGGCTTGGAGCCAGTTAACGCCAACTACTGGATAATGTTTGAATGCCGGGTGACGGAAATAATATTCAACGTCAGGTTCGTTATAACCGAGGCGATCGCGCCAAACGTTTTCATCAGGAAGGGCGTTGTCATAAACCACCTTCAAATCTTGAGGGATGAAAACTCTTTCCAACCAATAAAGGTATTCGAGATAATCCACATTAGAAATTTCGCATTCATCCATATAGAAGGAAGCGACAGAAACGCGGCGTTGGGTGTTGTTCCAATCTTTCATTACATCTTCTTCCATTTGACCCATTACGAAGGAACCACCTTCGATGAAAACGAGTCCCGGACCAGTTTCTTGTTCTTCAAAAGGAGCCACTTCGAAACCTCCGTTTTTAGCATCGTTATAATTCCAGCCCGTAGTGGGGGAAGCCTCTTTCTTACAGGAAGACATCACTGTGAGGAGAGAGATAACGAGAAACAAACCAGTTAATTTTGTTAATTTATTCATTGTTATTAATTATTTATTCTTAGGAACGGGTAAATAAAAAAATTATTGTAATGGTTTAGAAAGAAGGACATCTAAGGTCTTTCAAAGCTTTACGTTTGTTCGGGCAAGGAAGCAGGAGTTGGAGGGAAACCTCATGGCTACCACCAGTCACATTGGCCAATTGGCTAATCGTAGCATCGTAGGAATATGCAATCTTGAACCATTCGTGTTCAATACCGAACATCACGATGAATGCGTCCAAATTGTTAGCCGTAATACCTTCTTCATTATTATGGTAAGTAATACCATGACGGAGCCACATACCTACAGTGAACGGATAGAAGTTAAGGTAAAGCCCTTCGTTAAAGTAGTTGAAATTCATTTGATGTTCGTAAATGAAATTCGGACTGATGGAAATATCACCGAAGGAAGTTTCCATTTTGCTCTTACGTTTCAAATCAAAATAGGCACCCACATGAGCCGTCCATTTTACCGGAAGTCTAGCTTCGGGAGAGTCAGAACCGCTTTGGATAAGGAATCCTTCATACGGACGGGTAATATGGTGAGCAGACATACCGAAGTAAACATGTGGGGTATAACCTAACAAACCGGCGGACATGTCGAAGACGCCGCGGCTCAACTTATTCGGTTGTTGTTCTTGTGTTGCATAAACGAAACCATATTTCGGATCAATCATATCGCCGAAAGTCAGTTTAGACCAATCCAAAGATTTCTGCTGATATGTTGCCTGCAAGGAAAGGCGCAAGTTGAATTTCTTAGCGACTTTGATTTTAAAAGAATAGATAGCGCTAGCCGCATACGTGTTAATGCAACCGCCTTCGCCAGCGCGATCACCGAACAGCAAAACGCCAACGCCGCCAGACAGTTTATCAAAATGTTCGTCATACGAAGCCGTATAGGTCATGAAAGTACCAGATGCGGAAGGCCATTGGTCTCTAAAATTGAAACACAATCTCGGACACACATTCGTACCTGCAAATGCTGGATTCAAGTACAACGGATTGGCATAAAACTGCGAAAACAACGCATCTTGTGCCTCAACACGCAAACTGGCGAAAGCCAATATTGCTGCCAAAAGGGTTATAATTCGTTTATGCATACTTTTATTCATTTATAGCGGGCAAAAATACAAAATTCTTTTTATTCTACTTGAATAAATTTTATTTGTTACAAACTTTGCAATAATAACAACGATGTATCGTTAACAAAATTGTATCTGTTTGTATTTTAATTAAACGACTAATGAAAAAAAATCCTTGGGTGCTCATTGCACTTTTTTTCTTAATAATAACGCAACCATCTCATATTCAAGCACAAAAAATTGAAAAAAAAATCAATTTACTATGGACAAATAACCTTACTCGTTTTATTTCCGAAGAAAAAAGCATAGAATTCCTGCACTTTGAAAATGCGGTTTACCTTCAATCCTACCCCACTCTGCCTTGTTACTATGAGATGATTCCTATTGATAATTTTTACAATAGTTACAATATTCATATAGTAGATGCGCAATATGAAGCCGTTTCCGCCCAAGACTGCGCCCTCATCCCATCCAGTTTCAAATCCACACAACTAGATGTGACTGTTCGTACAGCGCGAGAGCGCAATCGCACCTATGCGTTGCTCACTATTATTCCGTTTGTGAAAAATGGAGATGGGCAATTCAGTCGTTTGAAATCCCTGTCTATCGAATTGGAGGGCAAACAGCCCAAAAACACGAAAGCCACGCAGACACATGCCAACCAGTCGGTTTTAGCAACCGGCAATTGGTACAACTTAGCCGTCACCGAGACCGGCATCTACAAAGTCACCTACGCAGACCTTACCGCCATAGGTCTGTCAACGCCAATATCTTCATCCAGTATTGCGCTTTTCGGCAACGGCGGAGCTATGTTGCCAGAACCCAATAGTGTCAAGCGCCCGGATGACTTGCAGGAATTGCCCATTCAAATTTTCGATGGCGGCGACGGCACCATCGACAACAACGATTACTTCTTGTTTTTCGGTCATTCGCCACACAGCGAATATTTTGACTCCACGGAAAACAAATTCTGTCACAGCACCAATATCTATTCTGACACAACATGGTATTTTATCACCAGTACGCCTGGCATCGGCGCAAAGAAGCGCATCACCGCAGTGGACAATTCCCATCTTACGGCAACTCACACGGTTAATGATTACACTTTCTATAGTTTTGTAGAAGATGATATTTACAATTTCAGTGAAACTGGCAAAGACTGGTTCGGCGACCTCTTTGACCTTACCACATCACGCACTTATCGTTTTAGAACACCGGGCACGCCTGTTGCCACTGGCAAAGTAAGTGTGTTTGGGGCCAATACCGCCAGCATGAACGGCACTTTCAAAGTTGACATCAACAATGTCACGGTCGGGAATGTTCAAATGGCTGGTGCCTCTACCGCTTACCAAGCGGTCTTTGGCAAGTCCACTTTGCCATTTTCTGCCAACAGCAGCAACTTAGACGTGACCCTCACCTACAGCAAACCGAGCAACTCAGCTTCCGCCTACTTGAACTGGTTAGAAATCGAAATTCCTTGCCAATTGTCGATGGGTTCCACGCCCTTCGAATTCCGCAATTTGAACACCATAGGCGAGGGCAATATCACGCAATTCAACCTCTCGGGAGCCAGTTCGAGCACCTCTATTTGGGATGTGACAGACCCCACACAGAGTGTTCAATACACGCTCACATCGGATGGTGCAACTCGCTCTTTCAAAGCTCGCACGGACACATTGCGAACCTTCTATGCTTTCGACAGCAATCATTACAAAAGCATCACGCGTGGCAGTTCTGTACCCAACCAGAATCTGCACGCCACAAGTAATGTGGACTTGGTCATCGTTACCCATCCTAAATTCTTGTCGCAGGCCAAACGCCTGGCCGAATTCCGTCAAAGCAACGACGGACTTTCTGTAAATGTGGTAACCACCCAACAGGTATATAATGAATTTTCGAGCGGTTCAATGGACCCCATGGCCATTCGCGACTATATGAAGCTCATCTATGATAAAACCAACCATCAGTATCCCAAATACTTATTGTTGTTCGGAAGACCAAGTTATGATTATCGCGGTCGTGACAACGGCACCGAAATTTACGTTCCGAACTATCAATACGCCACCCACGACGGGGTCAACGAGAACGACTTTTACTCCAACGATGACACTTTCGGTTTGTTGGATGATGAAGAAGGCGAGGGCTTTGGCGGGTTATACGACCTTGGCGTCGGACGAATTCCATCCAGCACGGTAGCCCAAGCCACAACCGCAGTTGACAAATTCATCCGCTACTCCACTCGTCGCAACTTGGTTGATGAGAATTCTTCTGCCATATCCAATTTAGGTGACTGGCGCAATATGATGGCCTTTGTGGCAGACGATGAAGACTACAATGATTTCATCAGCAACGCCGATAATTTCGCCACCATTGTAGAACGCGACAATGCGAACATCAATTTCGACAAAATCTATTTGGATGCATATCAACAAGTTTCGAATGCTGGCGGCCAGCGTTACCCCGAAGTGACCACGGCTATCAACAACCGTATGGAGCGCGGCGCCTTGGTATTCACCTATGTTGGGCATAGCGGTAAAGACGGTTGGTCGGCGGAGCGTGTTTTAGAGAATTCCGATATCAACAAATGGAAAAACAAATACAATATGCCGATGATGCTCACCTTGTCGTGTACCTTTGGCTATTACGATCGTCCGGCACTTTCCCCAGCGGAGTTGATTCTCTTCAACAGCAATGGTGGCGCAGCTGGATTGATCACCGCCACACGAGAGGCCTGGTCTACCCCTAACAACACCTTCGGAAGGTATCTGTTTTCCTATCTTTTCAACAACGACTTAAACAGAACCCCCACACTCAGCGAATTGGAAATCCATGCCAAAAACAGATATGGCGGTGCCAACAGCAGTTTGGCTATGTTTGTCACTATGGGTGACCCGTCCATGAAATTAGCTGTCCCTATATATAATATTGTAACAGACTCCGTCAATCATGTCTCCGTGCAAGAAGTCACGGACACCCTGCGAGCTTTGTCAAAGGTAACCATCAGCGGTCATATCACCGACTTGAACGGCAACCTGCTCGAAAATTTCAACGGCGACATCTTCCCTTCTGTTTATGACAAAAAGGCCACTGTAACGACATTAGCCAATGACCCCAGCAGTATTCCATTCAACTTTGAAACACAAAAAAGCGTGCTTTTCAAAGGCAACTGCTCTGTCACCAATGGCAAATTCAACTTCTCATTTTATATTCCAAGAGACATTGACTACAATTTCGGCAACGGCAAAATCAGTTATTACGGACGCAGTTCTCAATTGGAAGCCGACGCAGCGGGAGCATTTTCCAATTTCATCATCGGTGGAACAGACACTTCTGGTTTGGAAGACAAGGAAGGTCCGGAAATCGAATTGTTCCTCAATGACGAGAACTTCGTCAACGGCGGTATCACCAACCCCAATCCTATTTTGATTGCCAAAATCAAAGACAACTACGGCATCAACACCACCGGCAACGGCATCGGCCATAACCTCACGGCGGTCATTGACAACGCCACCGACAATCCTATCATCCTGAATGATTATTATCAAACGGAGAAGGACAGTTTCAACATGGGCACGGTACGTTACAATTTAGAAGAGTTTGCGCCGGGCAAGCACACCCTTTTAGTCAGAGCATGGGACATCAACAACAACCATTCCGAACGCGAGCTCACCTTTGAAGTTGTTTCCGATGAAGGATTGGTGCTAAGTCATGTGCTTAATTACCCGAACCCATTCACCACGCATACGGATTTCTATTTCGAGCAAAATCAAACAGGCGGCATCTTCGATATCCAGATTCAAATTTTCACCATATCTGGAAAATTGGTTCGAACCATTAACACCACACAAAACATAGAAGGCAGTCGAAGTGCCCCTATCACTTGGGATGGACGCGATGATTACGGCGACAAAATCGGCAAAGGGGTGTACATGTATCGCCTGCGTGTTCGCAATCAAAACAATGAAATTTCAGAAAAAATAGAAAAAATCGTCATCCTATAAAATAAAATTCAAAAACTGTCGTTAGCGAATTTTGGTTACAATTTTTTGAACAAATAAATAATACAAATAACAAACAGTAAATCTCACATGAAAAAAACAATTTCAATGCTCTTTTTGGCGGTAATGTTCATCTGTTTGCACCTGAATGTTAACGCTCAATATGTTGATCACGGCGGCCTTTACGACCTTTATGGAAGGCAACTGAACACCATTACCACCGCTGTTCCATTCTTGCAAATCGCACCGGACTCACGTGCTGGCGCTATGGCCGACATCGGTTGCGCCACCGCTGCTGATGCCAACTCCCAAGCATCCAACCCTTCCAAATATGTCTTCAATGACAACAAATTTGGATTCAGCGTTTCCTACAGTCCGTGGCTGCGAAAACTCGTTGGCGATATTAACTTGGCATACTTGTCTGCTTATTATAAAATCACCGACATGGATGCTATCGCATTTTCTTTGCGTTATTTCTCATTAGGCGATATTTTCTTCTCCGATGAAAATGGCACCAACCCTTACGGCGAAGGTGTTGCAAAAAGTCCAAACGAATTTGCGCTCGACTTCACCTATTCCCGCAAGCTCATCGATGAATTGGCTATCGCTATTACGCCGAGATTCATCTACTCCAACCTCACCGCTGGTTACGACCCATACGCTGATGGCAGCAAAGCCGGTTTGGCAGGAGCTGCTGATGTGAGTTTGTTCTATGAACAAGATTTCCGCGCTAAAGGTTTGTCAAACAGCACCCTTCGTGCCGGTTTGGCCATTGCTAACATTGGTAACAAGATATCCTATACATCTTCTACCAACCGCGACTTCCTCCCGATGAACTTGAAACTCGGCATCGGCTATGAAATGGATTTCGACGAATACAACAAGCTCACGCTCAACGGCGAATTCAACAAATTGTTAGTTCCGACCAATCCTGTATATGCAACGGACAGTGTTGGGCATCTTATTTATGACGAATCAGGCAGCCGCATCATCGCTTCCGGTATGGACCCTAATGTTTCCGTTGCTGAAGGTATCATTCACTCATTCTACGATGCTCCTGGTGGTTTCCGCGAAGAGTTGCAAGAAATCAACTGGGCATTGGGTGCTGAATATTCCTACAGAGATTTGTTCTTTGTAAGATTGGGATACTTCTATGAAAGCCCTTACAAAGGAAACCGTCAGTTCCTCACTTGCGGCGTAGGTCTCAAATATAGCATCTTCAACTTGGATGTTTCCTATTTGTTCGCCATCAACCAATACCATCCATTAGCAAACACCTTGCGTTTCACCCTTTCGTTTGATTTCGCTTCCTTCAACAAAGACGACATCAAGAACCAAGGAAAATTGAGATAGCACATGGATTTTCGCGTTGGATTCGGATACGATTCACATAGATTTGCCCTCGACAGACCACTCGTCCTCGGGGGCATTCGTGTTCCTTTTGAGAAGGGTTTGGCCGCCCATTCGGACGGAGACGTGCTGATTCACGCGCTTTGTGACGCACTGCTTGGTGCCGCCGCGCTCAAAGACATCGGCACGCACTTTCCAGACCATGATGCCTCTTTTGAAAATATCGACAGCAAAATCCTACTGGCCAAAGTCGTTGAACTTTTAGAAGAACGAGGATGGCGCATCAACAATGTCGATTGCACGCTCATTCTTGAGCAACCCAAGATGAAACCCTACATCGATGAAATGACCAACACACTGAAAGCAATATTGCACATTGACTCAACCCATTTATCCATCAAGGCGAAGACCAACGAAAAGATGGGCTTCACCGGCCAAGGCGAAGGCATTGCTGCCACGGCCATTGTATCTATTATTCAATAAATTATGAAAAAACAACTCACACTACTGTTATTTATTTTTGCCCTTATGCAAACAAACGCCCAAGAACACAAAATTGCTGCGGCAGCAACTGACAATCCATTTTTCAAAGAGTGGAACACGCCCTATCAGACGCCGCCCTTCAGCAAGATAAAGCCGGCGCACTACAAGCCCGCTTTTGAATTTGGCATTCAAGAAGCCCGCAAGGATTTGCTAAACATCAAACGCAATCCGGAAACCCCGACATTCCAAAACACCATCGTCGCCCTTGACCGCGCCGGCGAGAAACTGACGCGCGTAGCCGGTGTCTTCTTCAACATCCTGGAATGCGATGCCACCGACGAGATGCAGGAAATCGCCAACACCGTGCAGCCGATGCTCACCAACTATAGCAACAGCATCTATTTAGACACAGCTTTATTTAACCGTGTGCAATATGTTTACACTCATGAATACGACAAACTCAGCGGAGCAGACAAGATGTTATTGAAAAACACATACGATGCTTTCGTCAACCAAGGCGCAAACCTTCCCGACGAGTTAAAGGAAGTATTCAACACCACCTCGGTCAAGCTCTCCAACCTGACCCTGCTTTTCGGGCAAAATGCGCTGGCCGCCACCAATGCCTATCAAATGCACATCACCCAGAAGAAAGACTTGGCAGGACTTCCAGAAGCAGAATTGGCTATTGCAGCTCAAAAGGCAAAAGACAAAGGACTCAAAGGTTATCTGTTCGACCTTTCCTACCCAAGCGTCAATGCGATTATGACCTACGCGGACAACCGCGAACTTCGCAAAGAGATGTTCATGCACTCATGCTGCAAGGCTTACAAAGATCAATTCGACAACTCTGAAACCATCAAAGAAATCCTGATGTGCCGCAACCAGCTTGCGCAACTAATGGGATATAAAAATTACGCCGAATATGCTTTGCATGACCGTATGGCCGAAAATGTGGACCGCGTTTACAACTTGTTAGACGAACTGGCAAAATATTCTCTTCCCGCCGCTGAAAAAGAGATCGCATCCTTAACCGAATTCGCCCACGCGCATGGTTTGAATGGGGATTTGCAACGCTGGGACTTCGCCTACTATTCTGAAAAGCAGCAGAAAGAACTCTTCAACTTGAGCACCGAAGACTTGAAACCCTATTTCAAATTGGAAAATGTCATTGACGGCGTATTCAATCTTGCCGGCGCGCTCTATCAAATGAAGTTCGTTCCTGCCCACAACATTGATGTTTACCATCCCGATGTTACCGTTTATGAAGTCTATCGTGCGGACAAATTGATGGCCATCCTATATTTGGATTTTCATCCGCGCGCAACCAAACGCAGTGGCGCATGGATGACCTCCTTCCGCGAACAATACATCAACGCCAAGGGTGAAGATGTTCGTCCACTGGTTAGTTTGGTCATGAACTTCACGCCGTCAACCAGTGACCAACCCTCATTGCTGACCTTTGACGAAGTGACCACCTTCTTGCACGAATTTGGTCATGCGCTCAACGGCATGCTTTCTGAAGTTCCCTATCAATCCATTTCCGGCACCAACACGCCGCGCGACTTTGTTGAATTGCCTTCCCAATTGAACGAGAACTGGGCTACCGAACCAGAATTCCTCAACACATTTGCCAAACATTATCAGACGGGCGAAAGCATTCCGCAAAAATACATTGACCAATTGAAAAATATGCGTCGCTACTTGGCAGGTTACAGTTCTGCACGCCAGCTCTCCTTCGGTTACCTGGATATGATGTGGCACACCACTAATCCTGAAAAAATCCAAGACATCTACACCATGGAGCGATCCATTTTCGACAAACTCGAAGTTTTGCCGATTGTGCCGACCGCTTGCATGAGCACCTCCTTCACCCATATTTTTGCCGGCGGCTATGCAGCTGGTTATTACGGATATAAGTGGGCAGAAATGTTGGAAGCCGATGCCTTCACACGTTTCCAAAAAGAGGGCGTGATGAATCAAAAGGTGGCGGAAGAATATCGCAATACGATTCTTTCTAAAGGTGGTTCTATCCCTGCTATGGAAATGTTCATGAACTTCCTCGGGCGCGAACCCAAACCCGATGCATTATTACAAAAAGACGGCCTCAAATAAACTTTTTGAGAACGACTATTTTTCAATGAAATATAAGCTTTTAGGGCGCTCCCCTAAAAGCTTTTTTTATTATTTTTGCGCCCTAATTTTTATCTGTTATGTTCAGCTTATATATCAAGGAGATAAAGTCCTTTTTAAGTTCCATTATCGGATACATTTTCATGGGTGTTTTCCTGATTATTTCGGGTTTGTTCCTGTGGGTGTTCCCTAATGTTGACAATGTCATGGAAGCCGGTCTTGCCGATTTGCAAGGATTGTTCAACCTGTCTCAATTTTTATTTCTGTTCTTAGTACCTGCTATCACGATGCGTTCTTTCGCAGAAGAAAGAAGAACAGGCACAATGGACTTATTGCTCACAAAGCCGCTCACGGACATGCAAATCATCTGGGCAAAATTTCTCTCCTGCTTGACTTTGCTGGTCATCGCCTTACTGCCGACGCTCATCTACGTCATCTCCATCTATTTTCTTGGAAATCCCGTCGGCAACCTCGACATGGGCAGCACTTGGGGATCCTATTTGGGACTGCTCTTCCTGGGAGCCACATTCATTTCCGTAGGGTTGTTTGCATCTTCCCTCACCAATAACCAGATTGTGGCATTCATCATCGCAGCGCCCCTGTGCTTCATTCTCTTCTTCGGATTCGCCTTTATCTACTCGTTTGAGTCCTTAGGAGCCATCGGCTACTACATCAAATCACTCGGTATCGAGCACCATTATGCTTCTATCAGCAAAGGCGTTATCGACACTCGCGACATCATCTACTTCTGCAGTGTCATCTTCATCTTCCTGTTCGGCACCAGAATCGTATTACTCAAACGCAAATGGTAATCGTTAAAGACTAAAAGCATGAAAAAATTCAATTTTCTAGATACAGACAGCAAAATTCACGGCAGCAAACAATTTAAGAGAAACACCCTTATTGGTTTGGTTGTCGCGCTCGTGGCAGTGATTGTTATCAACATCATCTCATCTTTTATCTTTTACAGAATAGATTTAACCAAAGACAAACGCCACTCTCTTTCGCCTTCTACCATCGAACTGCTGAAAAATTTGGAAGACAAGGTTTATATCCGCGTTTACCTCAAAGGCAAAGACCAACCTGCCGACTATCAACTTTTCGCCAAACAGGTAGAACAAATGCTGCAAGATTTCCGCAGTTATTCCAAAAATGTCTATTTCGAATTCATCGACCCTTTGGAAGACAAAAACAACGATGAAGTTAATTCTATTTTGGGAGAATTTGTGAAAAAAGGGTTGGACCCTATTCCTGTCAGCCGCGAAGATGCGAACGGATACTCCACACACATGGTCATTCCTGGCGCCATTGTCACCTACCGCGACCATGAATATCCGGCCAAGTTGGTCGTGGCGGACCCTTCCGGTACCGATTGGCTCCAATATTCCATCGAAGAACTGGAATACAACCTCGTTTCTCCTATCCGCCGTTTGATGAAAACCGAAAAACCGAACGTCGCATTTTTAGACGGACACGGCGAGTTGGATTTCTGGAGCACTTGCTGGACTGCCATGCAACTGCAGCGATTCTACAATGTCAGCCGTATCACATTGGATGGCAAAATCAACAGTTTGCGCAACATCAGCGTTGCAGACTCCGCATCCCAATCTTTGAAACTCGGCGAAAACAAATATGATGTGCTCATCGTAGCCCAACCGACAGAACCGTTCAAAGAATACGACAAATACATCATTGACCAGTTCATCATGCGCGGCGGCAAAGTTTTGTGGCTCATCGACAACACCACGGCATCGTTAGACAGTTTGCAATCCGTGCCAGAATTCTTTGCCACTCCGAGATCTTTGTACATCAACGACTTATTCTTCACCTACGGAGTACGTATCAACCCGAACTTGATTCAAGACCTCAGTTGCATGCCGATTCCGCAGCAAGTCAGCATCATTGGCGATCAACCGCAATACAAGTTCATGGCCTTCCCGTACAGTTTGGACGTCGTCAATTTCAGCGACCATCCTATCGTTCGTAACATTAAGGAAATAAAATCCGATTTTGCCGGCAGCATAGACTTAGTTGGCAAAGACGCGAACTTGACAAAGACTGTGCTGATGACCTCTTCCGAGCGTTCCAAACTCGTGCCTACGCCATCCATCGTCACCTTGAAAGTTGGCCTCACCAAACCGAACATGCAAGAATTCGCTTTCCGCAACTTGCCCATCGCCGTTTTGGTGGAAGGCGAATTTGAGTCCGCATACAAGGGCATCCTTCCCGTTGAATTCGACACCATTAAAGAGTTAGATTACCGCGACAAGAGTGTCTATACCCGACAGATTTTCGTCTCCGATGGCGACATCATCCGCAATCCGTTTGATAAAAAACGCAATCAGCCCTACCCTGCAGGTTACGACATCTATACCCGCACCATGTTCGACAATACCCAGTTCATCGTCAACTGCGTCAACTACCTTTGTGCGGATGACGACTTGTTGCAGTTGCGTGCCAAGAGTTTCAAAATCGGTTCCTTGAACAATGAAAAAATCCGCGGCAAGAAAACCAAATGGGCCATCATCAACATCGGCATCCCATTGGCACTCATCGTCATCATGGGCATCATCCTCATTTTGATACGCAAATTCCGCTATTCTAAAAAATAAGCATACATAAATAAAAACTCACTATATGAAAAGAATCCTTTTAACCTTAGGTTGCATTATTTTTGCAGTCATCGCAGTTTTCGCTCAAGATTTGAAATTGAGCGACCCGATTAAGGCAGACCCTAATGTCAAAATCGGAAAATTGGAAAACGGTATGACCTATTACATCCGTCATAACGAATATCCTAAAAATCGAGTAGAACTCAGACTTGCTGTCAACGCAGGTTCCAACCAAGAAAATGAGAACCAACGCGGTTTGGCGCACTTCACCGAACACATGGCCTTCAATGGCATAGAAGGCTTCCCCGGCAACGAAATGGTTGACCAATTGCAAAAAATCGGCGTCGTATTCGGTGCCGACTTGAACGCATACACCTCTTTTGATGAAACCGTATTCATGATTCCGATGCCCTTGGACAACCCGAACAATCTCGACATGGGTTTGCGCATTTTAAAGGGCTGGGCACATGGTTTGATTTACGATAACAAGGAAATTGATGCTGAACGTGGCGTTATCTCCGAAGAATACCGTATGGGCTTAGGCGCTTCCGACCGTATGCGCAAAGAATGGTGGCCCGTTTTGATGAAAGATTCCCGCTATGCTGAACGCATGCCTATCGGACTCATCGAAGTCATCCAAGGTTTTGAATACCAAGTCATCAAAGATTTTTACCATGATTGGTATCGTCCTGACTTGCAAGCGGTCATCGTTGTTGGAGACATCAATGTAAAAGAAGTAGAACAAAAGATCAAAGACATGTTCAGTTCTATTCCAATGCCAGAAAATCCACGCGCAAAAGAAAACTTCCCTATCGGCATGAACAAAGAACCGCTGGTTTCTGTCTGCACCGACAAAGAAGCTCCGGGCAGTCAGGTTATGCTCATCCGCAAGTTTCCGCACTTCTTGATGAAAACGATTGAAGACTACCGCAAACAATTGATGATCGACCTCTACAACAGCATGTACGCTTCTCGTTTAGAAGAAATCTCCTTGAAGAATACAGCTCCTTTCATTGGCGCCGACGGCGGTTATGACAACCTCATCGGTACCACTGACGAATATGCACTTTATGCTTCTTGTAAAGAAAATAAGATTCTCGAGTCTATTCGCGTACTCATGCAAGAAGACAACCGCATCCTGAAATACGGTTTCCTGCAAACAGAATTGGCTCGCGCGAAAGAAGCCATGATGGAAAAAATGGAACGCGCCGCTAATGAAGTTGACAAAACCGAATCCGGCAACTTTGCAGACGAATATGTGGACAACTACCTCCACCAGAATCCTATTCCAGGAGCAAAACGCGAATACAACCTCGCTAAAAAAATGATAGAAAATATCACGATTGAAGAAATCAACAACTTGGCAAAAGATTGGATTACTCCTGAAAACTTCGTGGCTATCGTAATGGCTCCAGATAAAGAAGGCGTGATAGTTCCTACAAAAGATGAAGTACTCGCTACCATCAAGGATCCGAAATTGGCAGATGTTACTCCGTATGTTGATACTTACAAAGAAAAAGAAATCTTAGACAAAACCCAACTCAAAGCGGGCACTATTGCTAAGACTGAAAAAATCAGCGCTATCGATGGAGAAATGATCACCCTCTCCAACGGCATTCAAGTGATTTTGAAGAAAACGGAATTCAAAAACGACGAAATCCTCTTCTCTGCATACAGCAAAGGCGGCAAGAGTTTATACGATGTTAAGGACTTGGCTTCCGCCGATTTCGCTTCCTCATTTATCGACAGAGGCGGTATTGCTGACATGGATTACGCTACTTTAACCAAGACTTTGAAGAAAAAACAAGCTGGCGTTACTCCTGCTATTTCCGCTATGACGGAAGGTTTTGACGGTTCTTCTACGCCCAAAGACCTCGAATTCTTCTTCCAATATCTGCACGCTTTCTTTGAAAGCCCACGCGTCGATCCGGAAACTTACGACTTGGTAATGAACGAAATGAAAGAAGCCATCAAGATGATGCAATCCCAACCGATGTTCAAATTCTTCGGCTCCTTCATCGGCGCTAACTACAAACACAATCCTTACTACATTAACCAATTCTCCTTCGATCAAAATTACCTCGATCAAGTCAACTTCGAAAGAGCTATTGAAATTTACAGAGAACGCTTTGCTAACCCTGCTGACTTCACCTACATTTTCGTTGGTAACTTTGACGAACAGATCATGAAAGATTACCTCTGCACCTACCTTGGTTCCTTAAAGACCAACCCGAACAATAAAGAAAATTTCAGAGCCGATGTTTTCAAACATAATCATGATGGTATCACCGCTGAAACCGTAAAATATGGTACTGAAAAACAAGGCTGGATGGGCCTTTGGTTCGAACAACCTTATGAATACAATGCTAAAAACAACATGATCGTCACTGAATTAGGCGACATCATCGACATCTACATGATCAAAGTGATTCGTGAAAAAATGGGTGGCACCTACTCTCCGATGGTTCAAATGGGTGCCGAAAAATATCCAGAAGTTGGTTACGACTTGATGGTCATGATGAGCTGCAATCCAGACAAAGCCGACAAATTGGCCAAAGCTTGTATTAAGATTCTCAAAGACCTCCAAAAGAAAGGTCCAGATGATGAAAGCTTAGAAAAAGTTAAAAAGCAATTGATTGCTACGCGCGCTAAGAACATTCAAACCAATGACTTCTGGTTGAATTACATTGAAAACAAATCTTTGTATGGTGATGACATGAATGCCGTTAACGAATACAACGACCTCGTCAACTCCATCACCAAAGAGGATATCGTCAAATTCATGCAAACCTATTTCAAATTGGACACTTACACCAGAGTGGATTTGAAACCTGAAAAATAGTACACAGAGTTGGCTATGGGTAAATCTCATAGCCAACTTATTTTCAATAATTGATTCAAAAATACCCAAATAAAAATGACAGATTACGAATTGAAGAATAAAGTGGCCGACATGTCGTTGGCTGAATGGGGTAGAAAAGATATCGAAGTATCCCAAAAAGAGATGCCTGGTTTGTTGGCACTCAGAGAAAAATATGGCGATTCAAAACCGCTGAAAGGCGTTAGAATCATGGGTTCCTTGCACATGACCATTCAAACGGCTGTGCTGATTGAGACCCTCGTACACTTGGGTGCTGAAGTAAGATGGTGCAGTTGCAACATCTTCTCCACACAGGATCATGCTGCCGCAGCTATTGCCGCTACCGGCGTCAATGTTTTCGCTTGGAAAGGCGAATCTTTGGAAGACTACTGGTGGTGTACCAATCAAGCCCTCTCCTTCCCCGGTGGCAAAGGTCCGCAACTTATCGTTGACGATGGTGGCGACGCAACCCTGCTTATCCACCTTGGCTACAAAGCAGAAGAAGATCCTTCCATTTTGGATAAAGAACCTGAAAACCATGAGCAAGCCGTTATCTTCAACACTTTGAAGGAAATTCTCAAAGAAGATCCGCAAAAATGGCACAACATGGTTAAAGAAATCAAAGGCGTTTCCGAAGAAACGACCACTGGCGTACACCGTTTGTACCAAATGATGGAACGCGGCGAACTGCTTTTCCCAGCCATCAATGTGAACGACTCCGTAACCAAATCCAAATTCGACAACAAATACGGTTGCCGTGAATCTTTGGCCGACGGTATCAAACGCGCTACCGACATCATGCTCGCTGGCAAGGTCGTCGTTGTTTGCGGTTACGGCGATGTGGGTAAAGGTTGCGCCCAATCTATGAAATCTTACGGCGCTCGCGTTATCGTAACAGAAGTTGACCCCATCTGCGCACTCCAAGCTGCAATGGAAGGTTTTGAAGTTAAAACGGTGGAAGACGCCCTCCCCGAAGGCAATGTTTATGTTACTACAACGGGCAACTGCGATGTCATCACCGTGGATCACCTTAACAAGATGAAAGACCAAGCTATCGTCTGCAACATTGGACACTTCGACAATGAAATCCAAGTATCCGCTTTCGAAAGCCAACCCAATATTAAAAAACGCAACATCAAACCGCAAGTGGATGAATACATCTTCCCTGATGGTCACTCTATCTTCATCCTTGCAGAAGGCCGCCTCGTAAACCTCGGTTGCGCTACCGGCCACTCCTCCTTTGTGATGAGTAACTCTTTCACCAACCAAACTATGGCTCAACTCGACTTGTGGCAACACGATTACAAAGTTGGTGTTTACAATTTGCCTAAACATTTAGACGAAGAAGTAGCTCGCCTGCACTTGAGCAAAATTGGCGTTAAGTTGACCAAACTCACCCAAAAACAAGCTGACTACATAGGCGTTCCCGTCGAGGGACCGTTCAAATCTGATTTATACAGATACTAAAAATAAATCCTTGTGATTGTAAGGAGCTTCGTTTTGGAGCTCCTTTTTTTTTGGAAACTATATACGCTTAGCAAATTATAAGGTGAACTGATGATTCTTCCCCTTGAAATTGCTGAACGTACAGTTGCCTCGTTAAACCATTCATGAATTACCGTCAACCAGTATATAGTAGCCTTTTTAATCCCTAATGCAACGCACAGAGCGTGCATAACATTTGTAATCTAAGCTATTCAAACTATTGTTGTTGTAACTATACAAACCGCAACACCATGCCATAGCACGATCGAATGTGGAAGAGCTCCAGAAATGGGCGTCATAACCCAAATTCGACATGCCGTCCTCGGTGAAAAGCCCAGCGGGCATAGCAGAAAAGCCACACTCAACATTAGGTGAAAAAACAGGCGATTCCCACAATGAGGATGGACACTTCATCAAAGCGCCTGCCACATTAGACCCTCCTAAAGCATTGACCAAAACAGACCATTCATCACTGCTAGGCAAATGCCAACCTTGCGGGCAAATACCTCGGCGCTGCGTATTCGCAACCAACTTGTCCTCTTCTTCTCGATTCACATCCATAGCCGCATCCCAATTGTAAAGATATCCATACTGCTTCACTTGATGCTGAACATAATATGAGGAAAACAAAGGGGTTGAAATCGTGAAAGTCGGATTGCTAATCCAATGCTTGCCTGACGGCGAGGTCGTGCAGCGCATATTCTCGGCCATCCAACACTGCTTGCCAATTTGCACAGTACGATATATATTACCTTGGTGATCCTCCACCAATGGCATATCTTGACAAGGGGCACCCATTACGGCTACGGTATCCGGAATCATCCACATCTGCGCTTTAACAGACACCATAGACATCAATAATACAATGATATTCATTAATTTATATTTCAACCTAACTTATTTTTTTAAGGGGCGCAAAAATAAGAAAAATAATTGTCGTATTTTTGCGAAAAATAAATATGATGAAAAAATCATGCATCTGTTGGCTGTTCGCACTCTGTTGCCTTTCTGTATTCGGCCAAAACGACTCTTTGGCTTTGGCAAATGCAATGTGGCAAATTGACACCATTCAAGGACTGGTTTTAAAGCAAGTTCATTTCACCCATCATGAATATTTCCAAAGCAATCAAAATATCTGTGTTTTGGAGATTCCGGCACAATCGACTTATCAACTGAAATATGCTTATGAGCCCAAGCGCACCCGAACCTCTGTGATGGCCCAAAAACAAGATGCTATCGCAGCCATCAACGGCTCATTTTTCGACATGCAAGCGCACAATCCCATCTGCTACTTGCGTATTGACAATGAAGAAGTCGGCATCAACACGCCTGGAAAAGACACCGTCAATCGCAAGTATTACCAATACGGGACCCTTGTGCTGGCCAATCGGCAAGAACATCCTGAAATGCTAGCGCGCATTGTCCAAACCGACAGCAATCGTTTCTGGGAGCGATTACTGCCAGATGCCAATATCATGACCGCTGGTCCGCTCTTAATTTTCCAAGGCAACCGTATGCCCATGCGCAACGACCTGAGTTTTGTCCATGACCGCCACAATCGCACTGCGGTCGGCATCCTTGCCGATGGCACGGTTCTATTTGTCACAATTGACGGACGTACGCGAGAATCGGCGGGCATGTCTTTAGACGAACTCATCAGCACCTTGCATTGGCTAGGGTGCCAAAACGCCTTAAACATGGACGGTGGTGGCTCTACTACATTATACATAAAGGGAAAAACTTCCAAGGGCATCGTCAACTATCCGACAGACAATGGACTTTTTGACCATGCAGGAGAAAGAGCCGTTTCGAATGCCATTTTAGTCGTACCTATAACAGATAATTAAGGATTCAACGCATACACTTTTCCGGGTTTGCAGACCACCGCGCCTTTTAATTCCAAACCCAGCAGAATTCCCGCCAACTTGGATGGGGAGAATTCTGGCAATGATTCCGTAATCACATCTATCGATGCCTCACGCATGGAGCGTATGATTTCCATTACTTGTTCTTCGTTTTCAGTCAAGTCCACAAACAAACTCGTCTGCACAGCAGGGTGCTGGCACTCCCAATTCATCATCTCAATGAGTTCAGTGCCCGAAGTAACCATAGCAGCAACATTGGTTCGTACCAATCGGTGGCATCCCGCGTGATTATCATCAAAAATAGAACCAGGCACCGCAAAGACATCGCGATTGTAGGACTGAGCGATGTACGCGGTAATCATACTACCACCTTTTTCTGCACTTTCCGCTACCAGCACCGCATCTGACATGCCCGCAATAATACGATTGCGTCTCGGAAAGTTGAGTCTGTCAGGCGGCGTATTGTAGGGATATTCACTAATCAGCGTGCCGCCCATTTCCAGAATTCGTCTGGAGAGCGGTTCATTCAAATGAGGATAAATAGTGCCCAAGCCACAGCCCATGACGGCAATCGTCTTTATTCCAAATTCCACGGAACGCGAATGGGCCTCGGTATCAATGCCGTAGGCCAATCCGCTAATCGTAACCACATCCGCCTCTTTTATCTCCGACAAAATCTTCCGAACGCAGTTTCGCCCATAATCAGAAGCATTGCGCGTGCCCACAATCGCCAGCATGTGCGACAAATTGAAATTTGCATTTCCCTTATAATAGAAAGACACAGGAGCATCCGTGCAGGTCTTCAATCGAAATGGATAGTCGGCATCCAGGATAAAGCAAAGTTGGATATGATGTTTGTCCATCGCCAACAATTCCGCATTCACATGGCGCACAATTGCATCTGACAGTTCCAACTTGGGCATCGTCTTTCCTTTACGTACAATCTTGGAACGCCAAAGTTCCTGCTGCTCGAAAAGCGCCGTCGCCGAACCCGACAAACGCAACATTTTTTTCAAGGTTGGCTGAGTAAAACCTTCAACATACTGTAAGGCAACTCTATAAAAAATTTCAGAATACATATATTTTTATGGTCTTTAATACGAATTATCAATTTTGTTCGTTATGGTAAAGTCTTGCAAAGATAAAATAATTTTAAATGTAAATTTTGATATAACAAAAAAATATTTTTTATGAAAAAACTATCTATCCTCTTCGTCATTGCGGTTGTTTTATGCAGTTCATGCAAGCAGAAATCAGTACCCGCATTCAAAGCAGACAACTTTTCAACCGGCAAAGCTGGTGAAATGATATTGGCGATTGACACCAGTTTATGGTCAAAAGAGGCCCGCACGACAATTTACAAAGTGCTGCAACAGCCACAGCCGGCTATCAACCAAATCCAGCCTATGTTTGATGTGCTGGAATACAGCAATAAAGATTTTTTAGCATCTTTCACCAAGCACCGCAATATTGTTCAATTCGACTTTAATCAAAACCACGGTGCCAACAGTTACGAATTGAAACGCAATCCCTATACCTCTCCCCAAATCCAAGTAGTCATCCGCGGCAATGACCGAGACTCTATGTTAGCACTTTTCTTACAGCACCAAGATGAAATCGTACAAGCCATGTACGACAACGATATTGCTCGTTTGCAAAATGCGCACCGCAAATTGAACAATCCGGAAATGGAAGAGAAAATCAAAAACAAATTCGGATTGTCCATGACCATTCCTGCAGACTATTTTGTTGGCCGCGAAGAAAAGGACTTTCTCTGGCTACTCTATCGCACCCCGAAGAACGACCGCTTCATCATGATTTACAAAACTCCCGCTTATTCGCTTACCAAAGAAAATATCGTAGCGAAACGGGACAGCATCACAAAAGCATACATTCAAGGTGCCGTTCAAGGCGCATACCCTATCGTAGCCGACTTAGACGGATTCCCACTTTGTAAAGAATACCAACTCCATTATCACAATGGCATAGAATTAAGAGGTTTGTGGGCCTCTGTTCGCGACAAGATGGGCGGACCATTTTACAGTTATACAATGAAAAGCGAAGATGGCGCATCTTGCATCACTATAGATGGTTTTGTTTATGCTCCTCAAGAAGAAAAAAGAGATTATCTCCGTGAGGTTGAAGCAATTGTGAAGTCCGTCAAATAAAATTTCATTCTTTTGTAACATTTTTCCATTTTCATGCGTCTTCTATTGTTGTGACGACAATTATGCAAGATATGGAAACGATCATTTCTGGTTGTATTCAAAACGACCGGAAAGCTCAATCTGCTCTCTATAAGCAGTTTGCTCCTTCCATGTTAGGCGTTTGCCGTCGCTATACGCGCACCCAAGAGGAAGCCGAAGACATTATGATTGACGGTTTCTTGCAAGTTTTCGCCCATATCGGCGAATTTCGGAAAGAATGTCCTTTGGTCGCATGGATGAAAAAGATTATGGTCAATGCTGCCATTAGCCATTTTCGAATCAACCAGAAATTCTTGTCGCAGGTGGAACTCAACGAGATGGAACTGCCCGCTAATGTGCAAACCAATGGCGAAGACATCATCACCAAATTAGAAGCGAAGCAAGTCATAGACATCATGCAAGAAATGCCCGAAGAATATCGAATGATCTTAAACTTGAAATTGATAGAGAACTACAGTTTCAAAGACATCGAAAAAGAGCTGGGCGGCAATCCAAACACCTTGCGCGTATATTTCCAACGAGGAAAAGCGTGGCTTATGAACAAAATACAAGAACAAGAAAAAATGATGTAACGATGGAAAAGTTGAAAGACCTATTGACAAACTGCGAGGTTGAGCCTTCGTCTGGATGCTGGGACAAGCTCAATGGGAAATTGGACGCCCTGATGCCGCAAAATGCACCAGTGGGCAGTTCCGGAGCCGCAAGCACTGCTACACAAGCGGGAAAAAGCGCAACACATATTTTTTGGAGCACTGGCGTTAAAGTTGCTGCTGCCGTCCTTGGCACCGCCGCTGTAGCCACTGCCATTACTCTGGCCGTCATTTCCAAAAACAGTCCCACACCTAAGGACACCACCACACCCACCTCAACAGCATCACAATCCGTTCTTCCAACCCATTCCGACAATATAACATCTTACCAGACTTCCACGCAGTCTGTAGAAACTGAGACGGCCACCGCTGTCTCCCTAGAACCAATCCCTGAGGCAGCACCCACAGCGACAACTTCCAACAATAATCTGTCTAAAAACAATCCAGTTGTCGCTGTCGCCAATGGGAAAGATCAGAACACTTCACAATCCACCCCAATGGCAGTGTCAGCAATTGCAAAGCCATCCGCTCCTAATATCAAGCCCTTATCGCACACGAATGTTCCTGTCAACAGTTTTACTGCACAAAGCATTCTTAATGACCCTACAGTGCAAAATCTTCCCGAGGACGCCATTGATTGGACACCGCCTGTAAAATTGGAAATCCCCAATGTTTTCACCCCCAACGGTGATGGCGTCAACGAATTTTTCATCATCAAAGGAATTGAAAACTGCAGCAAACGCCAATTGGTGGTGCGCAGCAGTGACGGCAGAATTGTATTCAAGAGCAACAATTACGAGAACAACTGGGATGGATATGATTGCCCAGACGGAGTTTATAACTACCAGTTCTTCTACCTCAGCAACGGCGTCAGCGAGACGATGACCGGTGTTGTCCACATCATCCGAAAATAAAAACAAGTAGCGAAGAAATTATTGTTGGGCAGCGGACTACTGATTGGCTATAGCACGGAGCATCTCCACGGCTTTCAAATTTCGTACCGATACAACATCTATCCAACCGCTTTCAATCGCATAGACACGGTTGTTAATTACTGCTGACAGCAAAGTGTAGGGATAGCATGAGCAGAAGGCATCTTTATCCTCAGATCGCACTAAAATAATATCCGGATCTGCCTCAAACAAAAACTCACGACTGACATTCCAACTTTTCAGTGGGGCCCCTACATTGGTGCAACCCGCCAGTTCTATGATTTCATGAATATGAGAAGTCTTCGGGGCAGTAAAATCACCCACATCACCAAATCCGACCACATAATAGACGCTCTTGCGAGTGTCAGATTGGGTATGACTTTGCTGTTTCAACTGGGTGACTTTATCCGACCAAGATTTTGATTCTCGTTCAGCTATAGCTTTACAATTCGTAATATCGCCCAACACCGAAATCATATCCGCCATGCCGGCAATATTATTTTCTTCTTTAATGGTAACAACCGGAATATGCATTTTTTCAATGGCTTCCACATCCTTTTTGGAAACGATGGAACCAATCAGCACCACATCCGGACGAACGGAGAGAAGGGCTTCCATATTGATATTCTGCATACCGCCCATTTTGGGCAGTTTTTCTACTTCTGACGGATATTTGCAGAAATCGGACACCCCGACTAACTTATCTTGCGCTCCTATCAAATAGAGAATCTCGGTAATCGAAGGCGACAAAGAAACAATGCGTTGGGGTTCCTTTTCCAAATGGACCGCCCGGCCATAGGCATCCGTCCATTCAAAAAAAGAAGTTTGCTTTGACTTCTCCGGGGACTTGCATCCGCCTAATAAGCCAAAGCAAACTGCAATTATGATAACCGTAAAAATATTTTTCACGGCGATTATTTCAACAATCTTTGATTATAGGATTTCAAACTTTCCAGAATATTGGTTCTCACATGAATGAAATCTTCTGCACCAGCGGCTTTCAAAGCATCGATGGATTCAGTAGGATTACCTGCTACGAGGAACGGAACATTCGGGAATTGCTGTTTGCATTGTTTAGCGGCTTCAACGCCAAGTGTTGCATATTCTTCATCAGAACTGCAAACCACAATCAAAGCAGGTTTAACTTCAGCTGCGGCTTTCACGCCTTCTTCCACGGAAGCAAATCCCGCCGGTTCGACGATTTCGTAACCAGCACAACCGAAGAAGTTGGTAATAAAGCCGGCACGTGCTTGACGCATAGCCAAGTTACCGACCTTCAACAAGAACACTTTAGGACGACCATTTTGAGCAGCATATTTTTCTGTTGCCAAACGGACTTCTTCAAAAGCAACCGCACCACGATAAGCCTTGAGGCCTTCGTTTTCATCTTTTACGATGCGTTCGATTTTGTCTGCCATATTTTCTTTAATATTCGGATATTGGTTAGTGCCAAGCAAAATATAGCGACGGGTAGCGATGTCCATGTCGCGTTTTTGACAGCTCTTTTCGATTTCTGCTTGCAGCGTGCCATCTTCAACAATTTTCATAGCACCACCAGAAGCTTCAACACCTTGGAACAACTTCCAAGCGTGTTCTGCAATGGAGTTGGTCAAGTTCTCAATGTAATAAGAACCAGCAGCCGGGTCAACAACACGATCCATGAATGCTTCTTCTTTCAAAATAACTTGAACATTGCGGGAAATACGACGAGAAAATTCATCTGATTCCTTATAGGCGATATCAAATGGTTGAAGTGCAATTGAATCGGAACCGCCAATAACAGCAGACATGCCTTCGGTAGTGCTGCGAAGCATATTCACATACGGATCATACAAGGTCTTATTCCATGTGGAGGCAACCGTATTGATATGGATTTTGTAAGCACATTGGCAAGTTGGATTGTATTGTGCGACCATCGTGGACCAAAGCAGTCTGGTGGCCCGCAACTTAGCTATTTCCATAAAATAGTTGGAGCCTACAGATAGGGTCAGCTGCATTCTGGAGGCCACTTTTTCAAGCTTCACTCCTTGTTCTGTGCAGAAAGAAAGATATTCATTGGCCAAAGCCAAAGTATAGCCCAGTTCTTGAACAATCGTAGCGCCGGCATTATGCAAAACAATACCATTAACATTGATCAATTTGAACTTCGGCATATCTTCTACCATATTCAACAATTCCACGGCTTGCATCATATCCTCTTTTTGAGAATAATAGAATTTGTTGTGTTTCAATCTGTATGTCAACGGATCGAAGTTGATGCATCCGGAAATCTCGTGTTTGTCATATTTCTTTTCTTCCACATAAGCCACGAAAAGTTTCGTCAAATCGAGATAACTTTTCACATGGTTAAATTGGACGCCCACCTTGGACAAGTCCACATTTTGGAGCAATGTGACCAAATCGCCAGCCGTTGCTAACATTTGCGCATTGACGGCAATGCAGGTAGCACCACGTTGGATGGCATCAACAGCAATGGCGTTTGCTTTAGCAGGATCAGTTTCTTCAATTTCTTGAACAATTGCCCATGCATTGCTGTCGGCTTTAGTGCCACGCGTATAAGGAAATTCCGCTGGGAGCGTATCCAAATAGTTAATATCGTTCAAATTTTCAGCACGATAGTACGGACGTACATTGAATCCCTCGTCGGTGCGCCAGACTAATTTCTTCTCATAATCAGCGCCTTTTAAGTCTTTATTGATAGTTGCTTCCCATTCTTCTGTGGAGATGGGTGGAAATTCGGAAAATAATTTTTCTTCAGCCATATTTTAGGTGTTTTTTTTAACGGCTGCAAAGATACAAAAAATGTATCTTTGCAGCTCTATTTTTCTAGGATTGATAAATTTCGTTAAGAGTATGGAAGACAACACTTTCGCTGAAGATTCGCTAATTGTGACGGGTGCGCGGGAAAACAATTTGAAAGACATTTCCGTTTCTATACCACAACAAAAGCTCGTTGTCATCACCGGATTAAGCGGCAGCGGCAAGTCCTCCCTCGCGTTTGACACCATTTACGCCGAAGGACAACGCCGCTATATGGAAACCTTCACGGCCTACGCCAGACAGTTCATCGGGAACCTCGAACATCCCAAAGTAGATAAAATCACCGGTCTCAACCCTGTGATTTCCATCGAGCAGAAGACGGTCAACAAAAACCCGCGCTCCACGGTGGGCACAATCACTGAAGTTTATGACTTTCTGCGTCTGCTCTATGCCCGCGTGGCCGACGCTTACTCCTACAACACGCAAGAGAAAATGGTGCATTACTCCGAAAAGGAACTCATCAATCTTATCCTCACCACATACAAAGACAGTTACATTACAATCTTAGCGCCCATCGTCAAACGACGCAAGGGACATTACCGCGAACTGTTTGAGAACATCCGCAAACAAGGCTTCACCAAAGTGCGCATCGATGGTTCTATGCACAAACTGCTGCTCAATATGCAGGTTGACCGTTACAAAATCCACGACATTGAGCTGGTCATTGACTCTCTGAATGTGACTGAATTTTCAAAAGTGCGACTCACCAATAGCATCCACTTGGCCATGAAATACGGCAAAGGCGCCATTATGGTGATTGACAATGACAAAAACAGCACTAAAAATTATAGCAAGTTCCTTATGTGCCCCACAACGGGCATCTCATATCCCGAACCGGAACCGAATACCTTCTCGTTCAACTCCCCGTACGGCGCCTGCGAACATTGCAGTGGACTGGGCACTGTCTCCGAAATAGACTTAGATAAGATTATCCCAGACCCTTCGCTTTCCATCAAAAAGGGCGGCATCGCTGTCATTGGCGAGTATAAAAACACACTGCTGTTCCGCGAATTGGACGCACTCGCCGAAAAATACCACTTCTCTCTCTCCGACCCTATCAACGAATTGTCAGAACAGAATTTGAACATGGTGCTCTATGGTTCCCCTGAGCTGCTCCATGTAAAACGTGAATATTCGGGTTTGGCCCCGATGAAGAAGTCTTTTGAAGGCGTGGTCAACTATATCCGCACGCTAAATGCAGACAACATTCCGGCCTCTCTGCGCAAATGGATTAACCAATTCGTCAACTTGACGCCCTGCCCCCACTGCCATGGTTCCCGCTTGAAAATAGCGTCTTTGCATTTCCGCATCGAAGGCAAAAACATCGCTGAACTCGCTGCCATGGACATCTCCGACTTGGCCGTCTGGATTGACCAACTCCCTAAAAAATTGGACGACAGCAAAAAGAAAATCGCCACTGAGATCCTGCGTGAAATTTCGTTCCGATTGAAATTCCTTTGCGAAGTGGGCATCCAATATCTCTCTTTGGACCGCACCGCCGCATCGCTTTCGGGCGGGGAGGCACAGCGAATCCGACTCGCCACCCAAATCAGTTCCCAACTGGTCAATGTCATGTACATTCTAGACGAACCCAGCATCGGCCTGCATCAGCGCGACAACCATTTTCTCATCCAATCATTGAAAGACCTGCGCGACATCGGCAATTCCGTCATCGTCGTCGAACACGACCGTGATATGATGCAAGCCGCCGACTTCATCGTGGATGTCGGTCCGGGTGCGGGTGAAAATGGTGGCCAATTGATGGGATGTGGCACCTACAAAGAGATTCTGAAAACAGACTCCCTGACCGCCAAGTACCTGAAGGGAGCCCTTAAAATAGAAGTCCCAAAAAAGCGCCGCCGCGGTAACGGCAACAAACTGACCCTCATCGGCGCAAGAGGCAACAATCTGAAAAATGTAACCGTCGATTTTCCGCTGGGGACCCTTACCTGCATCACCGGAGTGTCCGGCAGCGGCAAGTCCACCCTCATCAACGAAACCCTCTACCCGATTCTCAACCAGCACATATACCGCGCCGAAAAGAAGCCGCTGGAATATGATGAAATTATCGGATTGGACCATATTGACAAAATCATCGAAATCAATCAGCAGCCCATTGGCCGTACCCCTCGCTCCAACCCTGCCACCTATGTAGGCGTATTCGATGACATCCGCAAGTTTTTCTCCGACATGCCAGAATCCAAAATCCGCGGCTACAAACCCGGACGATTCTCCTTCAATGTCACTGGTGGTCGATGCGAAGACTGCAAAGGCGCCGGCGTTCAGACCATTGAAATGAACTTCTTGCCCGATGTCTATGTGACATGCGAAAAATGCGGAGGGAAACGATACAACGATGAGACCCTTGAAGTCCGCTACAAAGGCAAGTCCATTAACGATGTGCTTGAAATGGACATCGAGCATGCTATCGAATTCTTCGAAAATATTCCTGCCATAGCGCAACCACTGAAGACGATGGCAGATGTCGGATTGGGATACCTACGCCTCGGGCAATCCTCCACCACGCTGTCTGGCGGTGAAGCTCAACGCGTCAAACTGGCCACCGAACTTTCCAAAAAAGAGACAGGCAACACCGTTTACATCCTTGACGAACCGACTACCGGTTTGCACTTCCACGACATCGCCATCTTGATGAAGGTGCTGAACCAACTGGTAGATAAGGGAAACACCGTCGTCGTCATCGAGCACAATATGGATGTCATTAAGATGGCTGACTGGATTATTGACATGGGCCCTGAAGGCGGTCGCGCCGGTGGACAAGTCTTGGCTGTAGGCACGCCCGAACATATTGTCAAAAAAAATATTGGATATACTGCAAAATACTTAGCTCAAGAACTCGCACAATGATAAAGAAAATGAACCATTTCATGGATATGGATGAGGAATTCACCTTGTTGGAGAATTCTCGTTATGTCCTCCTGCCCATCGCATACGATGGAACCAGCACTTTTGTAAAAGGCGCCGACAAAGGTCCGCAGGCCATTTTAGATGCCTCCGACAGTTTGGAACTTTACGACATCCAATACGGTATGGATGCCAGTGTGGCGGGTATTTACACCGACCAACACGATTACGACTTCTCAACGCCAGATGCCATGGTGCAATCTGTTTACCAGCGTGTGAAGCACTACTTGGGCACGGGAAAGACTATCGGTTTATTAGGCGGAGAGCATTCCGTTTCCGTAGGGTCCATTCAAGCCATGAGTGAAATTCATCCCAACATGACGGTGCTGCAAATCGATGCACACGCCGACCTGCGCGACGACTATCACGAATCCATCTACAATCACGCCTGTGTAATGCGCCGCGCCCAAGATTATGCCCGCGTCGTGCAAGTGGGCATCCGCAATGTATGTAGCGAAGAGATGCACAACCTTGTGCCCGAAAATGTCTTCTACGCACACCATATTTATAATAATGAAGATTGGATGGAACCTGCATTAGAGCGCCTGACAGACAATGTTTACATCACATTCGATTTGGACGGTCTCGACCCCTCCATCTTACCCGCAACCGGCACACCACTGCCCGGAGGCTTACAATGGTACCCGACCTTGAAATTTTTAGAAAAAGTCATCCGTGCCAAAAACGTGGTGGGCTTTGATGTCGTGGAACTCTGTCCTGAACCAGACAATAAAGTATCCGATGTTCTCGCCGCCACCTTAGTGTACAAGATCATCACCCTACTGGAAATGAAACGGAGCAAATAGTTTTCAAGTCCTAAATAAAAGTTATAGCTTGGAGTTCGTCACATCAGTAACGACAGAATTTCCTCCAGCGTGGCACCGTTGAAATATTCCTCAACCGGATTCTGATATAAAACGGCACGGATTTCTGATTCCACATGCGGAACGCCAATTAGTGCCCTCACTAAATCCTCAGGATTCTTTCTGGAAAAGAAATCACCAAAGAAACGCAAATCGGCAATGCGGCCGTTTTGAACATTCATCATCGCTTCAACAGAACCTCCCTTGGTGCGCAATTTGCGGTCAAAAGCATATTTTGGGGACTGACCATAATTCCATTCCCAAGTGGAAAATTTATTTTCACACAAATCGGAAACGATGCGCTGTTCTTCTGCGCTCAAACCATCCACCTCTTTTAACTGATTCTGTTTCAAAATAAAATCCATAAGATAATCCTTGAACTCAAGGACGGTCATCGGTTGTGGAAGGTATTCTGAAATATTGGTCACACGACTACGAACCGACTTAACTGCTTTATCATTAAATTTAGACGGGTCCACTTTCAAAGCCTGGGCCAGATTATTTTGCACTGTGGAAAACAGCAAGGTGCCGTGTTCCAGAACACGATTCCCGTAAAATACCATCGCATTTCCAGATATCTTCTTGTCATAAATAACCAAGTCATTACGACCGGAAAAGGCAGCAGGCACGCCCAACGACTGCAGTGCGTCTACAATCGGTTGCAAGTATTTGACAAAATCTATTTCCTTCTCATTAGGATTGATATTCTGGATAAAAGAAAAATTCAAGTTTCCCAAATCATGAAAAACAGCTCCCCCACCCGTCAAGCGACGTGCGATCACAATGTTTTCTTTTTCAACAAAATCCAAATTGATTTCTGCCAAAGTATTCTGATGTCTTCCGATAATCACGGAATTATCATTTTGCCAAAGCATAAAAACATCATCCTGTGTTTGCGTAAGCAAATACTCTTCCACCGCCAAGTTGAAATGCGGATTTTGCGTTGTTAGCCAAAGGAATCGCATAATAAAAAAAAGAGAGACGGCGTTTCCACCGTCTCTACACAATTTTATAGTAAATTATTTTTTGAAATATCTGTTGAAAAGACCTTGAAAACCTTTTCCGTGACGAGCTTCATCTTTTGCCATTTCATGAACGGTATCGTGGATAGCATCCCAATTCATTTCCTTAGCGCGTGTGGCAATACGCATTTTGTCAGCGCATGCTCCACATTCAGCGAGCATACGTTTCTCAAGATTAGTTTTGGTATCCCAGACCACGTCGCCCAAAAGTTCAGCAAATTTAGCACAATGTTCAGCTTCTTCGAAAGCATAACGTTTAAAAGCTTCGGCAATTTCAGGATAGCCTTCACGGTCAGCTTGACGACTCATCGCAAGATACATTCCAACCTCTGTTGCTTCGCCCATAAAGTGAGCATTGAGATCTTTCTTCATCTCTTCATCAGAAGTTTGAGCAACGCCGATAACGTGTTCGGTGGCGAAATTTAATTCTCCATTATCTTTGAGTTCTTCGAATTTTTCAGCAGGTTGACCACATTGTGGGCATTTTTCTGGAGCAGTGTCACCTTCGTGAACATAACCACAAACTTTGCAAACAAATTTTTTCATCTTTAGCTAATTTAGTATTGTTAAATAATTTAGTCGTTTTTTTTCTCTTTTTGAGTTAGTTCATCGTACAATAATTGTCGAAGTTCCGAAGCTGATAATTTACGAGTCAAAACGCCGCCTATACAAACCGATATCGTTCCGGTTTGCTCGGATACGACGACGGCAATTGCGTCCGTCATCTCCGTAGAGCCCAAAGCAGAACGATGGCGAAGACCTACTTCCTGTGGTAGATTACTGTTTTTAGACACGGGCAAAATACAGCGAGCGGCAGCTATTCGGTGATTCTTGATAATCACAGCGCCGTCGTGCAGCGGACTATTCTTAAAGAAGATATTCTCCAACAATTCCGCAGATGGATACGCATCCAACTTCTCACCAGTAGATAAAAACTCATCCAGTGGAGTCTGACGTGCAAAAATGATAAGCGCGCCCGTCTTGGAAGCAGACATCGCATGGCATGACTCGCGAACCGCTTCCACTTCGACAGTATAAGCATCGGAAGCCTCTTTTTTACCCAACTTGTCGCTGAAAAAATGCAGGAAACGGCCATCTCCAATAAAGAGCAAGAATTTGCGTATTTCCGGTTGGAAAAGGATAATAATAGCCAAAATACCGACACTAATCACCTCACCCAACAGTTCAGAAAGCAGCGTAAAATGAAAATACGCGACCACCTTCCAAATGACATAGAAAATGGCAATCACCCAGAACAATTTGACTGCAGCCGTACCCTTAGTGAGCTTATATAACTCATAGAGGACAATGGCTACAATCAGAATATCGATGACATCAATGATTCTGAAACTGATGAAACTGAGAGCGGCAAGTAATGGAGTCATGAGCAATAACTATTTTGCAAGAGAAGCTGCCAAAGCAATAGAGTACATTTTTGTTTTAGCGCTATCGCCACGTGAAGAAAGCACGCAAGGAACTTTAGCACCCATCAAGCAAGCACCGAGTTCTGCATGATTGAATTTCGTACAGCACTTGTAGAACACATTGCCCGTTTCGATGTTCGGGAAGAGCAAGCAGTCAGCATCGCCTGCAACTTCATTTCTGAACTTCTTGATTTCAGCACATTCTTTGTCAATAGCAAGGTCCAAAGAAATAGGGCCTTCAACAAATGCTTTAACATTAGAACGTTCCGCATCCTTTGCGAGAAGAGCCGCATCCACATTAGCAGGGATGCCAACCAACATTTGTTCAGAGCAGCAAATCAAAGCAACTTTCGGTCTTTCGATTTGAAGCGTTTGTGCTGTTTGAATCAAATATTTCATAATTACCGATTTTTGCTTGTAATCAGGAGCTGGAATAACAGCAACATCACCCACGGTGAGCAACTTGTGATATGCTGGGTTTTCGATAACGGTAACGTGAGTCAAAACGGCCTTTGGAGGACACAAGCCAGCATCTTTGTTCAAAATAGCGCGCATATATTTATCAGTGGGAAGAAGACCCTTCATGAGGATGTCGCCTTCGCCGTTGTTGATAATCATACAAGCCGTAGCAGCAGCTTTCGTATCAACCGTTTCGTGAACGATTTTGAATTTGTTGATGTCAATATTCAACTCTTTGCAAACATTTTCAATAGCAGCCGTATCGCCTACCAAGGTAGCATCAATGATTCCCAAATCTACCGCTGCGCTAACAGCTTCGATAGTGTGGGCGTCATTGGCGTTAGCAGCAACTAATCTTTTTTTCGGTTTTAACTTTACAGCTTCTACTAATTGATCTAATTTTGTGATACTCATATTGTTAAATTTTAAGATTGTTATTTTTGATAGGCGGCAAAGATACAAAAAAAATCAACTTTATACTAGATTGTTTGAAACTATTAGCTTCCAACTTTTGACTATTAGCTCTTAAGGGACTCCGTGCTTGACAGATTGCCACTCGCAATCCTCTGTCGCCCTCCGACGGCCCCATATTTTTATTTGTTTTCAAAGAAAAAAATTGTACTTTTGCGCTCGTTAAAAAAATAGGATAGAAATGTTCGATTTCAAAAAAGTTCGCACAATTGATGATTTTCCAACTCCAGGAATCAAATTCTATGACATCACGACATTAATGAATGATGCAGAAGAGTTTGACAAAGCCATCCAAGATATGGTGGCTATCGCCAAGGAGTTCCGTCCGGATGCCTTAATAGCATTAGAGTCTCGCGGATTTTTTTTCGGACCAATCATTGCGCACGATTTGCACATTCCTTTTGTTCCGATTCGCAAAAAAGGGAAACTGCCCGCTGCTACTTTCAGCCAAACATACGACTTGGAATATGGCACAGACATAATCGAAATCCATCAAGATGCGGTAAAAGAAGGGCAGCGTTTGCTGTTAGTGGATGACATCTTGGCCACGGGCGGAACGATGAGTGCCGCCGTCAAGCTAGTCGAACATTTCAAACCTGCTGCTGTCAGCGCACTTTTCCTCATGGAATTGATGGCATTAAAGGGGCGCGACCGCATCCAGGGCGTTACCGTAAACAGTATTGTTCAATTATAACACATAAATAAATTTTACAAATATGAAAAACATTGATTGGAAAAGTTTGTCATTCGGTTATGTAAAAACCGACTACAATGTACGCTGCTATTTCAGAAATGGCGAATGGGGTAAAGTCGAAATCACTTCTGACGAATACATCCCAATGCACATGGCTGCTTCCTGCCTTCACTATGGTCAGGAAGCATTCGAAGGAATGAAGGCCTTCAGAGGCAAAGACGGTAAAGTCCGCTTGTTCCGCTGGGAAGAAAACTGGAAACGTCTCAACAAGTCTTGTGACGCTATCATGATGGCTCCAATTCCTCAAGAACTCTTCTTCGAATGCCTCGAAAAAGTCATCAAATTGAATGCCGACTACATTCCTCCATACGGCACCGAAGGTTCTCTCTACCTCCGTCCGTTGTTGATTGGCACAGGCGCTACTGTTGGTGTAAAACCGGCTAATGAATACCTTTTCATAGTATTTGTAACTCCAGTAGGACCATACTTCAAAGAAGGTTTCAAACCTACGGATATGCAAATCGCAAAAGATTATGACCGCGCCGCTCCTCTGGGAACTGGTCATGTTAAAGTGGGTGGCAACTATGCAGCATCTCTCCGTGCCGGCGAACGCGCTCACCACGAAGGCTTCAGCGCTTCTATCTTCGCTGACGCTAAAACCAAAACTTACATTGATGAAGCTGGTCCTGCTAACTTCTTCGGTATTAAAGACGGCAAGTATGTAACCCCAGATTCCGGTTCCATCCTTCCTTCTATCACCAACATGAGCTTGCGTCAAATCGCTGAAGACCTCGGCCTTGTTGTTGAAAGACGTCATATCAAATTGGAAGAAATCGGCACTTTCGAAGAAGCTGGCGCTTGCGGTACTGCTGCTGTCATCTCCCCAATCCGTATGATCCAAGATCGTGAAACAGGTGTTGAATACGTTATTGCAAAAGACGGCAAACCTGGTCCATGGAGCACCAAGATGCGCGAAACGCTCATGGGCATCCAATACGGAGAAATCGAAGACAAGCACAACTGGTGCACCATCGTTGAATGCTAATTTTCAACAAACATATTGGAAAAAGGAGGCGAAACGCCTCCTTTTTTTATATAAAGAAATCTGCCTATAACTCAAATAAGTGATTCAAAATAAAAGCGCCCGCATCTGCGGGCGCTTTCTATGCAATAAACTCAATTTACTATTTTAAATTCCGTGCTACTATTTAACCAAGTTAACAATAGCTTTGAATGCCTCAGGATTATTCATCGCGAGGTCGGCAAGAGCTTTACGGTTGAGAGCAACGCCCTTCTTTGCCAAATTGCCCATAAGGACAGAATATGACATACCATATTCGCGAGCACCCGCATTGATACGGGTAATCCACAAACTTCTGAAGTTTCTTTTCTTAGCTTTTCTATCGCGGTAGGCGAATTGTTGACCTTTTTCCCACGAATTGACTGCAACGGTCCAAACGTTTTTACGTTTGCCGAAGTAC
>JAKSMD010000059.1 GCA_024400815.1 Bacteroidales bacterium | reverse complement strand
AGTACAAGAGTCAAAAACTAAAAATTCAATTTATGAAAAGAGACATTTTAATCTGTTTGATTTTCGTGGGATTTACAATGACATCCTGCGGAGGTCACAAGTACATTGTGCAGGTGAAGGAGCGGACGCTTCACGACACGATTTTCACCAGCAACAAGCAGTACGATTCTGTTTATGTGAACCACGACGTGATGAGAGGCTATCTGCACGACACGCTGCTGATTCGCGAGCGTGATGTTGAGTTCCGCTACAAGTTGCTGCGCGACACGGTGTTTCGTGGGAACGAGGCAGTATGTCGAGACTCTATTCCCTATGAGGTTGTTGTCAAGGAGGTCAAGGAGGTGCCTCGAAAGCGAAATGCCTTCGATTATCTATGCTACATTTTCACCATTGGGGCCTTAGGCTATGGGATTTATCGTCTTATCCGCAAATATTATAAGCAATGGAAAATATTCAACTAACCGAGCATTTTAGTCTTGCGGAGTTTGAGCGCTCCACGACGGCCTCCGCGCTATGTATTGACAACACCATTCCAAAGCGCTACATTCCGAGTATTCGCAACTTGTGCGAGCAGGTGTTGGAGCCACTTCGTCGCGATGCCGGCCAGCCGGTCATCATCAGTTCCGGTTACCGTTGCCAAGCCCTCAACCGAGCGGTAGGCGGTGTGCGCAACTCCCAGCATCTCAGTGGGGAAGCCGCCGATCTGGTGGTAGGAGGCCCCGGTCACTGCTTCAAATGGTCCGACAAGTACAAGACCCTGCTCCAATGGCGATTTTACCTGGTGCAGAGCACCAACTTCGACCAATGCATTCTGGAACACAATCAATATGGCAACTACTGGCTGCACGTCAGCTGCAAACCGGAGTCCGACCAGAACCGACGGGAAGTGGTTTACTGTTAGCCGTTGGACATTGGCTTTTGGGGCACTCCCTTGAACTTCTCTACTCATCTACATCTCTACTCATCTACTTCTCTACCCATCTACTCATCTACTTTTACCCCCTAACAATTAACTTATATTATTAACATTAAAAAACTTATTTATTATGATTGATTACAGTTTAGTACAAAGAATTTCAAACAGCAACACTATCCAAATTAACCAAGCGAAGACACGTGTTCAGGCTGCCTTGGCTGCCAATCAGAACCCAGATCCTGCAGATTTGGCATTGGTTGAAAGTGCAGTGTATAAAACATATGCGCAGGCGCAGTATCGTAATATTACGAGCTTTCAAGCATTTTCGGAAAAAATTGCAGAAGCCACAGCCCTTGATACTGGCGTGGTTGTAGGCATTTTGACGGCAGCGGTGAGACATCTACGCAAAGCGCTCCTCAATGGTGAAAAAGTGCAGTTGGGCGACTTGGGCAACTTCTATGTCTCGTTGAAGTCCGTACCAGCCGACAGCAACAATGATTTTGTCACTTCATATAACATCAGATCTGTGAAGGTCAAATGGGAACCGACCCCTCGATTCAACGATTTGCGTTCTGAGGCTGAGTTCAAACGTGTGGCGTCGCGTGATTTGAATTCCAAAGTCATCAAAGCAGTGGATGGTAATGAGGAAATCCAATTTGTGTCGGCAGAATCAAGCGACAATGCGCAGGGTGACTCGGCAAGATCGGGCTCTCATGGCGTCAACACCCATCTCACGGATGATTCTATGAACGAAGATTAGTCTTTATGAAACTCACACTTAAGAAAGGCCGCTGTCAGTTGGCGGCGGCCTATTTTGTGGTTTTTTTCGGCCTCGTGCTGATTATGATAGCGCTTTTCCTTCCGCCCGTCGGCGTCATTGATCCCACGGTCCTTGCCGCCTTTGGCGAGATTCTGACCTTCGCCGGATCCCTCATCGGCATCGACTACCATTACAAGTTCAAAGACGAAAATTCAAAAACAACTAAGAGCTAAGAGTTGGATTCACTCTCAATTTACTCCGTATTTCCTCCGCATTTACTCTCCTCCGCAGAAGGCGCAAGTCAAAATCCAAAGTCCACGTTCCAAAATCCCAAAGTTATGAGTTAAAGCTCAATTTTAATGTGTGAAAGGCTGTGGGTGCAGCGGACACATTCGATATTTTTTTTAAATTGCACCGCCATAAAATTCCCCTTGGAATAATCAAAAAATATAATGATGATGCAAAATAATGTTCGGAAATACAGTTTGATACAGACTGAAGAAGAATTGGCGGACTTTCGAAACGAATTCGCTAAATGTTATCGAAATGCTATCCAGCATATGACCTATTCAGATGTGTATCAGTTTAGGCTTCTGTGGAATAAAGCACTGTCCCAAATCTGGAATTTCCACCAAAAGGGCCAGACGATTCCGGAGATTGTTGAATGTATTCAAAAAAATGATAACGTATTTGTGTCTATTATAGTCACCGCCCTGTTAGGTGCTACGGAAGAATGTGGTTTTTACTATATCAAGAACCACAATGCTATCATTAATGCGAAAGGTCATGTCGACGAGTACTTTGGAACAATATTTGATAAACTCTATCAGAAGGCCCTGTCCATAAGGGAGAATTGTGGCATTGTGCTGTATGCGTCCATTTTGGAAAAAGAATTGTCTGACACGAAGTTGCGGTTGCAGGAGGCGCAAGCTGAGATTCAGAAGCTGCAAGACCTGCTGGACGGCAAGAACATCAAGGTGGAGTCTCCCTATGACAAGCAGTTGACACGTCAGAACATTCTGCAGTACATTCGTGAGCAGTTGCTATATTCAAACGTCAATCAGATCTTCACGATGTTGCTTGGTCCGATGTCGCGTGTGGCCGCCGATGAAGAGTATGAGGAAATTTTGTCGCTTCGTCAGGAGATGATCAAGAACAGCAGGCCCTTCGTGCAGAACAACAACGACATCCACAATTCCAATGTCTTCCAAGGCGAAGTGCGTGGGGCCACAATCGGTAGCCCGAAGAGATCTCAGGAGAGGTGAGAAGTGAGAAGGTGACACCCATTCAAATTCTTTTTTATTCCCGTCGGGCCCGCCACTGAAGAACTAAAATGTTTAGGACTGATTTCAGCGACAGACAAAAAGATTACAATAGTGAACAAACGATGTTCTCGCTTATCGAATTGAGAATTGAAAATAACAACCCGTAAAGAAGATAGAACTATTATGAAAAAAATTCTTGTTTTTTGGGGTGCCCTTTTCATGTTGTTTTGCCCGCTGTATTCTTATGGACAAAAGCATAAAAAAACATTGTGTGAATATCGCAATGGTGCTAATCGTGTTATTTTTTTCAGAGACAACACTTTCCGCCAATGCATACACTTTGTTGATCCACCCTATCCGCGTATGGAGGGAATTACAATTTCAGAGGGGAAATATCATAAACACAGAAATTTCTATGTTTTGAATACAAACAGTACATTCTTTACCCCTTTTGATTCTTTAGAGCTACAGGCTCAATATTCATCCACCACAGACAGAAATTTATACATTAAAATTGAATCCCCATACGAGTCCCTATTAACCCAAGAAGAAGATATCCAATTATGCACATTTTCTCACGAGAAGATTTACCAGTACTCTATTTCAATAGTTTGTGATTCGGATTCTGTCAACAAGCATTTTGAAAACACATCAATGAGAAAGTCATGAAAGTTGGCAATAACGAATCTATCATTGTTGATGGAGAGACCTATAAACATGTCGTCTATAGGTCAGACTTTCGTATAAGAATAGATGAACGAAAAAACTTGCATCGTGAAATAAAAAATCGTTTATAGGAGAATAGTGCTTGTTTTCTTTGATATTGATTGCTTTTTGCTGGAGACAATCATAAAAAAAGGTCAACTATATACTTGTTGACCCGAATATTTTGATTTAATGATGATTTGGGCGGCCCGGTACCACCTACCCGCAATCCAACGCGGTGCCGTCGCGCTTTTTGCCCTAACTTGCTGCCCACCCACACCATTATTCATTATTCATCGTTCATTATTCATTATTCATTCCCCACCCGCACCTCGCCATTCCTCCCCAGATTGCGCCCTTCATTACATTCCGGGCTTATCAGGGGTTACAGAGATTCAGCCCTCCGGGGTTGCTCAAGGTACGGCTGCGCCGTGATATTTTTATAGGAACAGGCCAAGTAGTATATAGTTGCAAAAAAAGAGAGGCCCGAGCAAAAGCCCAGGCCTCATTTCATTATTATTTTATAAAGCAATTATTCAGCTTTGTTGCAGCATTTATCGCAGCTGAAGCATTTCCAAACAAGGGCAGCGAGAGCACCACCAACGAGAGGAGCCACGATGAATACCCAAAGATCTGCCAATGCTTGACCACCAGCGAAGATAGCCGGTCCGATAGAACGTGCCGGGTTCACAGAGGTACCTGTCAAGTTGATGCAGACAAGGTGGATGAGAATCAAAGACAAACCGATTGCCAAACCTGCGAAGTTGCCAGCGCCCACTTTTTCGTCTGTTGTACCAAGAACAACCAAAACGAAAATGAAAGTAGCGATGATTTCAACGAGGAGCGCACCAGCAACGCCACCAGCGTTAGCTACGTGATTGCAACCAAGATCCTTCATGCCTTCAGCAATGCCTGGACCTGGGGTAACGATGTTGGTGAGGAGCAACAAGATAGCGCCAGCGATGATAGCACCGATAACTTGACCTACCCAGTAACCAGCAGCTTCTTTCCAAGTCATTCTGCCAGAAAGAGCAACGCCTAAGGTAATAGCCGGGTTGATGTGGCAGCCAGAGATGCCACCAATAGTGTAAGCCATAGCCACAACGGAAAGGCCGAAGGCTACTGCTGTGCCAACTACGCCTGCAGGTGTAGCGCAGCCAAGGAACATTGCTGTACCGCAGCCAAGCAATGTAAGAACGAATGTTCCTACCAATTCAGCTAAAATTTTCTTTTTCATAATACAATAATTTAGTTAATAAAAATGTGAATTAAGTTAATCGTTTTTTATGATTTCAGTTCAATTTTCTCCTCCTGCAACGCACGCTTGCTGATAGCCATCAAAGACCCAAACACCAGCATACCATTGACAATCAGCAATTCATATCCAAACTTGTAGCCACACAGCCATTGCTGTGAATGCGACGACAACACATAGCACAATGTTGGGATGAGCACCGCAATCACAGGCACCAGCCAGCGACGACGGGCGGCGATTTCCCGTTTCGTGAACATGCCGAAGATAAACATGCCCAACAGTGGTCCGTAGGTGTATGACGCCACCATAAAAATAATTCTTATCAAGGCATCATTGTGATGCGCGGACGCAATGATGATGACCGTCAAGAAGAGCATGGAAATCAATAGGTGTACCACACGACGGATTTTCGTTTGCTGTGCTTCCGTGGCATAGCGTTTTTCAATACGAAGGATGTCATAGCATACCGTAGTGGTAAGCGCCGTGAAGGTGCCGTCTGCGGATGAGAACCCAGCGGATATTAAGCCAAACACAAAGACCAGTGCGCCGGCCTTGCCCAAATATTTGAAAGCAATCTCAGGGTAGATACGATCGGTAGGCATATTGGCAAGGTCAATGCCATTCTTCTGTGCAAAAGCCAGCAACATGCCGCCCAGCATTAGGAAGAGCACATTGACCACCACCAAGATGGAGGTAAACGAGAGCATATTGCGCTGGGCATCTTTCAATGACTTGCACGAAAGGTTTTTCTGCATCATATCTTGATCCAAGCCCGTCATAGCTATCGTGATAAACATGCCGCCAATAATTTGTTTCAAGAAGAAGCTGTTGTTGCGCCAATCGGTGTTGAACAACAGGCGGCAATCGCCACCATCCTTGCCGGCAGTGGACATCAGCTGCCATACTTCAGAAAAGGAGCCGCCCATATTTTTCATGATAACCACAATGGTAATCACCAGGGCGCCCAGCAGGAAGGTTGTCTGCAGCAAGTCCGTCCACACAACCGTCTTCAGTCCGCCACGGAAAGTATATAGCAGAATAATCGCTATCATCACTACCGAAGTCAGCCATATAGGGATATGCCAGCCATCGAAGACAAACACTTGCAGCACAAAGATAACCAGATACATACGTAGTGCAGAGCCCAACAAACGGGAGATAAAGAATAGGACCGATCCCGTCTTATGCGCCTCTTTGCCGATACGCGTGCCCAAGTACTCGTACACCGAAGTCACATTCAGTTTGTAGTATAAAGGCAGGAGCAGACATCCTATCACAAGATAACCCAAAATATAGCCCAACACCACTCCAAAATAGGTAAACTGCGTACTATACACATCGCCAGGCACCGACATAAACGTGACGCCTGACAAGGAACTCCCAATCATGCCATACGCTACCACAAACCACGGGGATTTCCGATTGCCCGTGAAGTAAGTCTTATTGTCCGCCTTTTTGGATGTAATCCACATAATCACAAAAAGCAGTACAACGTAAAACAGGAAAAAAGAGAAGATGAAAACTTGCACGAAACAGGGTTTAAAGTTTAAAGTGTAATGTGTTTTTCCACAACCAATAGCTAATGGCTAAAAGCCCGGTTTACCAAGGAGTTTGAACATATTTTTCTTATACGCTTCTACGCCAGGTTGGTCAAACGGGTTCACCTTCAGCATATAGCCGCTGATAGCGCAACTCAGTTCGAAGAAATAGATCAGTTCGCCCAAGTAGAACTCATTGATTTCAGGAATAGAAATTTTGATATTGGGTACTTCGCCATCCACATGCGCTTGGCAAGTACCTTGTTGAGCGATATGGCAAATTTCATCAATAGAGCGATGTTGGAGATAGTTGAGTCCGTCGGTGTTCTGCTCATCAAATGGGATGCTCACATGGGCATGGGCATGTTCGACGGTCAAGACGGTCTCAAAAAGTTGGCGAGTGCCTTCTTGGATATATTGTCCCAAGGAGTGCAAGTCCGTAGAGAAGATAGCCCCAGCAGGGAAGATGCCCTTGTGTTCTTTGCCTTCACTTTCGCCAAAGAGTTGCTTGAACCATTCTATAAAGAAATAGAATTTCGGTTCGAAAGAGGTCATCAGTTCCACTTGACGGTCTTGATTATAAAGGATATATCGGAGCAATGCGTATTGCATAGCCATATTGTGTTCAAAATTGGGAGCTTCCAGCAATTGTTGGCGCATCGACTTAGCGCCATCCAGCAGTTTGCGGATAGAGAATCCGGCAGCAGCAATCGGGAGCAATCCCACCGGCGTCAGCACGGAGTAGCGACCGCCGACATCATCAGGAATCACGAAAGTAGGGTATCCTTCTTGCGTAGCCAGCGTTTTCAGGGCGCCGCGGGCACGATCGGTAATAGCGACAATACGTTTGCGAGCCTCATCCACGCCATATTTCTGTTCACAATGTTGTTTGAGAATGCGGAATGCCAATGCCGGTTCGGTAGTAGTGCCCGACTTAGAAATCACCATCAAGCTATACTCTTTTTGGTTGAGCACCTCCAACAAATCGGAGATATAGTCTTCGCTCATATTATTGCCCGCATAGAGAACCGTTGGGGCGGCACCGGGCATCATAGCACGAAAGCCATGCTGAAGGGCTTCAATCACGGCGCGGGCACCCAAATAAGAGCCACCAATGCCAATGACGACAACCACTTCAGAGCATTGAGCTAAGTGGGCTGCACATTTTTCCACCGCTTGGATTTCATTTTCAGAAACCTGTGCGGGCAAATCCACCCAGCCCAAGAAGTCATTCCCTCTCCCACTCTTTTGAATCGTCTCTTGAAAAGCAGCTTCCGCCAATTGCGCATGAGCGCGAAGGGTATCTTCTGACACTGCGAACAAAGCATCCGTATAAGTTAATTTCATATCATTCAATACTTTAAGTAAAAAAATAAAATAAACACCTCTACCCCATTTTAAGTAGAGGCGGCAAAGATACAAAAAATTAGGTTACGAGAAATTAGCCGTAAGGAATTAGAAGTGATTTGGCGTTATGAGGCAACAACAGCTTCAATATCCATCAGCCCACCATTGCCGCTGGGGCATTTAGAACTACTTTTTTGAGGTTTCTCACGCAATAAACAAAGCATTTGAGCGTTTATAAAATTCAACTTTTTATAAAATGACTAAAAAATACGCTTTATACATACTCACTTTTCTATGGTTGATTCCGGCGATGCTAACGGCGCAGCGCGTCACCTTGTCAGGAAATGTCAAGGATGCCGCCAATGGGGAATCGCTAATGGGGGCATACATCATTTTAACAGACACTGCTCAAAATGCGGGGCCTCAAGGGTGCCTCACCAATCAAGCTGGGTTCTTTTCCATCACCGTGCCCAGTGGCACATACAAGTTGGTTGTCAGTTATTTATCCTACAAAAACATAGAAGAGATCGTCACGCTCAAGAGCAATGTAACCCGTCATTTTGAGTTGGAGACCGAATCCATCATAGGCGAGGAAGTGGTTATCAAAGGGGAGCGCAGCGACCAGAACATTGCCTCTGCCGATGTGGGCCGCATGGAGATGAAAATTGAGACCATCAAGTCTTTGCCAGCCCTGATGGGCGAGGCCGACATCATCAAATCCATACAATTGTTGCCTGGCGTGCAATCGGGTGGCGAAGGCAACAGCGGCTACTATGTGCGTGGCAGCGGCACCGACCAGAATCTCATTCTCTTGGACGAGGCCACCGTCTATAACGCGGGACATCTGTTCGGTTTTTTCTCCATCTTCAATGCGGATGCCGTCAAAAACATAGACTTGGTCAAGTCGGGCATGCCCGCCTATTACGGGGGACGCGCCGCCTCCATCCTCAATGTCTATCAAAAAGAGGGTAACCTCAAAAAATATAATGTCGATGGTGGCATCGGCTTAATATTCTCGCATCTCACCGTCCAAGGACCGTTCAAAAAGGACAAAGCATCATTCATCATATCCGCGCGACGCACCTATGCGGATGTGCTGATCCAACCTTTTTTAAAGCCCACTTCTCCGCTCAAAGGCATGGACTTTTATTTTTACGACCTCAATGCCAAATTCAATGTTATCATCAACGACAAGCATCGGCTCTACTTTGGGGCCTACTACGGCAATGATGTTTACGGATTCAAGTCTTCGACGGGGGGCACCCAATGCACCTTCCACTGGGGCAATGCGGCAGCTTCCGCGCGTTGGAATTACATCATCACCAATCAGCTATTCCTCAACACATCTGCCACCTTCAGTTATTATGATTTCAAAACGGACATGGGCATGGATGTGTTCAAACTCGACTTGGCCTCAGGTGTGCGCGATTATGCTCTAAAAAGCGAACTGACCTGGCTGCCAACGCCCAAGCACAACATTCGCTTCGGTGCGCACAACACCTTCCACCAATGCCTACCCGGACAATATGCCGTACAAGCCGGCGAGGGTTATGATTTTGCGCTTCCGGATGTGCAGCCCTACTTGGCCAATGAGTTCGCAATCTACGCACACGACGAATGGGACATTTCCAAAAGATGGAAATTGAACTATGGCATTCGCTACACCAACTTCTGCCACATCGGCAGTTTCACGCGCTATGTCATTGACGAGGCCGACAACATAGTAGATTCCATCCTATACAAGCCCGGCGAGCTCATCAGCCAGTACAACAAAGTAGAGCCGCGGCTTTCCGTGCGATTCCTCATTGACTCCATGACCTCCATCAAGGCATCCGCAACATTGAACAACCAGTTCATGCACCAGATTTCTATTGCTTCCATCTCACTTCCAACGGATGTTTGGATGCCCTGCACCGACCTGATGAAACCGCAAACCGTCATGCAGGTCTCGCTCGGCGTATTCCGCAATTTCTACCACAACATGTTTGAAACCTATGTTGACCTATATTATAAAAAAATGTACAACTTGGCGGAATACCGTGACGGGCTTGACTTTGGCGCCTTCACGATGAACCCCGACCAGTTGTATGTTTATGGCCAGGGCTGGTCCACCGGTGCTGAGTTCTTTGTCAAGAAGGCCAAAGGCAAATTCAACGGCTTCATCGGTTACACATTGGGATTCACGCGCAAGCAGTTTCCAGACCTCAACAATGGCCAACCCTTCTGGGCCAAGTACGACCGTCGCCATGATGTTTCCATCAGCTTGACTTACGAAATCATCCGCAACAAGTTGAGCGTATCTGCCCTCTGGGTCTATCAGACGGGCAACACCATGACCATCCCTATCGGATACTATTTCTATATGGGCTCTTACATCACAGAATACAGCGACCGCAACGGCTATCGCATGCCGCCGTACCACCGTCTTGACCTTGCCGTCAACTGGACCATCAAGAAGACCAGCAAATTCGAGACCGGTCTCAACTTCTCCGTTTACAATGTCTATAATCGAAAGAATCCTTTCTTCATCTATATGGAAACGAGCACCAATTTTGATATGAGCAACTTAGATTTCAGCATCGAAAACCAAGCCTATCAGATGAGTTTGTTCCCGATTATTCCTTCTATTATGTGGACCTTTAAGTTTTAATTGATAATGAAAGATACGTTCATTTGGAAATTGTATATAGCGTTAGGGATGGTCGTAGCCATCACCTCGTGTGAGACACCCATTGATGTGGAGTTGCCCGAATACACGCCCAAGTTGGTTATTGAAGGCACCATTGAAAATGGCGAGCCCGCCATCGTCTTTTTATCCAAAAGTCTCCCCTACTTTTCTGAGATAGACTTAAACTATCTGCTGAACAATGTAGCCGTCACGGATGCGGAAGTCACCGTCACATCTTCTGATGGCGAGAGCGAGCAGCTCACCTTCCAATACTGTCCAGACGCCCCGCTATACTTTGCTTTCGTCAGTCGCAATCTCAAAGGCAAGGAAAACACGTCCTATACGCTGACGGTAAAATACGACGGGCAGACCTACACTGCGCGTACGACCATCCCGCACACATTCGATTTAGATTCAGCATGGTTTGACAATCCATCAGAATATGTCAATGCCGACACCATGCGCACCATCCGTCTGCTGCTCACCGACGACCCGTCCGAAGTCAACTATTACAGTTTCAAAGTCAAAGTTAGTTGTCCGAAGTTCACCGACCGTCTATGGGCCTGCACCTTGCCGATGGCCTTTGACGACAAGACCTTCAACGGTTGCACCTTCAACTACGAAATAGAGCGCTTTGGAGTATCCACATTGTTCATGGCCGCGCTGTCTGAGGAAGACAGACGAGAACAGTCGCGAATCTCCTTCCGCCCCGGCGACACGGTCTATATCAAGCACAGTCTGATGGACTACAACACCTACCGATTCATGATGACGGGCGGCAATGAAGCCGTCATGGGCAGCAATCCTTTCACCAATCCGGCACCTGTATTCTCTAACATTGAAGGGGAAAATGTATTAGGTGCTTGGTGCGGATTCGCTTCCAAAATTGACCGCATCGTTTGGCCTGACACCGTGGGATATTATGCTGGGCATTAACATTTTGGAGTCTCCCAGACTTCTCACTTTAACCATTGACTTTGACATTGACCTTTTGGAGATGTCCCCTTAATTATCAATTGTCAATTTAAAATCTCAATCGTACTCCAGTTCGTCGTACCATATTTCATAATCCGCATCATCCCAATAGATATCCTCCCAATCGAAGTCTTCCTCATTGTTGTTTTTAGATTCTATCAGATGATAGTCGGAGGCATTAAAAAGCCACTGCTCAAAAGTCTCGCATGATGAGCACGTTAACGCCAATATCAGCAAAAGGAATAGGACTTTCTTCATAGCATCCCAAGCGAACTACTTGTTCAAATCTTTCCGGTTTTTGCCTATATAGAGAAAATATAAAAAGAGGTCAAAGGAGACAATCAGCAAGTTGAAAAGGTAGAGGAACACCACCCAATCGCCGGGGCAATAGACTATCTTATGGATGATACCGAATACATATCCAATAATGATAATGGACATGAAGATGGGGCTTTTGCCAATCACGACTTTAGTGCGTAATGCTCTGACGATAGAGAACGGCCAGCTAGCTGCGAAGCAGAGCAACATGATAATTTCAAATATACTTACGTGCATAGTAGAATTGAGAAAGGGTAATTGAGAATTAAAATGAACCGGCGTCTTACTTTTCGCGACCTATAGTATAGCGAAGCGTTTCATTTTGACATTTGACCTCCAGTTCATAGAGTTCATACATTTTTTTCTTGTCGGCCTTCGGAAATTGAATCACATACTTAACGATGTCAGACTCAACGTCATCTATCGTGAAATGCAATTTTTGGATTTTGGGTTGAATGTCCCCTTTTTCACCTTTAATGATAAAAGTTGCATTAGGGTCAGAGATTTCAACGGAAACCGTACCATTTTCATCCACCTCAAAAGAATCGAAATCAACAGTAAAAGAGGCGGGTTGCGGTTGTTTGAGGATATTGTATGCTTTCAAAAAATCGGGAATGCCATAGCCGAGGGCGGAATCGGGTTTTGCAAACTGGTTACCGCTTTGGCGTACAGCATCCATAATCTCATAATTGGACTTGTCGGGGAAGGCCTGCCACAGGCAAGCGACCATGCCGCAGAGCACCGGTGAGGCAAAGGAGGTGCCGAAGCTGCGGATAGACTTGCCTCGCACGCTGGCCAGATAGGTTGCATAACCTACGGCGCAAGCATCCGGTTTCACACGGCCATCGGCGGTTGGGCCAAAGGAGCTAAAGGGGGCTTTGGTGCCCTGCACATCAACAGCGCCCACTGTAAGAATATCGCGGGCGTCCGCTGGAGAGCCCATATATTTCCAGGCCTCGTCGCCCGAATTGCCGGCAGCGTTGCAGATGAGCATGCCCTTAGATGCCGCAATCGTGGCAGCTTGTGCAGCACGGCTCTTCTCGCCATTCATATCCGCATAGACACGCACTTGCGTACTATCATCAAATTTGATGTAACCCAACGAGGAGTTCAGCATCTGGCAACCCAGACTGTCGGCCAACTCCACGCCAGCCACCCAGTTGTCCTCCTCGATTTTATTTTCGCTGCGACTATCTTCTGTTTGACAGAGGAACACCTGCACCATAGGGGCCGTGCCAACAAGTTCGCCAGGCACATAAGAGGCAATGCAAGAGAGCACCATCGTGCCGTGGGTATGCTTGCGGAAAGGGTTCTCATCCGCCGTCACCAGATTACGCACGCCCAACAGACGATTATCGTCGCGCAATTTCTGAAAATAATGCAATGTGTCGGCATTGATAAAGCCACCATCCAAAATCATCAATTGCATACGCTCGCCGTGAAAGCCCATACGATGGAGCCAATGCGCATTGTTCAGTTGGATTTGTTCCTTTGTATTTCCATAATCCAATTCATTCTGGTCTAACAAACCCTCCATCTCCGACAGCACCACTGGTGCAGCAGCATCAAAGCGATAGGGTTCCATTGCATCGCCTTCGGGTTCCTTCATCGGTATCGTGCGTTCAGCGTATGCCACAAACGGCAATTGCAAAATCTCATTCAAGATGCTATCTTTTTCGCAATATATAGTAATGCCGTTCAACCATTTGGAGCGAGTGAACAGTCGCATCGAACTATCCAAAGCAAGCACCTGGCGCACATAGGCAGGATTCACGGGGAGATCGTTTTCCTGAATGGCAATATGGTGTTTTTCGCGAAGTTCTATTGCGCGCGGCGAGAGAAACTCCTGCGGACGGTCAATAGCATAAGGGGTTCCCGATTTATCTTTGAATTGCACCCAATATTTAGCTGGAGATTGGGCATTCGTTG
>JAKSMD010000058.1 GCA_024400815.1 Bacteroidales bacterium | reverse complement strand
CAACGACTTCGGCACAGGCCTCAACGAATACCTGTCTGAAAACGATGTGGAAATCTATCCTAACCCAGCAGAAAACACGCTTTTCATTAATTTTGACAACAATCAATATAATGTAAGCAACATTCAACTTTTCGACATCAATGGTCGCCTGATTTCCAGCGAACAAGTTGAAGCCAACGTGAACAGCATCAATGTTAGCAACCTCACTTCTGGCTGCTACTTCATCAGACTTTCTGACGGTCGCAATGCTTTCACCACAAAGTTCATTAAGAAATAACACCCCTACGGGTCACCATAAAAAAGGCGCTCAAATGAGCGCCTTTTTTTTATGAGAATGCTGCGGCAGCCGTTAGCCATTAGCATTTAGGACTCCCCTCTACTTCTCTACCCCCTCTACTTCTCTACTTTTCTACAGCTCTACCTTTGAAACTTCAACTATTGACGTTGACATTGACTTCTTGGGAGTCGCTGAAAGCCAGGGTAGTGTTATAGATGCTTGCGCAGCAACCTTTATATAACGTATAATAATGTACGGCTTCGCCGTGATGTTTATCACTGCCTCGCCCTACGGGCACCCCTTCTAAGGGGAAAAGGTGATTGCGCAAAATTTGCTTTTGCGCTTAATGTGTGACACTAACAACCTCGTTGTCTTTGAGAAATGAACAAATAGTGTTTTTCAAATCAAAAAATTGACTTTTGGGGCGTCACCTCAATTATCAATTTGATTTTTGGAGTCTCCGCACTTGAAACCTGAAACTCTTAGCCATTTAGGCGCTCCGTTCCCAGTTACTCTTTACGCATGGATTTCATGCGATAGAAGAAAAAAGACAATAGACCAAGGGTGATGACTGCCGCGATGGTATAACCAACGGGACGGGATAATACAGTCCCCAGCCCTTCTTTTTCAGCCACGAAAATAAAGGAAGAGGTGACCATCGTCATGAAGAGTGCTGGAATTAGGGTAATCCAATACCAATGGCCTTTTTTATTTTCCACCAAGTAAATGGTTATAGCCCACAAGGTGAATGCGCTCAGCAATTGGTTGTTCCAAGAGAAATAGCGCCAAATCACGTCAAAGCCGCTGGGCGAAGACAAGCTGAATACTAAAACAGCGGTTGTCAGAAGGAATATTGGAATAGCAATAAACAATCGATTGCGTATCGGTTTCTGATCCATATTCAAGGCTTCTGCAACAATCAAACGGCAAGAGCGCAAAGAGGTGTCGCCTGTTGTAATCGCCGCACTGATAACGCCCAGCACCGTTATGACCGCCACTACGGGGACGAACCAAGTGTTGGCAATGATACCCACCATAGCAGGTCCACCTTGACCAGCCGTATCCACCGGACTATTAGGTCCAAAGAAATAGGCAGCGGCAGCAGCCCAAATCAACGCCACCACGCCTTCTGTAATCATAGCGCCATAGAATATTGGACGGCCTTGCTTTTCATTGGTCATACAGCGAGCCATCAGCGGCGATTGCGTCGCATGGAAGCCAGATATAGCGCCACACGCAATAGAGATGAACATCATCGGGAAGATAGGATTGTGTACAGCTTGCGGATGTTTGTTTTGAAGGCCTTCCCAAAACTCTGGAATGTGGGGTTGGTATTTCACAAAAGCAAAGACAATGGCTATAGCCATGCCCAGCAATAAAAATCCAAATAGAGGATATATTTTGCCAATCAACTTGTCAATAGGCAATAAAGTAGCGATTAGATAATACGCCATAATAGCAATTACCCAAACATAAATGCTCATATTCGGCGTAAAATTGGATTTCAGCAATAATGCGGGTGTGCTGACAAAAACAGCACCCACCAGAACCAACATGAAAACCATAAACCATCGCATAATCTGCTTTACCGTAGAGCCCAGATACTTGCCATGTATTTCAGGCAAATTACATCCATTTTCTCTCATCGATATCATGCCGGACACATAATCGTGAACAGCCCCTGCGAAGATGCTACCAAACACAATCCACAAAAATGAGGATGCGCCAAACTGCGCGCCCATGATAGCGCCACAAATCGGTCCCACACCCGCAATATTCAAAAACTGGATTAAATAAATGCGCCACGGTTTCATTGGCACATAGTCAACACCATCTTCCATCGTAATGGCGGGCGTCGGACGTTTCGCATCTGCGCCAAACACGCGTTCTACAATTCTACCATATATAAAATATCCGAGAACTAATAGCAGTAACGATATTACAAAGGTTATCATTTTCTAAAGTTGCTTCTTTAACAAATTAAAACACAGGTTCTATAACAACACGATCATCTAATTCGCAATGAATGACTTTGCCCTCTCGGGTCATCTTTTGAATTTCTTCCAATAAAAAATCACGGAAAATCACATTGGAATTGACGACACGTTCATAATGAACATCACGCAGCAGGTTATCGCCGCCTTCAGCAATAAAATTCAAGGTGATCATACGGTAAGTCTTGGTGTCCGACAGCGGTTCACCACCAATCAATATCTTAACTGGTCGACCATTACGATAAACCATCTTTATCCCAGCCATTGGGGCTGAAAACTTGTCCGTAAACTTCATCAATGCCTTGCGCAGTTCCGAGCCTTTCACATCAATCAACACCAGATAGTTGTCAAAGGGCGAAAGCGCATAGATATTGCCCACGGTAACATTGCCTTCGGGCAGTTGGGCACGAATGCCTCCAAAGTTGAGCATAGCGAAATCGCACACCGCCGCAGGCTCTACCTTCTGAGGTCCATTTTCCAGCAAAAGATCGGTCAAGAAATTAGAGAGTGGACTTGCGGGCTTGAAATTCACCATCGCCATGTCGGTGCGACCAATAACGACATTCATATTCTTATCCAGTTTGGATTTCTTCTTATCGACAAATTTCACCAACTTTGGGTTCGCCTTTGCATCCAAAGAGCTATCCAAACGAACCATCTCATATTGATACTTAGAGGTGGAAACATTTTGGGCACAACATAAAGATGCCATGCCCAAAATCATAAATATTGCAAAAATTGATTCTCTCATTATTTTTCAGGAAAGCCGACAGGTTGTGCCAAAATGACCTTGCCGTCTCTAGATGGAATAATTGAACTTAATGATTCACGATCAATAGCGCCCATGACAACCGTGGCCAAATTCTTTTCTGCACAGTACAGATAGACATTTTGACTCACATAGCCGCAATCGGTAGCGCCGTAAAATTCGCGAGCTTCCTTATCAAATCCAGGCATTTTGCCATAATTAGCAAAGAACACCAAAATCACAGGAGCTTTAGCTGCAAATTCACATTGTTTGCTCACCTTATGACGAGCATCTGTTCCAAAGACCAAGTTCAGGGTATTCGCTACAGGATCATAAAAATAGACGCCCTTCTTATTGAAAACATAAATGTCAATTTCTTTGCAATTTCGCGCAGAAGGAGCAGTGCGTTTGCCATCTGGACGGTTGATACCGTTGGCGCACCACAAAAGATCAGATAGCATCTGATCGGTCAACTCTTTATCAGAAAACTGGCGCTGAGTTTGGCGGGCGTTCATCACTTCGTAGAAAGGCTTGCCTCCGGTCATATTCGGTTGCGGCAATTTAATTACATCTTTTTGTGCCATAGTTGTCAAAGTAATTGCGGCCAACACGACCAGCATCATTATTTTTTTCATTGTTTTATTTGATTTTTAGAATTAGATTGGCCGACCTTGCTGATGCCATCGCGCATTTGTGTGTCTGCCTTCAAATTTTCAAGTTTATAATAATCCATAACGCCAAGGTTGCCATTGCGGAAGGCGTCAGCCATTGCCAATGGAACTTCTGCTTCTGCCAAGATGACCTTAGCACGAGCTTCCTGTGCCTTAGCTTTCATTTCCTGTTCTTGTGCAACAGCCATAGCACGACGTTCCTCTGCTTTTGCTTGGGCAATGTTCTTGTCCGCATTGGCTTGGTCCATCTGCAACATAGCACCAATATTCTTACCTACATCCACATCAGCGATATCGATGGAGAGAATTTCGAAAGCCGTACCAGAGTCAAGGCCTTTTGAAAGCACGAGCTTGGAAATAGAATCCGGATTCTCAAGCACCATCTTATGGGTTTCAGCAGAACCGATAGCCGACACAATACCTTCACCCACACGGGCGATGATGGTCTCTTCGCCAGCACCACCAACCAATTGACGGATATTGGTACGCACGGTAACACGGGCTTTGGCAATCAACTGGATACCGTCCTTTGCCACAGCAGCGACAGGCGGGGTGTTGATGACCTTCGGGTTAACAGATGTTTGGATAGCTTCCAAAACATTACGTCCTGCCAAGTCGATAGCGGTAGCGGCCTTGAAGTCCAAAGGAATGTTCGCTTTATCTGCAGAAATCAAAGAACTAACAACGGGTTTAACATGACCGCCAGCCAAGAAATGGGCTTCCAGCTGGTCGCGATTCAACTTGATGCCGGCTTTGCTGGCCGTAATCATAGAATTGACAATCATATCTGGCGGAACGCGACGCCAACGCATAAGAATCAACTGAACTAAGGAGATGTGGACCCCATTCAAGATGGCGATGAACCACAAACGCAAAGGCACCATCCAGAAGAAAAGGATGACCAGCGCAACAATGCCTATAACAACGAGGATGGATTGTGTCATAACATTACAATTTTGGTTTTACAATTATTTTACTAGCTTCGATTTTAACAATTTCAATATTCGTACCCACTTCAATAAAATCCTGAATTGAGGATACTTCCACGATCTCTTCGCCAAATTGGCCTGTGCCCATCGGCGCCAGACGGGAAAGCGCCTTGCCCGTCATGCCGACCTTCACCGCCTCCTCATTCACTTCATTCATTCTACTATCAATTTCCGTTTTGAGCTGCAACTTGCGCCATGTCTTTGTGCGCATCATCAAGTAGAAGGAGACAAGGGTCAGCAATGCCGTAGCAAAGATCATAATGATACCCGCCGTGCTGCCGTAAGTGACAAACGTCGTAATGACGCCGCCAATCATGCACAGCATGCCTATGATTGCCACAACGCCACCGGGGATTACTAAAAAATCCAAAATCATCAGCAAGATGCCGACAACTATGATAAATATGATACTGCCCCAGCCCATGATGACGTGTTGTTTGAAGTTAGGAAATGGGTTTTATTATGAATTATGAATTCTGAATTTTAATGATATAGTAGTTCTTTTTGCCTTTTTGCACAAGGATGTATTTGCCGTTGAGCAAAGCATCGTTGTTGATGATGAAATCTTCTTTCACTTTGGCCTTATTGATAGCGACGCCATTGTCCTTGAGCATACGACGGGCTTCACCCTTTGAAGCAAACACTTGGGTATGTTCTGCCAAGAAATCGACAACACCACAACCGTTTTCGAGCACAGATGCGGGTATTTCAAATTGAGGAACACCATCGAATACCGCCAAGAACAATTTTTCAGGAAGGGCGGAAAGGCTTTCTGCCGTACCCTTGCCAAAGAGAATTTCCGAAGCATTGACAGCAGCGTCATAATCTTCCTGAGAGTGAACGCGAATGGTAAGATCTTTTGCCAAGGCCTTTTGGAGAATACGCAAATGCGGAGCTTCGTTGTGTTCTTTTTCCATTGCTTCGATTTCTTCACGGGTGAAATGGGTGAAGATGCGGATATAGCGCTTGCTATCGTCATCGGAGCAGTTGAGCCAGAACTGATAGAATGCGTATGGGGACGTTCTTTCCGGATCAAGCCACACATTGCCCTTTTCGGTCTTGCCGAACTTGCCGCCATCCGCCTTGGTAATCAACGGGCAAGTGAGCGCATATGCTTCGCCATTGGCTTTGCGGCGAATCAATTCCGTACCGGTGGTGATATTGCCCCATTGATCGGAGCCACCCATCTGCAACTTGCAGCCGTAGTTCTGATTCAAATAGAAGAAATCATATCCTTGCACCAACTGGTATGAGAATTCGGTGAATGACATGCCGCCTGCTTCGCCATTGAGACGCTTTTTCACAGAATCTTTCGCCATCATATAGTTAACGGTAATATGCTTGCCGACATCGCGAATGAATTCCAAAAAAGAAAATTTGCTCATCCAATCGTAGTTGTTCACCAAGATAGCACCGTTCGGTTCATCGGTATCAAATTGGAGAAACTTGCTCAGCTGTTTCTTGATGCACTCTTGGTTATGGCGGAGAGTAGCTTCATCCAAGAGATTACGCTCTTGAGATTTGCCTGACGGGTCGCCAATCATGCCGGTGGCGCCGCCCAGCAAAGCAATGGGGCGATGGCCACAACGCTGAAGGTGCGACAACATCATAATACCAACCATGTGTCCAATATGCAATGAATCCGCCGTAGGGTCAATGCCCAGATAAGCGGAACAAACTTCTTTATTCAATAATTCTTCTGTGCCCGGCATGATATCGTGCAACATGCCACGCCAACGCAATTCCTCAACAAAATTCATCTTTTCGTTTATTTAAGTTTATTAGTAATCGTATTAAATGGTCAAATCCACCAACCACTTACCATCTTCTTTGCAAAGAACATAAGTCACTTTGCGTTCCATGCCATTATATTTGAAATGACATTCGCATTGGGCTACACTGTCATTTTGAGAGACACATGTGGTTTCCAAAATTTCGACTTCGTTTTCCTTGATTTGCTCGAACTTAGTTTTGTTCTTATTCATCGCACGCTGCATCTGCTCGATGATGGGATGATAATTCTTAGGAGTACACTTATACATGGTATTGAAATCTGCCGTATAGAAGGCATCCACAAAAGTTTCAGTTGCATACTCAGGAGTAGTTTTATCTTCTGTATGACAGGAAGATAGCACAAATGCGGCCAATAAAGCCAGACAAAAAATTCTAATCTTTTTCATAATAAACAAAATAGGCGGCAAAGGTACAAAAAAATCGGTTGTCATTACCACCCAAAGAGAGAAAAAAGGGGAGAATCTTTTCAATTGACAATTGATAATTAAGGTACACCTCTATAGTCAAAGTCAAGGTCAATGTCAATGTCAATGTCAATGGTCAAAGTTTCAAGTTTCAGGTTTGAAAGTAGAGAAGTAGAGAGGTAGAAAAGTAGAGGGGTGACTCCAAAATGCTAACGGCCAATGGCTGCCGAAGGCAAAATGGCTACAATTCGCTCTGGGTGATGCGGCGGATGGCAGCGGTGATGCGACTGCGCTTGCGTGGGTTGCTCAAGATGGCGTTATCGCAAAAGGTAATGTCCATGCTCTCGGCAATCTTCTTCAACTCATTATTTTCGTCTTTCTTCAGAGAACAGAGATAGAACTGGCATGAAAGTCCGAGCAGTTCTCGCTTCAGCGCACATGCTTTATAGATAATCTCATTGAACAAGGAAGTAGTCGAGATACCGCTCTTGCACTCCATAACAAAGAGCTTGTTGCCACGCACAAAGACCACATCCAGCTCATTGTCATGTCCTGCCACATTACGCGTGATATGTACGCCGGTGGCGACGTCGTCCGGATTGACCGCCGATTGCACCCAATAGAAGATGAACTCCTCAAACCAGCCGCCCGTAATGTATTCCAGTTCCTCGCGAGACATGAAACCCGAATTTTGCGGGACAAATCCGATATGGCGCAGAAACTCCTTAAGGTTCGGAATCGGCACCCACTCCGGATTCTGAGGAGCGCAGATTTCGTCAATAGCAATCCGCTGGCGCTGACGCAAACCCGGCAGCGTGCGACGGGTCTGGCGGGACTTTCCATTGCGGTAGCCTTCTCTCAGCTTTTCAAAAACATTACTCTCTTCCGACGAAAGTCGATGCATAGAAACCAGTTCAAAAATTCGATTGGCAAACTCCCGCGGGAACCTTGCCTGGTGCCTATCCGTCGGGGTGATATCGTGACTCAAACGATGCAGCGCTAAATACTCGCCTATCGTCATGCGATAGCGAATCGGGAGCACATAGTCGTCATTATCGTCAATGCTATCATCATAAATGGTACCAATGATAACATTGTGTTCCACATTGGTATAGAAAAATTTAGGATGGTATTTCTCAAAGGCCTGCCGCACAGCCAAAGCCAGATAGCGCGTGCCGCCAGCCAAATTGACATGATAATTGGCGTCCTGCTTCAAGTTCTCACGCAATTGGCGACAGATTCTTTCGTAAATAAATGCGTCTCTATCTTTGTATAAAACAATTCTATGAACGACATGGTCAGGCACAGCCAGCACTTGTATCAAGGCTTCCATAGCGTCTTCCGTATCCTTGGCCGCAATGAACAGCAATTCATCGCCCTCTTCATACATTTCTTTCACAAAAAGATAGGCCGAAGCAGGATTTGCTTCAGACACGATATTCACGAGTGTTTTCTTCATATCCCTAAAAAATTTGAGGCGGCAAACTTACATAAAAAAACGATTTGCATGCCTAATTTAGCGAATAATGGTCCTTCCCTACTCTTATTTATGTGGTAATATATATACTTCCTTAATTTATATGCCCCAATATTTTTTCACGATCTTGGATTCCACGTCTTCTTCCACAGAATCGGGAAGGTTCGGAAAGAGATTGCGGCCGATCTTCTTTTCCAGATCATTAACGGTCATAGATGAGGCTTTCAAATCCTGATGTCCAGGTATGTTCTGCATCACAAATGCAATCGCCGCATAAGTGCCATTCGACTCAATAAGGAAGGCCTTGAAAAAGGCATCCGGCACCTTCACTTTGTTGCGGCCAATCGTGCCGAAGTGGTTTTTGGTGTAAATAGGACCGCAGACGATATATACTTTCCCATAGGTATTGGCAAGGCGACGGCCCATTTTCTCCGTTGTCTCCCACGCCCCCGCATTAAATTCATTGTTCTGCGGGCACATATTGGTCAGGAAGAAACTCTCCGTCATGGCTTTGCTGCTCCACTTCATATCGGCAGCGGGGGCCATGTGTCCCCTATCCCATCCGGAACCGCGATAATCTTCCAACGTAGCCTGTCTGCCGCGCACCGCCGGATCTTCCTGATATTCGTTAGAGCGCTTCACTGTCCCAGCAACCTCATCCCGCGTCAGTTCATACGCCACCCAATTCGGAGTAAGCGCTTTTTGATTGTATGAAACCGTATCGCCCGTATGGACAATAGTCTGTTCGGAAGAGGTGTACGCCGGAATCTCCAGTTTGCTGTTTCCGTTAAAAACACCAAATAAAAATGTCGCAAAGAAAATGATCTTTTTCATGATTAATGTTTTTTGTTGGCGCTGCAAAAGTAGTAAAAAAGAGTGAGAATTTGGCAAAAAAAAGCGAGCCATGTTAGCTCACTTTCTTTATGTGTATATGCTCCACCTAAAATTTCCGGCAGCGCAGACGATTAGTATTCGTCTTCGTTGAAGAAGAAGTCTTCTTTTGTTGGATAATCTGGCCACAAATCCAAGATAGATTCGTAAGTTTCGCCTTCATCGTCCATTTCTTGAAGGTTTTCAATCACCTCCATTGGGGCACCGGAACGGATGGCATAATCCAACAATTCATCTCTGGTAGCAGGCCAGGGAGCATCTTCTAATTTTGTTGCTAATTCTAATGTCCAATACATAATTTTTTTGATTAAAATGGTTTGAAGAAAAGAGGGCGCAAAAATAATATAAAAATTGAATTTTCACCACTTTTCAAAATATTTTATTTAATTGATTGATAAACAGTTTCCGAAATATTGTGTTTTTTGTGGAAAAATCTGGCCAAAATAAAGAAATAATCGGACAGTCTGTTCAGCACTTTTTGAACGATTTTGTAGCGTTCGTTTTGGGTGGCCAAAATGACGACGAGTCGTTCGGCGCGACGGCAGACGGTGCGGCAGATGTGCGCATAGGCGATGGCTCTGCCGCCCTGTGGCAGGATGAATCCTTTGAAGGGAGGAAGTTCTGCTGCCATCCGGTCGATTTCGGCCTCGATTTCCAGAATAAAGTCCTCCAGGCAGACATCTTTATAATAGCAGTCCCATTTGTCTGTTGGGGTGGCCAGCATTCCGCCGATAAGGAAGAGGAAATTCTGCGTTTTTGTCAGGAAAATTTCATTTTCCTCCGAAATCAGAAGCCCGATAAAGGAGTTTAATTCGTCAATTGTGCCATAGGCATTGAGCAGGCTGTCGCTCTTGGGAACCCTTGTTCCGTCTGATAATGAGGTAGTTCCGTTGTCTCCTGTCTTGGTATAAATTTTCATCTCATTTTTTTTGCAAAGATATAAAAAAAGTGTATTTTTGCGACCTCAAAACAAACGAGAAAGTCCCCGTAGCTCAGCTGGTAGAGCAATTGACTCTTAATCAATGGGTCCAGGGTTCGAATCCCTGCGGAGACACAAAGAAAATCAAGCACTTGCGAGTTTAACTCGTGAGTGCTTTTTTCGTTTATGCGCTTTTGGTGCGCTTTTAATTTCGTTATTCGGTATTTTAACCTTGTTATTTCTCATTCCGTTTGGTTCGTTTTGCGTACTGATTTTTCCTTTTTTTCATTCCATAGTATTACGATACTAAAATTGCGCAGAAATAAAAAAAACGGACGCCACATAGTGACGACCGTCCGTTATCCGATTCTCATCGCGTTGTCCTTTGAACCCTATTCCTCCATTTCTTCCACATACCTTTCCGGAATCTCTCCGTCCGGAGTTGTCAGAACGTGGAACGCAACAGCGTCCATCAAGTCGTTGTACGCGGTTTCGTTTCGCTCGCAGAACTGGTTGCGGCTCGCATACTGGTTTGAGAGGATGATGTCGCGCACCATCTCCACTTCCGCCTCGGCTTCGGGAACGCACTCCTCAATGAGCAGAAGGAAGTTCCCGAACATTGCGGACAGCGTGCATTCGTCCTCCACCTCCTCGACGAAATATCCGCTGCCGCCGCATTCGGGACAGTCAACCTCGGTCGGATTGCCGTCCTCATCCTCGTCCTCAACGCTTCCCGTGCCGTGACAGCAGCAGCAGACCTCCTCCTCGTCGTGGAAGTGCTGTTCGCAGGCGTTCAGGTTTCCGTTGGTGAAGAACTCGTAGTTCAGCCTCGATACCGCCCTCACCAGTTCTCCGTTCAGCGTGGAAGCCATTCCGCTCATCGGAACGAGCCTTTCCCACATCTCGTCCATTTCCTTCTGGTATGCGCCCTCTCCGTTGAAGTAGGTGCTTCCGGTTGCAGTTCTCTTTCTTTCCAATGTCAGTGTCTCCATATTCATCTTGTGTTTGTTGTTGATTGATGTGTTAACTGTACTGCTAACATACAGTGGGGATTGCTTTTGACAAAATTGTTTGCTCTTACGGCCTCATTTTTTCCACTTGATTGTGAACTTGTTATAAAAAAACACCGGCCGGCCGTGAAGATGACCTTCTTTGCCGACTGGTGTTTGGGCGTGTTTTCATCAGACGTACTCTTCGACCAGCTCCACGATGTTGGCCAGCGTAGGGACGAACCAGCAGTCGTTCTTCAGCGAGTACGTGTCGCTGTCGCCGGACTCCCAGTTCGGACAGGTGACGGAGACCATCACGTCAGCGTCCACTCCGCCGCACAGGATCTCCGTCACCCTCATCTCCTCCAAGTCAGCCCCTGTGCATACCATTGCGTAGATGGTGTCCATTGCGTCATCGTCGGTTCCAATGCGCCCGCCCTTTTCCAACACGAGTTCCTTCAGCATTCCGTAAGACTCCTCGGTCCAGGCTCCGAGTTTTCGGTTCTGTTCACGGAACAGTTCCGCAGTCTGATTGCATTTGTCTTCTTCCATGGCAAACTTTTTTGATTGTGTGTCGTGGAACTACTTTTCGAATGGGTTGCGGGCGACGGCCGTGTGCTCCTTCTCGAACTCTTCCCAGTCGAAGCCCTCCGCGTTGTAGTCTATGACGTTGCCGTCCTCGTCCTCGTAGTACGGTTCACCGTATTCGTCCACGATGTACGGATTGCCCTCCTCGTCGCGTTCCGTTTCTGCGCATCCTGCGAAGAAGCACCCGAGCTCCATATAGAGCAGTTCGAAATCCAGCTTCGGATACATACGCTGCACGTGTCTGAGGAACTCCACGGGCGGTGACCACGGGGAGTCGAACTCTATGAGGAGCGTTCCGTCGTCCCATCTCACCATCTCATACTCGGCCTCGCAGTCCCACTTGCATCCGTAGTTGGCCAGCCGCCACTCGTACCAGTGGTCGTGTCCGTATTTCCTTCTCAGTTCCGCAAGGACGTTCTCGTCCCTGCTTCCATTCTCAAGCAGTTCCTTCGGAGTTGGAATGTAGTGGCTGATCGCCCATTTCTCGTCCGCCACTCCGTCATTGAGGAATCTTTCTGCTTCTTTCTTCTCTCCCGCCACTTTCAGCAGGTTTTCACACCAGTTTGGCATAGTCTCTTCTTTTTTGATTGTTGATGTTCTCGAGGTCAGAATCTGTATTCCCCGCCCACCTGGTATCCGTCTCGGTCGAAATGGCAGTCCCCGCTTTCCTCGCTTCCGATGTCGTATGTCTGGACGGAATACCGGTATGAGCATCTGCGCTCGTACCAGCGCTTGGTGTATCCGTACTCCCTCCTGTCCACGATCTCCTCCCTTCGCAGGAGGAACGTGACGTTCTCCCTTTCGAGATTGATGTCGAGCACCACGGCATCGTAGCCAATGGAGTCGGCGTAGTCTCTGATTTCCTTCAGGACGTCGGTGACGGTTTTCAGGCAGTCGTTAGGTTTCATCTTCATTCCTTTCTTTTTGTTTGTACTGCTAACATACTTGGTGTTGCGCTACTGTGAACGAAGAATCCAATCCGCCATCTGATTTTATTCCATTGGTTGATAGCGGATTGGATTCTTGTTGTATTGCGTTGCAGGAAATTTTCGGGATTGCGGACTTGGATTTTTGAAGTTTTTTGAGGGTTCATCACCTTAGGTCTTCACCTTTTTTCGAGTTGCGGCGAGTCGAGGGTTCATTCCCTTGGATCTTTACCATTTTTTTGAACTGCAGCAGAACAAGGGTTCATTCCCTTAGACTATTTTTCGTCACGTCCGCGGATTTTGAGGTTGCGCAGAATCTTTAGTGTGTCCCCCTTGCACTGGCTGATGGCTATGGCCTTGACCTTCCGTCTGTCGAACAGGCACGTCCTCCTCTCCCGGTACAGTGTCACCAGGATGTCGTCACTGAGGTCGTGTTCCCTGATGGTCACGACGCTGTCGCACACGTCGCCGGCTATCCTGTAGCACTCCGTCCTCACGTCGAACTCCTGCCGGTAGTTCCTCCTCACCGTGTCGTACACGGTGACCACCTTCTCCCTGACAATGGTTGTGTCCCTGATCCGGTACTCTATGTCGACGATGTTCTCGACGCTTCCGGCCCTCACCCCGTACTCCTTCAGCTCCTTCACGTAGCCGTCGAAGCACTCCCTGAGTTCGGCCTTCGTGAGCACCTGCTGTTCGTCCGTCCTTCCTGAGATCTCAGTCTCAAGGTCGGCCTTCAGCCGTCCGGCCTCCCTTCTCAGCGATACGTTCCGCCAAACGGAAATAGCCAGTGCCAGCACCACGGATGCCGCCACTACCATATATATTATATGTAGCTTGGTTTTCATTTTTTCTATCCGACGAACGTGAATGAATTGAGCCTGTTCTTCCAGCCTCTGGCGAACACCCTCTGCGACGGATCCTTCTTCACGATGTCATCGAAGAACTTCTCCCTTGCAGCGAAGATGTCCGCATGCAGTTTCCTCTGATTGGCGGCGTTAAGCGCCGTGATGGTCTGCACCCCCACGATGCCGTCCTGCTTCACGCCCAGGACCCGCTGCGGGATGACGATTCCCCACTTTCCGCTTCCCCACACCCAGTCCACGAGTATGTCCGCGACGGACTGGTTCATGATGCTGTCGGCTCGCCACCTGTCCCAGTAGATGCGCAGCACCTTCAGTGCGTCCGCCTTCGTGATCATCTTCAGGTCTCTGACGTCGATGTCGCCGTCGCCGTCCTTGTCATAGCCC